>JANWJO010000069.1 GCA_025449435.1 Chloroflexota bacterium | reverse complement strand
CGTGGCGTGGTCGCCTCGTAGATCTGCTGCCCCATCCCGTTCGCCGTCCACAGCATCTCCAGCACGAACATCGGGTCGGGCCGGACGATGTCCTTGCGCCACTTCTTGGACTCGTACCACTGGTCGAGCAGCACGTTAAAGCGGAGCCACTTGGTGAGCACCGTGCCACACGCCCTGCATTGGAGTTCCCCTTTTGGGTTGTCGATGGGGACATCCTGGCTACATTGCGGGCAGGTGAGTTTGAGCAGGCGGTGTTCCATACGTTTGCGCTACCTCTTATCGTTGTATTGTTACCTGGCATAGGGTACCGCGCAATGACGCGACTTCGATACCGTCCTAGTGTACGGAACGACCGGCACGCCTTCGCAACCGGGGCACGCTATAGCTCACCTCGACCTAGCTGGCACGATTGCAACTGCGTAGCAGGGGCTTGGCACTTCATCCGATTTTCGGTATACTACCCATACCCCGTAGGGGTAGGAGAATGCAGTGGAATCAGACCTTTGCTTGCGTCTACGCAAGATCGAGGGGCAGGTGCGCGGCATCCATCGCATGGTCGAGGATGGCCGCACCTGTGGTGATTTGCTCACGCAATTGATGGCCGTTCGTTCGGCGATCGATAGTGTCAGCATCTCACTCCTCACTGAGCACGTCGACGATTGCCTGGCAGAGGGCCAGCTTCCCGACGGCGCGAAAGGCGCGATCAACGAGGCACTCCGTCTGTTTCTCCGAGTGCGCTGACCTTGCCGCAATGGTGCGGCAACTTAGGCGTGTACATCTTGTGCTTATGCACGAGGAAGGTGTGCTGTGGCGTACGCTAAGCCAGTAACCGATAGTAGCTTCCAGACCGATGTCCTCGAGTCTGACAAGCCAGTTCTCGTCGACTTTTGGGCTACGTGGTGTGGACCGTGCCGTATGGTGGCTCCCGTGGTCGAAGAGCTCGCGGGCAAGTATCAGACCGAACTCACGGTAGCCAAGCTCGATGTGGACGTTAACGGCGAGACCGCCATGCGCTACCAAGTGCAGGCGATCCCCACCTTGATCCTGTTCAAGGGCGGCGAACCGGTCGAGCGCATTGTTGGGTTTCGCAACAAGGGCAAGCTCGTCGACGATCTGAAAGAGCACCTCGCCTTTCTGTCGTAAATGACGAACCGCAAGCGGGCCCCGGCTACCAAGCTGGGGCCTCCCCGGGTTAAGACCGGCAATGCGCCTCCCCCCAGCAGCGGTGCTGCGTCGCACTCACGCAACGCAGCGTCGGACACTACTGCCGCGTCGCTGTTTAAACTGGAGCAACTCGAATCGCTCGCCGAGGAACTGGAAGAGTTGGGGTTCACCACCCTGGCCGCCGTCAGGGCGGAGATCTTTCGCCTTCACAACCAACTCGATGACCAGGATGACGGCTGAGCGCCTAGGCGCTTGGGGTATACTCGCACAACGTACGTGCAGACGTGGCGCGCACTGGAGAGTGACCGATGCCCAAACGCCCTCACGTTGATGTGCGCGTCAGTGCCGCACCAGCCAAACCGGCCGGCGTGCAATCAGGTCAACATGTAGCCCGACCGCCTGCAACGACCTCACCGCAGCGCCGGACGAGCCCCGCAACGTCCCGCCCAGAAGCACCTCGAGTGGCGAGTACCGCTACCCGCACCAGTTCCACCGCGCAACGCTCGATCCCGGCACAGCCGCCAGCAAAATTGCCACAGCCTTTATCTGAAGGTCGGGCACCCGTCAATCTCGCAGCACCGGGCGCCACGCTGGTGGCGGGGACAGCGCGCGCGCGCAGCGCCACGACCGCCTTATTCGGTGATTATTCTTACGTCAAGCATGACCTGCGGAAGGTGGCCCTCCTCACGGTGGGTGCCTGCGTCATCCTCGTCGTTGTGGCCATCATCCTGCCGCAGTTGCTGGGTTCCTGAAGCTGCCTTCGCCGTACGGGTGGCTATTGATGATGTGAGGCCACGGCCGCCTTCACTTTGGCGACCAGTGTGTCCAGTTCGAACGGCTTGTACAGGTAGTCGAAGAACTCGCGCCGCCGTTCCGGTGTGAGTGTTTCAAACTCGCCGTGCTTGGCCGTGACAAAGATCACAGGTATCCGGCTCGTCTCCGGGTCGATGTGCAACAGGGTGAGCTCATCCCAACCATCGAGATAGGGCATCATAATGTCGAGGAGGACGACGTCGGGCTTTTCGGTTTTGGCCATGTCATACACGCGCAACGGCTCCGACGACTCCACGACCACATATCCCTCCTCCTGGAGGATCTCGCGCACCAACTGGACGATGACAGCGTCGTCGTCAACGATCAGCACCTTTGCCATGGTCAAGCTCCTGTGCCTCGTTGAGGCCTACTCCGCGTTCCGCCAGCCACACTCACGTAGATGGAAGACTACGCCTTTCCGCGCACCACTGTCTTACCTGACGCACATAATACTGGTTGCGTGGAGCCCACCGCTAGATTTCCAGGACGTCGAGGAGGAGAGCAAACGGCTCCACGCGCTGGCCGCAGCGAACTTCCACCGGGCCCTTGTAGCGCCCTGGGCCGACCGCCTCTGAGATACCGAGTGTTAGTAGCATCCACAGGGTGTTGCCCGCTGCTTCGGGTGGCAACTGTTGGACCGTCACATCGAAGCTGCCAAGCCGTCCGGACAGCGGGCCAGTGATAAGCGCCGTAGCGGCGAGGTCGCTGGCCGTCCAATTGGTGCCAGGGCGGTCCAGCACGATGTAGAACGTCACCTGGCTGCCTGGCACACACTGCAGGGTGACGAGCCGGGCCGCGGCGACCCAGCAACCCGCCCCAGCGACCTGAAAGCTGGCTGGTTGGCCTGGCGACCAGCTTGCAGGCTCGGCACGCACACGAAAGCGGGGAGGGCGCCGAGCCGCGCTGACGGTGCCAAGAGGTACTAGCCCTCCCATTGCGTGTGGAAAGTCCCTGGCTTGTCGATGCGCTGGTAGGTATGCGCACCAAAGAAGTCACGCTGCCCTTGAATGAGGTTGGCTGGCAGGCGCTCGGCCCGGTAACTGTCAAAATAGGCGAGCGAGGCCGACAGAGCGGGCACCGGAACGCCGGCTTCTAGCGCGACGCGCACGGCATAACGCCAACCTTGATGTGACGACGCGAGTGACTCGCGAAACTGGCCATCCACCAACAAGTTGGGCAGGTCGGGATCGTGGGTGAATGCGCGCTGGATCTCGTTGAGCAATCGAGCTCGAATGATGCAGCCGCCCTTCCAAATGCGCGCGATTTCGGCCAAATTCAGGTTGAACTGATGCTCGGCCGACGCCGCGCGCAGCATCGCCATGCCCTGCGCGTAGGAAGCAATCTTGGCGGCGTACAGTGCCTGGCGAACAGACTCGATCAGCCGGCTGGCGTCGGCGTCGGACCCTAGTCCGCCAACGGACAGCAGCTTGGACGCGACAACGCGCTCGTCCTTGAACGCCGAGATATTGCGCGCCCACACGGCCGCATCGATGGTCGGGATGGGGATACCAAGCTCCAGTGCCTCTTGCGAGGTCCAACGTCCGGTGCCCTTCTGGCCAGCCTTGTCTAGAATCAGATCGACCAGTGGCTTGCCCGTGTCGGGATCGACAAAGGCTAGGACCTTGGACGTGATTTCGATCAAGTAACTATCGAGTTCACCGGTGTTCCAGTTGGAAAAGATCGCGCTAAGTTCCGCGGGCGGGATGCCGAGCACATGGGTGAGGATGGCATACGCTTCCGCAATCAACTGCATGTCGCCGTACTCGATGCCATTGTGCGTCATCTTGACATAGTGCCCTGCGCCGCCGGGACCGATGTAGGTGCAGCAGGGACCGTCACTCACCTTTGCAGCGATAGCGTTAAGCAGAGGCGCGAGATGCGCTTCATAGGCTAGTTGCGGTCCGCCAGGCATGATGGACGGGCCGTGTAACGCGCCTTCTTCCCCGCCGCTAATACCCACTCCGAAGAAGTTGAAGCCGGCAGCTTGCAACGTCGCGCTGCGTCGAATAGTGTCACGGAACAGCGAGTTGCCACCATCCATGATCACGTCACCTTTGTCCAGCAACGGCAGAAGCTGGTCGATCATGGAATCTACAGGGTTGCCAGCCTGGACCATCAGGATGATCCGGCGCGGGTGTTCGAGTGACGATACGAACTCTTCGAGTGTGCGAGCGCCAGTAATGCCCTTTCCGCGGGCTGGACCATCGAGAAATTCGTCGGTGCGCTTGGTGGTGCGGTTGTACACGGCGACCTTGAAACCGCGGCTCTCCAGGTTCAGCACCAGATTTGCGCCCATGACAGCGAGCCCGACGAGACCTACCTGAGCGGCCATCTCTTGCCCATTTCCGTTTGTTCGTTCCCGGAGTCGATTATGACGGCGCGCGCACCCTCGCGCAACACAGCATTGTCGAGCGGATCTTAGCCGCGAGCTGCTTGCAGCGCGAGCAGCGCTGCCCCTTCTGCTGCACTGCGAGCGGGCCGCTCGACTGACGCACCGGAAAACTCGCTCAGCCCTTGCGCCAGCAGGCGAAGCAAGCGTGGCGAGCTGAGCAACCCGCCCGATGCGATGACAGGGAACGTCTCCGCTTCAATCCAGAGCTTGTGAATGGTTGCGCTCACTTGGGCCGCTAACTCGTGTGCACTGCGGTCCACTAACCCGGCCGCCAGTTCGTCGCCGGTGTCGGCGAGCGCCACGGTTACGGGCCCTACGCCCGCGATGTCCTCACGCGCGTTCGGTGAACTGTAGATCCGCTTGACCAGATCGGGGGGCGACGAAAGGCCGAAATGGCGTAGAACTGCCTGGGTGAGGGCATCGGCGGCGACCCTGCCATCGTTGGCCGCGAGCACAGTGATGAGGCTCCGCCTTCCCCCATCAAAGCCACTACCCTCGTCGCCTAGCAGATACCCCCAACCGCCAACGCGCGCGCTCACTCCATCTCGATTTTGCCCCCAGATGAGCGATCCAGTACCGGCGATGGCTACGATGCCAATGGCGGAGCCGTTGGCGGCCAGCACGGCGGGTCCG
>JANWJO010000068.1 GCA_025449435.1 Chloroflexota bacterium | reverse complement strand
TGGACTAGGGCAGCGCAGTAGAGAGATGGGGTGGGAGGTTGGAGTCCATCCGCCTGCTAATCGCCGAGAGTACAGCGCTGCTGCGACTCGGCATTAAGGCTGCGTTGCACGAGGATCAGCAAGATATCGACATCGTCGGCGAGTCGGAAACGGGCCAGCAAGCGCTGGAGGCCACCCACACACTCAACCCCGACGTGGTGGTGATCGGCGTGACGCTACCTGGCGTGAACGGCATCGAGGTCACACGCCTCATTAAGCAGCAGAATCCTGCTGTCGCCGTCATCGTGATGACCACTATGGAGGATGAGGAAGAGCTATTCAATTCTATCAAAGTAGGCGCCTCTGCCTATCTCACTGTTGATATTAAACCTGCAGAGTTGCTCAACGTCGTGCGCCGGGTGCATTCCGGTAACTACCTCATCAATGACAGCGTCCTCTCAAAGCCGCTGCTCGCCTCACGCGTGCTCCGCCAGTTCAGGGAACTCGCCACCGTAGGGCCCGAGACCGAGCCCATATTCATTCCGCTCTCGGCACGCGAAGTTGAGGTGCTCGAGCACATCGCTCGTGGCAATAGCAACAAGGAAATCGCTCGCAGCCTTGGCATCAGCGACCAAACCGTAAAGAATCACATCACATCCATACTGCGCAAGCTCGCCGTCAACGACCGTACCGAAGCAGTGGTGTATGCGCTCCGGCACGGATGGATAAAGATGGAACAGGTGTAAGCCATGCCGGACGTACCTTCCACTGCCACCACCGGGTTGACGCCAGAAGATAAATCCGACATCGCCATCTTGCTTGGGGAATTGCCCACGCTCAAGCGTGAGCTCGCCCAATTTGATACGCAAATCAAGCAGAGCGAATTGGAGACTGCAAGCCAGCAGCGTAAGGCTATCGACACCAAACAGGCGGTTGCCGCGCTGGAACAAAGTGGAGCCTTTACGCGTGAGCAATATCAGGGAGTCCTCATGGACGCCCACCAGGCCGACCTTCGCTTGGTGACGGCCCAGCTGCACGACGGGTACCTCAAGCGCCGCCGGGACACGCTGCAGCACCTCGCTGACGTCGTGACGTTTGCTTTGCACGTGGTCGATGTGGTTGATCCGACGCTCATAGCCGAGACGCAGCCGGCGCCGATTCCCGAGGCCGATCCGCTCATCGAACGCACCGAGACCGTCGAAGTCGAAGCCCCCAGCAAAGCAGAGTTTGACGCCGCGGCGATTGTGCAGGCACAGGAAGCTGAGCGCGCAATGCTCGCTCGTAAACTCCACAACGGACCCGTGCAGTTATTGACGAACCTGCTGTTGCACGCCGAAATAGCCGAGCGGATGGTCAGCGTGGACACCGGCAAGGCCATCGAAGAAATGGCGGACTTGCGCAAGGCCATTCAGTCCTCATTGCGCGACGTGCGGGATTTCATGGCGAGCACAACGCCAGCATCGTTGCCGGAAATTGGGCTAGGGGCGAGCCTCCGTCGTTACCTAGATGCCTGGAATGCGCACAGCGAACTCAAGGCAACTCTAGAGACCGAAGGCGACGAACACCGGCTCCCCTCCATTATGGAGTTGGCCTTGTTCCGTATCGTACAAGAGGCAGTTGCGGTACCGGAAGGTCGCGATCCCGATCAGCCGGCCCTAGTTCGCTTGCTCACCAAAGCGGCGGAATTTACGATCAGCGTCGAGACGCCACTCCTGCTGGGGTACGACAGCAAGGCGCAGGCGTTGCCCGAGGCGTATGCCACCATCCAACGGCGAGCCGTCATCGCCGGCTGTGGGTCCCTGGTAGAACTCAAAGGACGCACGCGCATCTTGCGTATTCAGGTGCCGCTCGCTGCCTAAGCGTCAATCTGGCTTAGACGCTCTAGGATGGCATGGACCAACGCCTCACGGGTTGCGTCGATAGTTACGGGCCGGTTCGCGAAGTTGGGAAGTACCGGTCCCGACGCGCGCACGACTTTCGTCTCGGTGACGAACTCTTCGTGGAGTTCGCCGGAGTGGTACCGCACCGTGTACTCCGGGTCCTTCAGCACGTTCCCAGTGAGGATCGCCACGACTTGCTCGTCGACGCTAACGGTAGCGTCAGTACCCTCACGAATGAGCCGATGCAGCCCGGCAAGAGTCGTGGCCGAAGCTGGTTCACAGCCGATGCCATCGCGCCCAATGATGGCTTTAGCGTCGGCGATTTCTTGCTCTGTCACGGTGGTCACCCAACCATCTGTCCATTCGAGCGCCCGTTTGGCTTTGCGCCAGCTCACAGGCGATCCGATTTTTATGGCGGTTGCCAGCGTTCGCGCGTGTACCCGCACGAGCGTATCGGGGGTGTCGCTCTTAATGGTTTGGTAGAGCGGCGCCGCGCCGGTTGCCTGTACAAACGTCAAGTGGGGCAGGCGCTTGATGAACCCCAGGTCAAGTAACTCGCGCAGGCACTTACCATAAGACGAACCGTTGCCCAAGTTGCCGCCCGGCACGATGATGCGATCGGGAACATCCCAGCCGCGTTGTTCCAACAACTCGATCATCACCGTCTTCTGTCCCTCCAACCGAAATGGATTGACAGAATTCACGACATATACGCCCAATTCGGGGGCTATTTCCAGGAGTAAGGACATGGCGGCGTCAAAGTCACCACGCAGTTGTAGGGTGAGAGCGCCGTAATCGAGCGCTTGCGACAGCTTGCCAAACGACACCTGCCCCTCAGGGATGAGCACGATCGCCGTCATGCCAGCTCGAGCCGCATAGGCTGCCAGTGAAGCACTGGTGTTGCCGGTAGAAGCGCAGGCCACGGCGCGCATGCCCAGTGACTTTGCCTGGCTCACACCAGCTGTCATCCCATAGTCTTTGAACGAGCCGGTGGGGTTTAGTCCGAGGTGCTTAAACTGCACCCGAGCCACACCGGCATAGGCCGATGAGCGTGGCGCCTCAAGCAGTGGCGTGTTGCCCTCCGGGTACGTAACAACATCAGACTCTTGGCGCAAGAACGGCAGCAGTTCCCGATACCGCCAGACGCCACTTTGGTCTACTGGCCGCATCGACTGCCGGCGCTCCAGCCAGCACTGCTTCAGTTGGTAAGGGTCGATAGGCGGGTACTGATACACGACATCCAGTAGGTCACCACAGGCGGGGCAGTGGTACACCACCTGGTCGGTCGGCACCTCGTTGGCACAAGCAATGCAGCGCAGGATCGGTGAAGCAGGAGGCGTCCATGGCTCGACGGAGCTCACTGTGCCGGTGCTCACTCCAGGTCCTTGATCTGCTGAGGTACGAGGATCGGGCTGACCGCAACGTTGGTGGATCGCACTTGCAGACCCGCTGGACGCACCTCTTGCCACTGGCGCAACTCGTCCCAACGCACACACTGGTTGGCGAAGTCGGCGGCGATGAGTGCGATCCGCTCGGCCTCTTCGGCATCTGGAGCGAGTACGCGCAAAGTATACTCCAGCGCTATGCTCACGTCGAAGCTACGGTCGTTTGCCATGCCGCATCCTTCTTGTGATGGTGCCCGAGTATAGCATCGTGCGTAGGTGGTAGACGGAGGTCAAGGTGCGGTTTTGCCCCAGCTGTGGATTCCTCTTGGGTTACCGCAACACCGGCGGACGGGACCGCCCACACTGCCGGTTTTGTGAGTTCACCTATTTTGCCGATCCGAAAGTTGCCGTCGCCGTGGTGGTCCGGCGAGGCGACACCGTGCTCCTAGCGAGACGGATCAACGAGCCCGGCGCAGGCAAGTGGAGCTTGCCAGGCGGCTTCGTTGATCGTGGCGAAACGCCGCTCGATGCCGCTGCACGAGAACTGCGCGAAGAAACTGGGCTCTGCAGCGACTCGCTGACGCTGCTCGACGTGTACGCCGAAACCGGCAATGCGACGGTGCTGATCGTGTTTGTCACCAGTAGCGCGCTCGGTGCGCCCGCAGGGGCAGACGATGTGGACGGCGCTCAGTTTTTTGAGCGCAACCACCTTCCAGTGCTGGCATTCAAACGCGATCGCGACATCATCGCAAGGGTCTAAACGCGCAGCGAAGCCGCCACGGTGGGCAACGCTTCGCTGCGCACGTGCGTGGTAGAGCCTACTGGCTCTGTAGCGCGGTCTTCCCAAACTGAGCCGTGAATGGCACGTCCTTGCCGCTCTCCATAAAGAGGGTTGCTTTCCCTGAAGTCAACGTGGCGTCGGTGAACGAGTACACGTCGGTATTATTGATGCTGAACGTAGTCTTGTTCCCTTGCGTCTCCATGATGAGGGTGTTTGGACCGTTCGTCTTGATCAATTTGGACGCGGTCCAGTCCTTGATGGCCTTGAAGTTACCCGCCTGGATGAGCCAACACGAGAACATGCCATCCATCCGGATTACACAAGCATAGGCATTGACGTTCTTACCGCTATCGACCGACTCCCTCGTCGCAACGCCTGCTAGCCCACTCGGGCTGCTAAAGGCCACGATTGTGCCGATGGCCTCATCGGCCGCTTCGGGCTCGGGCTTGGGAAACAGCAACTCGTAGTAGCTCGCCGTTTTGATGGCGATGGTATACACGCTGCTGGCGATGCTTGCCTTCACGTTGTCATCTTCACCGGTCGGCCAGTCACCATTGTCCTGAGCAAAGTCGTACTGTGCCGTGTACCCTGCTGACTGTGCTGTGGCTGCCGACGAAGCCGTGGCCGTGGCCGTGTTATTGGCCGCAGTGCTCGTGGATGCCGGCTGGCCAATGACAACCAACATATCATTCTTGCTCGCGTCGCCCTTGGGACCGCCAACGGTGAGGTTTCCTTGGACCTGCGCAGCACCGGAATTAGTCACGGCGAGGAAGTCGGCCTTGAGCACATCACCATCACCGTGGGAGCGCAAGATCTTGCACACGTCGCCCAGCGAATTGACGTTCGTGCCCGCCAGCGCATACAGCAGCATGGCCGGTTGCACGCCAATCTTCTCAGCAGGCCCGCCGCTATCCACTCCCACGACGACCATACCAACGCCGTCGTCGGTGCCAAAGTACTTGCCGTACTGGTTGTACTCCAGATTCATGCCGAGCCACAGTTTGTTGTGACCCGTCCGCAAGTCAGTGATCACAGGCTTCGCTTGGTCGATGCTGATGGCGAAGTTTGTATTCGATGCCACCGATTGGAACGTGAGCGTCGCGACACCGACCACCTTACCGTCGGTGCCGATGACCGGTCCGCCGGAGTTTCCATGATTGATGGTGGCGTCGGTCTGGATCAGATTCTCGTAGTTGTCAAATTGCACGTTAAGACGGGACACAATGCCACGAGTTATGGCAGGGTCCTTCCCGAAGGTGTCGCCAAGCGCGTAGCCGAACACACCGATATCCTGGCCACTTTGTAGAGTCCCAGAACTGCCCAGTTGTGCCGGTACGAGTCCGTCCGACGTCTCAGCCTTGATGACGGCCAGGTCGTCACACATACTGGCGCCAATGACCCTCGCGGCGCGCTCATTACTGGACCCTGCTGGCGCAATCGTGACGGCCGATGCGCCCTGTACCACGTGTGCGTTGGTCAGGATGTAACCATCCTTATCGAGCACGATTCCCGTACCCTCTCCCAATCCTGGACCCGATACGGCGGATTGGGGCAGCGTCGAGCGAATGAGCACGGTGGAAGGCTTCAATAGGGTTGCCAATTGCTGCCAGGACAGCGACGTCGCTTCGGCAGTGGTTGACGACGCGGTAGTAGCCGCGGCGGTAGTCGCAGGTGCCGATGTCGTGGTTGCCGCGGCGCTGGTCGCTTGGGTCGAGCTGGCTACCGCTGTCGGGGTAGCCGGTGCTGCACTGGACGTCGCCCCCGTCAAAGTGGTGGGGGCCAGGCTCGACGTCGCCGCACTGCTGGCGCTGCCCGCAGAAGCAGAACTGGCTGACGACGTTGCAGCGGCAGGACCAGGAAAGGCGGCGCAGGCGCTAATGAACAAGGACGAGATGATCGCAAGTGAGGAGAGCCACGCACTGGTTCGCTGTCGGTATCGCATATTGGCATACCCTTCCCAGGCAACTAAAGAAACCAGGCAACAAGAAGAGAAGGTGCGAACGAGAACCATCCCCCGGCGAGGCCAAGTATGCCAACTCACGCCTGCGAGTGCAAGTCACCGCTTTCGCTGACCCAGAGTACCTACCGCTAATATTCCGGCAGGTATCTTTGCAGCCACGCTACTGCCACACCTTGGCG
>JANWJO010000067.1 GCA_025449435.1 Chloroflexota bacterium | reverse complement strand
TGTCCCCCATGTGTGGGGGCATAACTGGGGGATCGCAATGCACCCCCACGAAAGGGTTAGGTTACTTAGGTGAATTGGGGGGGCCCGACACGCCCGGTACCTCCGCACTAGCCAAACTAGCTAGTAAGTGCGCGTGTGGCACAACCGACCACGGGTGAGACTAGAAAGCGAGTCAATCAGCATTGGATTCCCCACCGGACGCTGCTGACTCGCCGGGCCCCGCCGCGCTACCGCGAGCGCTGTGGGCCAAGCTACGACCCTACACCGACGCCACTCCGGGGATCACGCTGGTGGTGGCCGCGCTGGCGGTGTTCGGCACCATCATCATCGTTCACCGTGCGCTCCTGCTTCCCACCAGCTCGCGCACCATCCAGATGCAAGCGATGGCCTCGGCCGGCTTGGTGTGGCTCGTGTGGTGCTGGCTGCGCGGCTATGCGCGGGCCGCCTACTCGAGGTTTTGGATCGCTCCTGAATCGGCAGCGATCGCGGTGATTACCGCCGCCGCCGGTCCGGAAGCGGCCCTGAGCCTGTTTACCGTGAGTCTGTGCATGCGCTCCCTGTATAGCACGATGAGCGGGCCGTTTCTGCTGGGCATCGCTGGCTATGTCATCGGCTATACGGCCGGCGCTGCCTCCTGGCCCACAGTGGTACCCACCTGGTTTCATAATCCGGTGGCGTTGACCCCAATTGCCAGCAGCGTGCTGGCCGGGTTTATTGCCTATGTGGCGGGGTCGGCCCTGCGTGAGGCCGATCGCTTCGTGGCGCTCCTCAATACCGTGCGCAATATGGCAGCGCTGCTGCTCGCCGCTCCCGAGGGCGAAGAGCTCATCAAGCGGGCCCTCGCCCTCGCCCGGGGTACGACGAGCACTGGCAGCGCGTATGCCTCGCTGGTGGTGCAACGCAAGGGCAGCGAGCGCGTGGTGATGGCGCAGGGCCCTAGTGCACTCGCCAGCCGCTCCCCTTCCTATGTCGCCACCGTGCCGGGTCCGCGCGGGGCCGCTGCCACACTGCGCGTCACGACACACGCCAAGCTGTCGGCGTTCGAACAGCGCACGCTCGATGCGCTAGCCTGTACCTTGGGTCTGGGCCTGTCGCATCGCGACCTCACGGAAACGGTGTTGCGCAGCACCAGTGAGGACCGCTTCCGCTCCCTTATCCAGCACTCGTCGGACGTGAGCACGGTGGTCGACGAAGCCGGCATCATTCGCTTTCAAGCGCTGTCGATCACCCAGGTGATGGGTTACCGTCCCACCGACATGATCGGCAAGCCCTTTGCCGAGTTCCTCCACCCCGACGACGCGCCACGAACCGCTCTCCTTATTAACAACGCCCTCGAACCCACTGGCGTGGCGGCACCGATGGAGTGGCGGTTCCGCCATATGGACGGGAGCTGGCGCTATGTCCAGACGGTCGCCACCAACATGCTATTTGATCCCAACATCGACGGGGTGGTGTTTAACAGCCGCGACATCACCGACCGCAAGCTCCTGGAAGAGCGGTTGTACTACCAGGCGTATCACGACCCGTTGACCAAACTCGCGAACCGATTGCTGCTGCGCGAGCGGTTGGAAGCTGCGCTGCGGGCACCGCGGCAGGGACGCCAGCACAACCTCGCGCTGCTGTTTTTGGATCTGGACAACTTCAAGACCATTAACGACAGCCTGGGCCACGAGGCTGGGGACACATTGCTGCTGGCCGTCACGCAGCGGCTCAAGGCCTCGGTGCGCTCGACCGACCTGGCGGCGCGGTTGGGTGGCGACGAGTTCGCCGTGCTGCTGGAAGGCACGATGTACGGCACTGAGGCCATCCACCTCGCCGAGCGCGTGCTCACGGCCTTGCAAGTGCCGGTGCAAGTGGCGGGTAAAGAAGTGTTCGTGGCGTGCAGCATTGGCATTGCGCTCAGCCGTGCAGGCGCCGAAACGTCGGATGACGTGCTGCGCAACGCCGATACGGCGATGTATCACGCCAAGGCGTGGGGCAAGGGTTGCTACTCGGTATATGAGCCGAGTATGCACGCCACCGCGCTGGCGAGGCTGGAGCTGGAGGCCGATTTACAGAAGGCGTTGCAACGCAGCGAGTTTGTGATGCACTACCAGCCCATCGTACACCTGGACACCGGGCGCATCGTGGCCGTGGAGGCGCTGCTGCGCTGGTATCACCCCAACAGCGGCGTGCTGGGGCCCAAGGAGTTTCTGGCCTCACTGGAAGAAACCGGGCTGATCGTGCCGGTGGGGCGCTGGGCACTGCGCCAGGCTTGCCAGCAACTGCACTGGTGGCACGTCGCCACACCGGGCGCCACCGAGCTCGACCTGTGCATCAATGTGTCGGGGCGCGAGTTCCGCCAGAGCGACCTGACGTTCGACGTGGTGGAAGCGGTGACCGACGCCGCCCTGGACCCTGCTCACCTGATCATCGAGGTCACTGAGGGCGACCTGATGCAAGATACCAAGAGCACCATCGCGCGCTTGAGCGCGCTGCGCGATCTGGGCGTCAAGGTGGCCATCGACGACTTTGGCACCGGGTACTCGTCGCTGAGCTACTTGCAGCAATTCCCGGTGGACATGCTCAAGATTGACCGGTCGTTCATCGCGGTGATGAGCGAAGATCAGGCGTCCAGCGCCCTGGCCGACACCATCATCGGCCTGGGCAAAGCGTTCAACCTGCGCCTGGTAGCTGAAGGCATCGAGCTAGATAACCAGCTGCAGCAGCTCCTTGACGGTGGCTGCCACCTGGGCCAGGGCTTCTTGTTCTCCCAGCCACGCACCGCCGAGGAGATCACCGAGTTGCTGCGCCTGGCCGCGAGCAACCCGCGCTGGTGGCAGCACCCGCTGCCCGCACCCGTGCAAGCCTGGCCACTGCGCCAGAGCGCTTAGACGCTGAGCGCTCCCAGCACCTTGTCGGGGTAGAGTTTCCCCTCGCGCGCCGTGCCGGTCGCCCACAACTCACCATTGGCGCGCACTAACGCCCACGGACCCGGTGTGAGCGCGGCGCCTGCAATTGCTTGACCGCGCAACAGCGCCGCCGCTTCGTCAGCGCTAATGGTGTGTACTGGCCAGCCCGCCAGCAAGCGCACCGGTGGCTGGATGTAGGTTGCCAGCGTGCCGCCGCTCGCCGCTGCTGTGAGCATGTCGAGCGTCACGCTGCCCGCCAGGTCAAACCCACCCGAAACGGTGCGGCGCAGCCCGCTGAGGTGAGCGGGGCAGTCGAGCGCCGCCCCCATGTCGCGAGCGAGGGCTCGGATGTAGGTGCCCTTGGAGCAGTGCACCGCGAGCGTGACACATGGCGGCTCCCACGCCAGCAGATCGAGGGCATGAATGGTCACCTCGCGTTCCGGCACGTCCACCGCTTCGCCGCGTCGCGCCAGTGCGTACAGCCGCTGGCCGCCGGAGGAGATGGCCGAATATACCGGCGGTCGCTGCTGGATGACACCGGTGAACCGCGCCAGTACGCCGGCCACATGGTCGCGCGTCAACTGGCTGGCGTCACCCTCCAGCACGGTGTCGCCCTCAGCGTCGTCGGTGGTAGTGGAGCGGCCAAACGCGATGCTGGCGATATATCGCTTGCTATCCAGTTCCAGGTAGCTGAGCAGGCGCGTCGCGGCACCCAAGGCGCACGCCAGTACGCCGCTCGCCAGCGGATCGAGCGTGCCGGCAAACCCTGCACGCTTGGTGTGGGTGAGCCGGCGGACGGCATCCAATGCCTGGCGTGACGAAGGGCCCACCGGCTTGTCGAGCACCACCACGCCGCTCATCGCCATCGACGCAGCCTAGCCTTGCTTGGCCAGGAGTGCTTTGGCCTGGCCGATCACCAGCGCACGCGCGTGGTCAAGCGGCCCCGGCACCGTGCAACCGGCCGCGCGCGGGTGGCCGCCACCACCGAACGCCGTGGCGAGGATGGTGGCATCGACTGCTTCGGTGGTGCGGAAGCTGACCTTGATCTCGCCGTTGGGTTCCTCACGCAAGAGCACGGTGATATCGGCGCCCTCGATGCCGCGCACGGCCTCGATCACGCCCTCGCCCTCGTCGCTAGCCACGCCGGCGGCGTCGAACATGGAGCGTGTGAGGTCGGCCTCGATGATGCGCCCGTGGGCGTGGCTCTGCAGCGAGCCGGCCACCAGCCCGGCTAAGCGCACCTGGGCGAGACGCCGGATGCCGAGTAGTTTGCCCACCTCGGCCTGGCTACCACCGAGGTCCATCAGGGTGGCCGCGGCGCGGAACGTACCCGCGGTGACCGCGGCAAACCGGAAGCCGCCGCTATCGGTGGTGAGGCCGCACAGCAGGGCCGTGGCGGCGTCGGGAGTGATGGGGAAGCGGTAGGCAGGCAAGAAGGTGGCTAGTTGCTCGCACACCGCGACGGCCGAGGGCTCGATCAAGTTGACGCTGGCGTAGCGGTTGTTGGTCACATGGTGATCGAGTTGCACGATGGGCACGCCCTGCAGCAGTTGGGCCGCATCTTGGGGCAGGCCCAAGCGGCGGGCGTCGGCGCTATCCAATGCGAGCCACAGATCGGGCCGGCCGAAGGCCGCCAAGGCATCCCAGCGCTTGATGATGCCGGCTTGGGGCAGCATCTGGAAGGTCCAGGGCACCTCGTCGGGGTTGACCACCAAGCAGCGTTTGCCCGCCGCGGTGAGGGACAGGCCGGCACCCAGAATGGCCCCGATGGCGTCACCATCGGGGTTGACGTGGCTACTGATGACGAGCGAAGTGGCCGCCTGGATGGCACGAGCTGCCGCTTGGTGGTCGTTGGTGGTGGGGCTACTGTTCATCGGGCTGGCTGACCTTTGCTGGTGTACGGCGTTTCGTCTTGGCAGGGTGGGGCGCTGGTGCTGGCGTGGGGGCCTCGGGTGGGCGCTGTTCGCGCTCGGCTTTCACCTGGTCGATCAGCCGCATGATGCGATCGCCACGCTCCAGGGAGTCGTCCAGGTGGAAGGTGAGTTCGGGGGTGTAGCGCAGTTGCATCCCAGCGCCAATGGCGTGGCGGAAGAAGCCCGCCATGTGGCGCAACGCGGCGATGCTGGTGGTTTGCTGCGCCTCGTCGCCGTACACGCTCACGTTGACGTGCGCGTGGCGCAGGTCAGCCGATACGTGTACTTCCGTCACCGACGCCATGCCGATGCGTGGGTCCTTCACCTCGGTGAGCAAGAGGTGGCCAATTTGCCGGCGGATCTCGTCACCAACCTGGATTTGCCTGCGAGATGTCATGGCCGTGTCCTTTCAGCGCAGGGTCAATGGGTGTGGGTGGCACAGCACACCGCGCGGGGAGGGCCTTGCCGCGTAATACAGCTGGAGGCCCTCCGCCAGGCGTTAGCGCACGCGTTCCTGCCCAAACGCCTCGATCACGTCGCCGAGCTGGATGTCGCGGTAGTCATCCAGCGTCATGCCGCACTCGAAACCGGACTCCACGGTGTCAACAGCGTCTTTGAACCGGCGCAACGTGCTGATCTTGCCGGTGTAGACGGTCTGTCCCTTCCGGCGCACCCGGCAGGAGGCGCCTTTGTTCATCACGCCGTCGGTCACGGCGCAGCCGGCCACCACTTCGTTGCGGGCGAAGCGATACAACTGGCGCACTTCGGCATGGCCGAGCACGCGTTCCTCGAACACGGGCTCCAGCATGCCGGTGACGGCCAGTTGCAACTCGTCGAGCATGGTGTAGATCACCTCGTACGACTTGATGGTGACGTGGTACTGGTCAGCGACGCGCCGCACACTGGCATCAACCCGCACGTTGAAGGCGATCACCAGCGCTTGCGAGGCCAGCGCCAGCAGGATGTCCGACTCGGAGATGGCGCCCACGCCGCCGTGAATCACATTGACCACCACCTCGGTGTTGGACAGTGCGCTCACCGATTGGCGGATGGCATCGAGGGAACCCTGGGTATCCGTCTTGATCACCAGGTTGAACTCTTTGAGTTGGGTTTGGGTGGCGTCGGTGCTCGACGCCTCCATGCCGATGCGGCCGGCGCTGCTGACGGGACCGGTGCCGCCGAGCCGGGAGGCTGCCTCAGCGGCCATGGTGCGCGCTGCTCGTTCGTCGGCCACCACGGTAAACACGTCGCCAGCTTGGGGAAGCCCCGAGAGGCCGACGAGCGCGACGGGCGTAGAGGGGTCGGCCTTGCGCACCGGCTTGCCGCGATCGTTGAGCATGGTGCGGATGCGGCCGGAGACCGCTCCGGCCACCACCACATCGCTGATCTTGAGCGTGCCGTTCTGCACCAGGGCGGTAGCCACCGGCCCTACCTGGCGGTCGAGCTTCACCTCGATGATGGTGCCGCGCGCTGGGCGGTTGGGGTTGGCCTTGAGGTCGCGCAGTTGGGTCACCAGCACGATCATATCGAGCAACCCGTCGATATTGGTTTTCTGGCGGGCTGATATGGCTTCGACGGGCACGTCACCGCCCCAGTCCTCCACCAGCACATCGTTATCGGCGAGTTGTTGCTTGACGCGGTCGACATTAGCGCCGGGCACATCGATCTTGTTGATGGCGACCACGATGGGCACATGGGCTGCCTTGGCGTGGTTGATGGCTTCGAGGGTCTGCGGCTGCACGCCATCATCGGCGGCCACCACGATCACCGCCAGGTCGGTCACCTGGGTGCCGCGCGCCCGCAAGGCGGTAAACGCTTCGTGACCGGGTGTATCGAGGAAGGTGAGCTTGTTACCCTGGTAGTCCACTTGATAGGCGCCGATGTGCTGCGTGATACCACCGGCTTCGCCGCCTGCCACATTGGTCTGGCGGATCACGTCGAGCAGTGTGGTTTTGCCGTGGTCGACGTGGCCCATGATGGTGATCACTGGCGGGCGCGTTTCCAGCTCGCGGTCGACCTCGGCGACCTGCGGCGTGGAACCTGCCGGTGCTGTGCTGGCTGCGGCGACTGGCGGTTCGGCCAGGGTGTAGCCCAGGCCGGTCACGACGCTTTCGGCGATGGCGCGATCGAGCTTCTGGTTGATGTTGGCCATGACCGAGTGCTTGCTCATCAACTCCTTGATGATATCCACTGGCGACACTTGCACCAGATCGGCCAGCTCTTTGACCGTTACCTGTGCTGGGACGAGTACGGGCTGCTTCTCGACGGTGACCGCGGTGCGGGAACTAAACCGGCCACCCCCGCTAAACCGACCACCGGACCGGTCGCCTGTGCGGGCCCGGCTGGAGTGCCCGCCCGATGACTGGCCGGGGCGACCAGCCGGCGTATAGGGACGCGGCGGCGCGGAGAGTGGCCCGCTGCGTTGCGGGACTGGGGCGGGCCGCACGGGAGCTGGGGAGATGGGGCCCGGGCCGCTCATCGGGCGCGGCGGGAACGGAGTAGGGCCTCCCTGCGCCCCGGGACGTATAACGCCTGGGCCGCCGGGTGCGCCGGGTGCGGGACGACCCGCTGGTGGAGCGGTCGGTGCACCACTCCCGGTGGGACGCTGTGGAAATTGGGTAGGCGCGCCGGGCATTGGGCGCGCTGCTGGTGGCGCAAAAGGGGCGCTACCACTGGCTGGGCGCTGTGGGAACTGGGTAGGCGCGCCGGGCATTGGGCGCACGGGCGCTGGCGTGTTTACACCTGGCCGGACCGGTGCGCCTGTAGAGGTCGGTGTCGCTGTGAGTGGCCGGGTGGGTGCAGGTGGTGCGCTGGTAGCCGGGCGCACGGCAGTAGGTGCAGGCGTGGTGGCAGGCCGTGCGGGAGGCGAGGTGGGTACGGCAGCCGGCGCGGCAGGCGGCGTGGGTGGAGAAACGGGTGCGACCACGGCGCTGCTGACTGGTGCGGTGCTGGCCGGCGTTTCGGTGGTGCGCGTGGTGCGGCGCGTGGCCGTGCGTGGCGCTTTGGCGGTGGGCTCACTGGCCGGTTCGCTACTGGCGGTGGGTGGAGCCGCTGGCGCTGCGTCTGCAGCCGGCCCGGCCACTTCCACCAGCTCGGGAGGTGGTGGTGCAATGGCTTCGACTGGATCAGGTGGTGGCGCTGAGGCCCCGCCATTAGTGCGCGAGCGCAACGACGGCCGCGCGGTGGTGGTACGGCTCGTGGTCGAGCGGCTCTTGGTGGTCTTGCGGCCGGTGCCGCCGTTTTCTGCAGGCGGGGTAGTCATACGCTGCTCCTTTCGCGAGTGCGTTTCCTTGCTTCCCATCGCTGGCCGCTGGCGCCATGCCGAACGAGCGAGCGTGGATACAAGGAATGATTGCGCGTTACTTGACGAGCTCAGGCTCGGGTACGGTAGCGGCGAAAGCGCGAAGCGCCGCCAGGTCTTCGTTGGTGAGCGTGGTGTGTAAGGCGCGTGCCAGTGCGCCTTTGGTCAAGGCCAGGTCCCAGCAGGCTGGGTCGGCACACAGGTAGGCGCCGCGACCTGCCCGCTTACCGGTAGGGTCCACCTCCACGTGGCCTGCTGGTGTGCGCACCAGGCGGATGAGATGGCGTTTGGGCTGCTTGGCTTGGTCCGGCTGGCTGGAACGGCATGCCACACAAGTGCGCAATGGAATATGTTTGGGGCGTGGTGGCATACCGTCACTCCTTTCCGTCAGCATTGGGGTCTGGCGCTGCCACGGCTACTTCGCCGGCCTTGATGTCGATGCGCCAGCCGGTGAGCCGGGCTGCCAGCCGGGCGTTCTGGCCTTCTTTGCCGATGGCCAGCGACAGTTGGTGGACGGGCACAGTGACGACCACCTTATGCTCGGCTTCGAGCACCTCGGTGCTCACAGCCACGGCGGGCCGCAGGGCACTGGCCACGAAGGCCCCCGGCTCAGCGAACCAAGTGATGATGTCGACCTTTTCGCCGTGCAACTCGGCCACGATGTTGTTGATGCGGGTGCTATGTAGGCCCACGCAGGCGCCGATGGGGTCGAGCCCTTCCTGGCGCGCCAGCACGGCCACTTTGGAGCGCGAACCGGCCTCACGGGCGATGGACTTAATTTCGACGGTCCCCGAGAGCACTTCGGGCACTTCCAGTTCCAGCAGCCGGCGCAGCAGCCCCTTATGGGTGCGGGAGAGCGTGAGCTGGGTGCTATGCCCGGAGCGCTGCACGTCCATCAGGTAGGCCTGGATGTGCTGGCGCTGTGCATACTTTTCACCGGGCATTTGCTCGCCAGCGGGCAGGATGGCTTCGGTGCCGCCCAGGCCCACGTACACCATGCCGTTGCTGGCATCGACACGCGTGACCACGCCGGTGACCAGCTCGCCTTCCTGGTCGGCAAAGCGGGTGAACGTGTGGGCGTGCTCGGCGTCGCGAATGCGTTGCTGCACCGTTTGCTTGAAGGTGAGCGCGGCGATGCGCCCCCAGCTCTCCGGTTGGGCGAGCTCGATTTCGACTTCGTCGTTCTCCTGTGCTTCGGGAAACTTGCGGCGGGCGAACGGCAGGCCGATCTCGCGTGCCTCATCGCGGACGCGTGGCACCACCGTCTTGACAGCGTACACCTTCTGGCGGCCGGTTTCCGGGTCGATCTTCACCGTGACCGGGAAATGCGGGTCGAACTCTTTCCGGTAGGCGGTAGCGAGTGCTTCCTCGACGGCGTGGAGGATGAGCTCGGGGGGCAGTTCGTATTTGCCTTTGAGGTCAAGCAGTGCGCGTGCGAAATCGGCGGGTGGTGCAGATTGCCCTGGCATCCACGCCTCCCTCGCCCACCAGCGGTCGCTTGCAGAGCGCTGGCTCCCTCTTCCCGTTCACGCTTCCAAAAGTAAAGAAGTGGGACACCGCCCCACTTCTCATTTCCGGCTGTTATGCGGTTGAAGAAGCAGTGTACCACGACCTCACCCCCCGCCCCTCCCCGTCCGGGGAGGGGAGCTTGCTCTGGAGGAATGCTGGCGGTTTTCGTGGCAGGAGCGACTACCGTCCGCCGGGGAAGGTCGATCCCACCGCCCATTGGGCGCTGGGGGTGAGGTCTGTAACTACAACCCCCTGTCGTCCTCACCTGGCAGGGGAGACGGGCTGCCGGACGTAGGGTGGTGATCCTCCGTCGTGAAAACTCCCCTCCCACGTTAGGGGAGGGGCGAGGGGTGAGGTCCGTAACCACGCCCCCTCTGTTCAAGGAGTTCTCCGCGTGGCACAATTCACGACGGATGAACAGTCGGCAGCACGGCACGCAGCGAAGGGAGCGCACCCACCCATGGCCACCACCACTGAACAGGCTGTGCACTTCGACGAATACGGCGGCAACGGCTACCCGGCCGACCTGTACCACTTCGATACGCTGGCACAGGGCGTCGAAGGGTTCGGCGCGGTTGGACCCGAACAGTTGGCGTTCTTCGAGCAGTTTGGCTACCTGGTGGTACATCACGCCTTCAGCCAGGCACAAGTGGACGCCGCCCTCGATGCGCTGCTGGACCTGATCGACGGCAAGTACCCCGATTTCACGGGCGTGCAGTTCGAGGCGTACGCCCGCCAGCGGCTGGCCGAACTTCCGCGCGAACAAAAGCAGGACTACGTGCGCAAGCTGTTCAACTTCGGCAGCGTGGATCCACGCCTGGAAGCCATCGCCGAAGACGGGCAGTTGCGCACCATCTTGCGCGGCATGCTGGGCGACGGCGTGGCACGCTCCCAGGACATGGCGATGCTCAAGCCACCAGGGGGCGGCCGCGAGAAGCCCTGGCACCAGGACAAGGCGTTCTTCAACTTCCCCATTACCACGCCGATCGTGGGCGTGTGGATTGCGCTCGATGCCGCCACGCCGGAAAACGGCTGCATGCACGTGATCCCTGGCTCGCACCGCGAGGGACCGGTGATCCACTTCCAGCGGCGCGACTGGCAGATCTGCGATACCGAGGTGCAGCGCGACCGCGACGTGGTGGTGCCGCTCGCACCTGGTGGCCTGCTGTTCTTCGATGGGTTGATCCACCACGGTACGCCGGCCAACCAAACCAAGCTGCGCCGCCGCGCCTTGCAGTTCCACTACCGCGCAGCCAGCGCCGTCGCCACCACCCGCGAGGCACGCATGGAAGTATTTGGTAGCGAGGGGAAGGATGTGACGTGCTAGCGCGGGGAGAGGCGCGCCCTACTGCTACCAATGAACTCCACATCCGGCAGGAGGACCCGCGCCAGGCCGAGGTTGTGGCGCTGCTCCAGGAGTCGGATGCGTTCATGCACGCCTTGTACCCGCCGGAGAGCTGCCACTTGCTGGATGTGGCATCACTGTGCGCACCAGAGGTGCAGTTTTATGTGGCGCGTGTGCGCGGCGCGGCGGCAGGCTGTGGCGCCTTGGTGATGGGTGAGGTTGGCCAGGCCGAACTGAAACGCATCTTCGTGAGCGAAGCCTTTCGGGGCCAGGGGTTGGGCCGGGCCCTCGTAGTGCACCTAGAAGACGCCGCCTTGCAAGCTGGTGTCACGCTGCTGCAACTGGAAACGGGCACCTTGAACGCCGCGGCTCAGGCGCTGTATGCCAAGCTACGCTACACATTGCGGGGGCCCTTCGGCCACTACGGCCCCAACCCGATTAGCGTGTTTATGGAGAAGCGCCTGGCCTAAGCACCAGGGCAAGGAGGACACGCCATGCCGGCTTTTACTGCCCGTGCTGTCCTGTATGGTGTAGCAGGCGCTGCCGTCACCGCGCTGGTGATCGGCATCCCGACGGTGCTTATCCCTAATCCGCTGTTCCAGCGGATGATCCCCACGCGCCCGACCGACTACCTAATCTGGGCGGTCACCATTGGGCTGGTGGGGCTGATTTGCGCCAGCTATGCGTACCCGGCGGCCTGCGCGGTGCAGGAGGGCAAGCTGAGCGCTGGTGGGGTCCTGTCGTTCCTGGCAGTGGGTTGCCCCGTGTGCAACAAGATTGCCTTGCTGGCGCTAGGGTCAACCGGCGCAGTCACCTACTTCCAGCCGTTGCAGCCGCTGATTGGCCTGGTGGCGGTGGCGCTGCTGGGCTACACGCTGGCCTTGCGCTGGCGGGGGATCCGAGGTTACGGCCCCCCGCCCAAAGGGCGTCCGGTCTCCCCCCCGATGGCGGGACTGGCTAGCCGAAGGTGAGTGAGGTTCGTCTCCTCTACGGCACCAAGGCTGCGCGGATGACTTTGGTGGGGTCGGCCTGGGTGCGCGACCACTCGGACTGTGCGAACGCTTCGTTGATCTGCTCCAGCGGGAAGCGGTGCGACAGCAGCTTGTCGAAAGGGTAGCGCGTACGTGTGCGCTGCAAGAAATCCAGCGCGACGGGCAAGATGCGCGGGTGGTAGTGCGACATGCCCAAGATGCGCTTATTGCCAAACACGATGCGGGAGGGGTCGAGCGTGACCGTGGTCGGCCAGATGCCGCCAATTTCGACGTAGGTGCCCGCCTGCCGCAACATGTCGACGCCTTCCGGGATCACCGCTGGCACACCAACGAGGTCCATAACCACGTGAGCGCCAGCGCCGTTGGTGAGCTCCTGCACCCGCGCGACGCGGTCTTGCGGGTTGGTGATTTCGGAGGCGTCTACCACGGCATCAGCGCCAAACTCGGTGGCGAGTTGCAGGCGGGCGGGCACGCGATCAATGGAGATGACGCGGGAAGCGCCCATGTCGCGCGCCACGGCGGCGGCATACAGGCCCAGACCGCCCGCTCCTTGTAGCACCACGGTGTCGCCGTATTGGAAGCCCGACTGGCGCAGACCGTAAATGACTTGGGACAGCGCACAGTTCACCGGCGCCACCCAATCGTCGGGCAGGTCGTCGGGCACGAGGAACACCGAGTGACCCGGGCGCAGGTAGAAATATTCGGCAAACGTGCCGGTGAAGTAGGGCGGGAGATCGGCGGCGCGCAATCCAAAGCGGTTGAAACGAGTGACGCACATATTGGGGTGGTCGTCGAGGCAGGCGTAACAGCGGCCGCAGGGGAAGAAATAGGCGAACACCACCCTGTCGCCCTCCTTGAGCGGCCGGCCCAACGAGTCGGCGGTCACGCCAGCGCCCAGCTTGGCGATGTGGCCGGCGCCTTCGTGGCCGATCACCGCGCCGGCTGGCGAGGCGGGCTGGCGCGACTTCATTTCCCCGCGCCAGGAGTGCAGGTCGGAGCCGCACACGTTGGCCAGGGTGATGCGCACCAGCGCCGCACCGGGTTCGACTTCGGGAATCGGCAAATCGCGCAACTCGAAGGTGCGCTGCTCTTCCAGAAATACCGCTGCACGTCCAGTGGCCATCGGGCACGGTCCTCTCTGTACATGTGTACACCGGTCACGGCAATGTGCCTTGCGCGTGGGGCAAGAGTGTACACTGCCGCGCTGCCGCGCTCAGCGTTGTCGCGCAGGTGACGCAACCACAACCCCATGCCCCGGGTGCCCTTTGGGCGAGCACCCATCCCTTAGCAGGGGGGGAGGGGCCAATGGCAGGTGAACTCGATCCCTCGACCAGGCATGACCACCTGGCTGGATGACGGCCGCGTACTGCCAGCGCAACGTCCCCCCCGCCAGGGGAGGAGGGCAGGGGGGTCGTGGTTTTATCCTCCCTGGCGAGGGGACGGGCTGCTGGCAGTACGGGTGGCGAACCTCCATCGTAGAAGCTCCCCTCTCCGGACGGAGAGGGTGCCCTGTGGGCGACGAGGGGTGAGGTCCATCCTCGTTGCAACCATTTCCTGCGCCCTCGTGTTCATGATGATGTAACGGGAGGAGCACGATGAATAGCCTCACCGACCTGCCCAGCAAACTGGCCTGCAGCGTCGATGCGCACGTTGAAGAGCTGGTCACGACGTATCAAGACCGCTTGTATGCCGTTGCCCGGCGCTTCACCACCAGCGCTGGCGACGCCGAAGAGGTGGTACAAGATGCCTTCGTGCGGGCTTATCACGCCCTCCAGCGCTACACGCCAGAGCAACGCGCCACGCTGGCGCTGCGGCCCTGGCTGTTCACCATCACCTTAAACCTGGCGCGTAACCACGCTCGCAGGCGCAGTGTGCCGGTGCGCCCCCTGCTAGACCTCGACGCCGACACGCTAGCGAGTGACCCTGCGAGCCAGCCCGAGCAGCAAGCCATGGCCGCTAGCAGCGCGCGGGAACTGGCCAGCCTGGTAGGCACGCTGCCGCTGCGCTACCGCGTGGGAGTGGTGCTGCGCCATGTACATGGGCTGCCCTACGCCGAAATCGCCGCCATTACCGGCCAGCCCACCGGCACCATCAAAGCCAACGTCCATCGCGGTGTCGCGTTGCTCCGCCAAGCGCTGGCCATAGCAGAAAGGCAAAGTGCATGACGCCACAGCACGTACGCTTCGCAGAGAAAGGACTCCAACTCGTGTCAACTGATCCTCAGGCCACCGTCGCCGCGGCTGCCGAGGCGCGCCGCCTCAAGCGCGAACTGCGCATGCTGGGCATGGAACCAGCCCCCGCCACGCTGCTGCCTGGCGTGCTGAGCCAGATCGGTCTGGCTGACGCCTACACCCAGATGCTCACCCCTATCGGCCGGGCCTACGTCGCCTTCCGGGGCGAGCGCGTGCTGGCTGTGGTTCCCGCAGCTTCCGATGCGGCCTTTGAGGCGCAGTATCGAGCGCGCTATCGCCGGCCGATTCATCGGGCTCAGGAGCTACCAGCCAGGGTAGAACGCGCCTTGCGCCTCTGGCAGCACGAAAAGCCAGCGAACACCTTGCAGTTCCAACTGGCGGGTCTCACGCCGTTCGAGCAGGCAGTGCTGACCAAGACTACCGAGATCCCCAGCGGCCAGGTGCGCAGCTACGCCTGGGTGGCCAAGGAGATCGGCCATCCGCAAGCCGTGCGGGCTGTGGGCACCGCCTTGGGGCACAACCCGATCCCCTTCTTGATCCCCTGCCACCGCGTGATCCGCAGCGATGGCACCGTGGGCCAGTATGGTTATGGCACCGACGCCAAGCGGGCGATGCTCACCGCCGAAGGAGTAGACATCGATGCGGCCGGCCGGGTGGGACCGGATGCTGGACGCATCGTGGGCAGCGATAGCACCAAGATCTACTGTGTGCCGACCTGCCACCATGCGCGGCGGGTCACGCCAGCGCACCGCGTGGCCTTCCGCGACCAACGCGCCGCCGCCGCCGCCGGCTATCGCCCGTGCCTGGTGTGCCGGCCATAGGGAGACGGACCCCTCCTTAAAGGTTCCCCAAGAGGGGAACCGAGCGGACGGAAGGTAAGCGCGGCCTTTCCGGCGCAATGTCCCCCCCACGGGGGGGACGGCAGGGGGCCAATCTATGTAGGGAGTTCGCGGCATGGTCCTCACGGCTTTTGGCGCACTAGCGGTCACCGTTATGATGGTGAGCTACTGGCTGGAGGCGCGCTCGGTATGGCTGATCCTGGTGTTCGCAGGCGCCTGCGCGGCATCGTCGGCGTATGGCTGGCTGTCGGGCACCTGGCCATTTGGCGTGGTTGAGGCGGTGTGGAGCGTGGTAGCCCTGCAGCGCTGGTGGCAGCGGCGGCGCGCAGCAACTGGGTAGAGGGGAACGACGAGCGGCATGGCCAGAGTCACGACTACACAGCACACAGCGACGCTCCAGCGCGGCCTGGCTCACGTCACCACAGCCGATCCGCTGCTCGCGGACATTCACCAGCGCTTTGGCCCGCTCACCTGGGACGTCGATGACCGGCTGTTCCGCACCCTGGTGAGTTCCATCGTGTCGCAACAACTGTCCGGCGCTGGCGCGGCCGCCATCATGAGGCGGGTGGAAGCGCTGTTCGAGGGCGGCGTGGTGCAGCCGGATGGACTCGCCGCGCAGCCCTTCGACACGCTGCGCGCGGCAGGGCTATCTCGCGCCAAAGTGGCTAGCTTGCACGACCTGGCGGCGCACGTGCTGGACGGCCGCTTAGCGCTCGATCAGTTGCACGGCCTGAGCGACGAGGAGGTGATCGGCCAATTGATTGCCGTGCGTGGCATTGGCCGCTGGACCGCGCATATGTTCTTGATGTTCTCGCTGATGCGACCCGACGTGCTGCC
>JANWJO010000066.1 GCA_025449435.1 Chloroflexota bacterium | reverse complement strand
GAGGTCGGCCATCGGGTGCAGGGCGACGCGCAAGCCGATCGCGGTGTATTCCTGGCGGGCAATATCCGTGAACTCCCGCACGAGGTTGGCGTCGCCGATAGCTGCAAAGCCAATGGGTTCGGGCCAGAGTGAGAAGCTACCAGCAGCCATCCCAGTTGCCGGGTTGTCGCTGTAGGCATGTCGTGGGTCAGTCGAGAGTGTGACCGGGATGCCCAGGCGGGTGTGCTCAGCGGCCAGTTGCAATTCGTCGTGCCAGCGAGCGAGATCGGCAGCGGCGCCGCCCCCTGCCAGGTTGAAGTGGGTCATGTGACGCACGGCCAATAGGTCGGCGGTGTCCGGCAAGCCCGGGAAGCGCCTGCCACCTGGCGGGGCAGCCATGCTATGAAACAACTGGCCCGCCTTCTCCTCCAGCGTCATCCGCGCCAGGAGGTCGGTGATACGTTCATCTATTGGAAAGCGTGGGTCCTCATAGGGGTCCATTTGGCCGTTCTTATTCAGGTCGCGGTACCTGATGCCGTCTTCGACACGCGTGACCGCCGAGTCCATCGCGATCGCCCTCCCCTGCCTTTCTGAAAGTTGTTCGCCGCTGCCTTGCAAGTTATACCGCTGTGAAGCACGTACTCGAGTCGCAGCAGCCGACCAGGAGGCGGCACTCGAGGTATGGCCGCTCACTCGCTTAGGCAATGGCCACGTGTGGATGTACATTCTGACCGTAGCGGCTCTCTGGTTCGGGTCTCCTAAGGCAGCGACAGCGATGGCCATTCGCTAGCTTGATTGTCATCACTAGGCACACGGCAAGCAGGCTGAAGGGAAACCTCAAGTGTCCACACCGGAGCCGGTAATCATCAACGTCGCGATCAGCTCCGCTGCATCCGGGGTGTCGCTTGAGCAAGAAATCGACGACGCTCCCTGGGGAGCCAAGCTGATGCTAGAACCTGGCGACTACGTCCTCACCAATCCAATTGTAGCCGGACGTTCATTGTCGCTCATTGGCAGCGGAGCCGACTGTACGCGTATCCGGTATCAGGGAAGTCTCCCTGTCGCCCGATTCCTGGGACCAGGCCCCTTCCTGCTGCAAGGTCTCACCTTCAGCTTTGAAGGGTCGGTGGTGGCGAACGTCGTCGAATTTGACGCAAGTGAAGTCGATGTTCGCCACTGTCGCTTCACAGGCGGCCCGCGGGCGCCAGTTCCTTATCCGGGGGGCCATGGTCTGGTCATGCGCGGTCGGGCCCGTGGCAGCGTCTCAGATAGCCAGTTCGTGCAAAATGGCGGTCACGGGATAGTGCTCGAAGACTGCATTGCCGTCGCTTTAGAATCCAACGTGAGTCAAGACAACGGTGGCCACGGCGTGTGCTGCCAGCAGGCATCGGCCGGAGCGATTCGCAACAATCAGTGCATCCACAACGGAGGGGATGGCATCTTCCTTCTTGTGAGCGGTGGCCCGCTCGTCGAGTCCAACGTGTGCGAACGCAATCGCGCTGGCGGTATCACCGTGATCGGACCATGCTCCTGCCGTATTCACCAGAACCAGTGCCGCACCAATGCGTTTGAAGGCATTCGTATCGGCAGGATGGCGCGTCCCGACCTTGAAAGCAACGTCTGCGAGGCGAATATCCACGATGGCATCCGCTATGAGCACGATGCGGCTGGTATCGCTCGCCTCAACAGGTGCACGCACAACGGTGCAAATGGCATTGCTCTAGATGACCATGCAACGCCGGAGCTTCGCTCGAATACGTGCGCGGCAAATGCGGCGTCGGGGATTGCCTATTACTTTCAGGCCTCGGGGACTGCTCACGCGAACACATGTCACGAGAACCACGAACACGGCATCTCTGTTGGCGGCCATTGTGTGCCGACGTTGCATGACAACAATTTGACGTTGAACCGGCAAGCCGGCATCTTGTACGACAGTTGGGGTGCCGGCACCGCTCAACACAACTCCTGTGCAGAAAATGGCATGGCCGGCATCAAATTGGCTACCTACGCCTCACCAACTCTACGCGCCAACGTGTGCGACACCAATCGCGGCGACGGTATCACATACGAGGACCAGTCCGGTGGTCTGGCCAGTGATAACCGCTGCAATTGGAATCGAGGGAACGGCATTGCGGTGGCAGTCACGGCAAGTGTGACGCTCCAGAACAACACGTGTATGGCAAACGCAGGGAGCAATCTTGACGATCAGCGGTCGACGAATAGACCAGGCGAGGGCACCTGAGCCAAGCGGAGCGGGAGACGGGACTCGGACCCGCGACAACCTGCTTGGAAGGCAGGAGCTCTACCAGACTGAGCTACTCCCGCGAGAGCCATTGCAGTATACCTCCCCATCAGTAGGTTCAGCCTATTCCGCCTGATCGAATTGCAAAGAATCGGCTGCTACACCACAAACGAATGAGCCGAACGTCCAGGTGAAAGCATGGTCTGCTTGCTGCAACGCATTTGTCACGACCGAGCCAGCGTGTCTAGGAGTCGTGGTGTGACTTCCAGGTGGGCGAGCATGTGCCCTGCTGGGGCAAGGTGCATAGTACCGCCCGGTGACACGCGACACCCGTCTTGACATTTGGCCCAGCATATGCAAGCGTCTGCTCGGTGCTGCAACGCGTCTGCTACAATATTTGATTGAGGATACGTTCAGCCCTACGTCTACATTTGATTGAGGATACGTTTAGCCCTACGTCTACCGAGCTTTCGTAGATTCTTTGAGCGCCGACTCGCGCCGTGGGTGTTCCCGGCGCCATTCGTGAGTATCTAAGGAGGAGTTCGTGGAGTCACATACGTTCGTATCCCGCCGCTTGGTACTCCGCGCGAGTGCGTTAGTCGCGGCCATCCCGCTGCTAGCGGCGTGTGGTGGAGGTGCGGCCACCACGGCGACCAGCGCCGCCGCCACCTCAGCCGCTGTGACCGCCAGCGCCGCTCCAGCAACCACGGCAGCCGCAACTAGCTCCGCGGCACCGGCGACGACCGCGGCGGCCACCACCAGCGCGGCTGCTGCGACCACCGCCGCGGCCACCAGCGCGGCCACTACGGCCACAATCAGCATTGGGCCTATCAATGTATCCGGCCCAGGCTTTACGCTGGTCGATCCCAAGAACGTCAAGATCAGTGGCAAGTTCCAGGTCGTCCAGCAAAAGGACTGGAGCGACATTCACAACGCGTATCTGAACAAGCTCGTCACCGATTATGCCGCGCAAAACAACTGGCCGCTGGACCTGTCGTATGAGGCGGGGTTCACCGGCGGCGGCAACTTCCTGCAGCGCATGGCCGCTGCCGTGGCCTCGGGAACCGGGCCCGACATGTTGTGGGGCAACTACGACACGTTCCAGTTGAACTATCTCAAGACCTTGCAGCCACTTGACGACGTGTACGGTGCCGCGGCCAAGGTATTCGGCGAAGCCACACCTGGTTTCGCTCCCGGACAGAAAATCGGTGGCACCTGGTTCTGCGTTCCCTACTTCAACCGTTCAGGAGGCTACTGGGCGCGCAAGAGTTGGTTTGCCAACAAGGGCATCGACATTACAACGCTAAAAGACATTGACGCGTGGAAAGAGGCGTCACTCGCGGTTTCCGACGGCTCCAAGCGCATGTGGGGCTGGGGCCAAACGGTTAACCGATCCGGCGACGGTGAGACCGACGTTTCCTGGCCGTGGTTCCAGGCAGGCAACCGCTTGACGGACGAGACCGGCACCAAGGTGCTATTCAACACCGACCTGAGCATCCAAGCTTTCGACTGGATTAAGGACATCTACACCAATCCAAAGTGGGCTCCGATGCTGCCCCCTGGTGTCGCCGCTTGGGACGACATCGGCAATAACAACGCCTGGTACGCGGGCACCATTGGCTTTACGAACAATGCCGGCACCTTATTCGCTGCATCACTCAAAACCGTACCAACTATTGGCAACGACACGTTCCTGGTCCAAGAACCGGCGTCGACAATCGGAGCCAAGCAGGCCCTGATAGGTGCTGGCGGTGGCGCCGTGTTTTACCTGATTCAGGGCGCCAAGAACGTTGACGCCACCAAGGCTCTCATCCAATACATGCTGGCCAAGGATGTTCAGACACAACTTTTCACCACAAGCCAGGGCTACGTGAACCCGGCGTGGACGAATTGGGGCTGGGATACCGATCCCGTGAAGAATTGCCCCAACGGCGCCGACCTCATTTACAAAGAGAACGCGTTTAACCCCAACGCCTTCGCGTGGTTCAACCCACATCCAGATCCGTTGCTCTGGGTAGCCGGCGTGAGCTCGGCCGTGGTGTTTACGGACACCATGGCGTCGATCCTCAAGGGGACCTCGACCAAAGATGCCGTTGCCAATTCACAAACCAGGATTGAAGGTATCCAGAAGCAGTTCAACGGCAAGTAGACACCGTGCGGGATGCAGCACAACGACGTGCTGCATCCCCCTAGCGGGCCCATACGGACCTCACGAGCGGCTTCCGGTCGCGATGCTCCGCGTGGTGAACAGTTGCGAGAGAGGAGTCCAACGAGGTGGCTCTTGAACCGATTTCAGTTACCAAACGCATTGCGCCGGCTGCTCCTCATTGGGGCAAAACGCTCGAACGCGCGTTTGGTCGGGACTGGAAGGCTGCCTGGGCGTTCTTCCTCCCCACCTTCATCTTGCTGTTCGCCCTCGATGGCTGGCCTTTCATACAAGGCATCTACGTCAGCTTCACCAACACGATCGGCAGCACGCTGACCATCGGCAAGTTCGTTGGGCTCGCTAACTATGCCGCCTTGGTCAGGGACCCCGATTTCCGCGATGCCCTCGGGCTTACCGTCAGATTCACCTTCTTTTCGGAGGTGTTTAAATTGAGCCTCGGCGTCACCGCGGCCCTGCTCATTCACAACGCCACAAGGTTTCGGACGGTCCTCAGTGCCTTAATCCTGCTGCCCTGGATTGTGCCCCAAGTGGTCCAGGCGCTGGTATGGCTGGCGTTCTACGACCCAGTGTTCGGCGGCCTCGGTAGGGTGCTGTACTTTCTGCACATCACCGGGCCTAACTACGCCTTCCTCGGCGACGTCAAAACTGCGCTGTGGGCGGTTATCGTGGTCAACGTCTGGGCTGGTATTCCGTTCTTTACCATCACGCAACTCGCTGGCCTGAAATCGATCGACCCGGAGCAGTACGACGCGGCGTCGATCGATGGCGCTAATGCGTGGCACCGCTTCCGCTACATTACGATCCCCGGTCTGCGCTTCACTATCATCGTGGCGCAATTGCTGTCTTGGATCGCCACGATGAACAACTTCGGCACCATCTACCTGATGACCACAGGTGGCCCGCTCGACTCGACGCGCGTGGTTGGCATTTTGGTGTACGAGCGTGCCTTCAACTCGCTCGACTTCGGCACGGGCGTGGCCATGGCTCTGATCCTTGTGCCGGTATTTGCCTTATTCATCTGGCTACTCGGCAGCTATCTCCGCGCCGATACCAAGGTGGACCCGAACGATAACGGGCGTATCAGGTTCCTGTCGCTGATCCTGAAGCCCGTAGCCTTCGTCTTGAACACGATCCTGAACTTGTTCGAGTTTGTCTTCGGGCTGGCCGCTCGCGGCATCCGCCTGGCACTCGGTCGCACCAGCCAGCAGAACATCGTGTCGAAGCGCACTGCCAAACGCATTTCAGGCGCCCTCATCGGCCTGCTCATCCTGGCGCTTCTCGTTTTCGAGATGATCCCGTTCTACTGGATGCTCGTTACGGCGTTCAAAACCGACGCGCAGATCCAAGCTGCACAATCGCCATTCTGGCCCAACCCCTGGACGCTTGATCAGTTGAACGAGTTGTTGACAAAGACCGCGTTCCTCACCTGGTTCAAGAACACGATCATCGTTGCTGTCGTCGCTGTGGCCGTTGGCGTCCTGGCCTCGGCGGCTGGCGCGTATGCACTGGCGCGCATGCGCTGGCGGGGCTCTGGCTTTTTCTCCACCATCCTTTTGCTCACCTACATGATGCCCGGCATTGCGTTACTCATACCGCTCTACCAGATCATGGCCTTCCTGCACCTGCTGAATACGCTTACGGCGCTTATGCTGGCCTATCCGAGTTTCACCCTGCCGTTCGCCTGCTGGCTCCTCATGAGCTACTACCGGTCCATTCCGGAAGAGCTGGAAGACGCGGCGATGATCGACGGGGCGTCGCGGGTGCAAACGTTCATTCGCATCATCTTGCCGCTGTCAGCTCCGGCCCTCTTCGCGGTCACCTTGTTCGCGCTGACCAACGCCTGGAACGAGTTCTTCCTGGCGTACATCTTGCTCCACAGCAACTCCGTCCTGACGTTGCCGGTTGGTATTGCTCAAATGATCTTTGGTGACGTATACCCGCAAGGGCAGTTGATGGCGTCGGCACTGCTGATGGCCGTGCCCGTGGTGATCGTATACAGCATGGCACAACGCTTTATGGTGGCCGGCTTGACGATCGGTGGAGTGAAAGGCTAGGACGCCAGCTTATACAACCGAAGCCACGAGGCCACCAGCGTACGCAATTGGTCTGGCCGGTAGGGCTTGACCAGGAAGTCGGAGCAGCCAGCATCGAGTGCGTGCTCTCGCACAGCGGGGCGCGCGTGTGCGCTGACAGCCCCAACAGGTACGTCGAGAGGCACTCGTCGCCTCAGCGCTCGGATCGCGTCAACACCACTTGCGCCTGGCCTCGATAGGTCCATCAACACGAGGTCAGGTTCAGCGCCGTCGATGACTCTCAGTGCGCTTTCCACATCGTGGGCGGTGGATAGAGCGTAGTCGCGGGAGGACAGCACGCGGCACGCAAGGTCAAGGTTGGCTTGTTCGTCGTCCACGATGAGAAGCCGGAATGCCATGGCATTGATCTCCCTGACGCATAGCCGCCAGTAGTGTGTACACCGGTAAACGTTACGAAAATGGTTACTTCGTCATGCCCCGACTGCCCAATATGGCTGCACGATGTAGCCGCTGCTGTACTGTCCTGCCAACGGCCGTTAGGAGAGGTGCACTGGAACCAGTCAACTTGTGGCATCGCCTCAGAGCTTGGCTGGGTCAACGGCCCGGTGCGGCTGGGCGAGCCACCCGCCGCGGCAGGACGCCTCCTCATCCGGACGACGTGGCCGCCGGATTGCTGCACGGACAAACCAGCCAGCAAGAGTTTCTGGCGATGTTTAGTCACGATGTCCGTTCCCCTTTGCAAGCGATCGTGGGTTATGCCAGCCTTCTCGATGAGGAGCTCCGAGAGAGCGGTGATGAGGCTGCGCGCACTGATGTACAACACATTCTGGGCGCAGCCTCCTACCTGCTGGCACTGGCCAGCGGATACTTGGATGCTGCGTTGCTCGAATCCGGTCAGGTGGCGATAGTGTTGGGCGCCGTGCCCGTTCTATCGGTCACAAGTAGAGCCCTCGCCATTGCCCAACCACTCGCTCATGCTAAAGGACTTGCGGTCACAAGCGATATCGACCTCCAATGCCGGTTTGTGCTGGCTGATGACGTGCGGCTCATCGAGATCCTGACCAACCTCCTGACCAACGCTATCACCTACGCGCAACGAGGGGAAATTGCTCTCCTGGTCAGTCCAGAAGTTGATGGCGTGCGGTTTGCCGTGCGCGATGTCGGTCCCGGGCTACCCGACGCCGTTGTCCGCTGGATCAACGCCGGCAACCCCCAAGCAAACCAATCTCCTCCGGCAACCTCGGGGCGCAGCGGCCTTGGCTTGGTCATCGTACGCCGGCTGCTGGCACTGCATAGTTCACGCCTGGAGGCAGAAAGCAAACGCGGTGGCGGAACTACCTTCTCCTTCGTCCTGCCTGACGCCAGCGGCGCTTCTCGCCTCGAACCTCCCTCGCCGGTCGCGGCAGCCTAAGCTCCAGCGCACAGGCACGCCGGCAGTTCTCACGCTACACTGCATCACTGGCACTCATGCCGGCTGGTCCAG
>JANWJO010000065.1 GCA_025449435.1 Chloroflexota bacterium | reverse complement strand
GCACCGCCCGCCAGCGCTCCAGCGGCATGGCCTCCAGCGGCGCTGCCCAACTGATGCCAGCGTTGTTCACCAGGATGTCGAGCCGGCCGAAGGCCGCCAGCGCCTCCGTCACAAAGGTATTGACGTCGTGCTCCTGCGTCACGTCGCACAGGCGAGCAAAGCAATGAGCGCCAGCCGCCGACAGTTGGTCGCGTGCCGCGCTCAGCCACGGCTCCCGGCGCGCGCACAGCGCCACGCTCGCGCCTGCCTCGACGAAGCCTTGGGCGATCGCCAAGCCGAGCCCGCGCGACCCTCCGCTCACCACCGCCACCCGGCCAGCGAGTGAGAATCGTGATGCATGCATGCGTGACGTTCCTTGTTCGTGGCATTGGCAACGCGCTTGACGTCCGCTCGTCGCGGTAGACTGTAACCCTAGCTGTTAGATGGCCTACCTATAGTCAAAATGGGTTACTTGAAACAGGACCACGCAGGACCACCCAATCGGTATGGCCTGAAGGGCGTACCATGGGCACCGCATAGGCAGCAACCAGAGGTAACCGGTTTGGCGAGAGGAGCAGGGACGGTGGTCACGCAGCATCTCGACTTGAAGGTGCTCAAGGAGGAGGGTCCGGAGCAGCGCGAGCCGCACAGTCTCAACGACCGCCGCAGTGATCCGGTGCGGCGCGCGCGTGACCGGCGGCAATTTACCCCCGCCGAAGAACCCCCCTCGGTGCGCGACCTGCCCAGACAACAAAAAAGCTTCGCCGCCCACGTGTATCGCGACCTCGTGAAGCGAACCATCGACATCGCCGCCGCCGGCGCGATGCTGCTCGCGCTGACTCCCATCCTGGTGTTCATCACCATCATCATCCGGCGGCAGTATGGTGCACCAGTCATGTTTCGTCAGGAGCGCATCGGCAAGAACGGTCACCCGTTTACCATTTACAAGTTTCGCACCATGCTGCCCGACCGCCGGCAGACGTCGCTGCAAATCATGTTCGCCGAGCGCCGCAAGACGTTAAAGTCTGCCAAGGACCCGCGGGTGACCAGCTTCGGCAAGTTCCTGCGCGAAACCAGCCTCGACGAATTGCCACAGCTGATCAACGTGCTCAAAGGGGACATGAGCTTAGTGGGGCCGCGACCTGAGCTATCGTCCATCGTGGCGCGCTATGCCACCTGGCAGTTTGAGCGCCTGAGCGTCACACCCGGCATCACCGGTTGGTGGCAGGTAGAGGGCCGTGGCGCGCAGCCGATGTATGAGCACGTTGACCTCGATATATACTACGTACGGCGGCAGTCGATCTGGCTCGACCTGAAGATCCTGCTCCGTACCATTGGGGTCGTGCTATCGCGGTCAGGAGCTTTCTAGCCTCATCGGGAGCCGCCATCCAGTGCCGGCCTGGGCGCGGTACAGTGCTGCTTGAGAGAAAGTTGGACCTTTGGTGAACAGGCCGGCCGATACGTCCTACGACGTGTCCACGTGGTTGCCGATGTTGCGACGGCAATGGCGTGTGTTGCTGTATGTTCCGCTGCTGGCTGCACTGGCCACCGGCGCCTTCTTCGCCATTAAAGGGCCCAGCTACACCGCCAGCGCAAACCTGCTGGTCATCCCAGGCACGTCGCCGGGCGCTGATCCCACCAACACCATTGCCGCCGGTAACTTGCTCGCTCAAACCTACGCCGAACTCATCGTGTCACCACCCGTGCTCGATGAGGTAATCACCAGCCTCCATCTCTCGCTGACCGAGCAACAGCTCACAGCGCGAGTCCGGGTGGTCGTGCCAGCCAATACGCAAATCCTCACGGTCCAGGCGACGGACAAAAGCCCCGCCGCCGCCGCCCAACTCACCAACGCGGTCGGCACGGCGTTCGTCGTCTGGCTCACCGACGTCCAAAACCAGCGCGCCCCCTCCGACACTGCGCCGGTGCTCGCGGCGCTCACCGATGCCCGCACCAGCATGGACCGGCTGGCTGCGCAAGAAGATGCCATCCGCGCCAAGCCAGCGCCCCTGTCCGCCAGCGATCAACAGCAACTCACCCAGTTGGAAACCTCCCGTCAGGAATATTTGACGGCCTACAACGCGCTGTTTGCCGTACAGCAGCGCGTCGCCTCACTCGCAGACCCCTCTCGTGACCAGGTGCAGCTCGTGTCGCCAGCGCAAGTGCCCCAACGCAGCACGGGGTTGCCCGTCATCGTCGCCGTGGTGCTCGCGGGCGTCCTCGCCTTCATGGTGATGGCCGCGTTCATCGTGGTCAAAGGGCAGGCCGACCGGCGAGCAGAGTCTTTCCAGGATGTGCGGCAAGCCGTCGACGTGCCCGTCCTGGCCACCATCCCCGACCTCCCAACTTCCGCACAACTCGTGAGTATGGCGGAGCCCGATTCACCCACCAGCGAAGCCATCCGCATCCTACGGTTGCGGCTGTTAGCTGCCACCGGCAAGCAAGGGATCGGCACGGTAGCCTTCACCGGCGCGGAGGAAGAGCACCCGGCCATCGCCGCCAACCTGGCCATCTCGCTCGCGCAGTCGGGCCAGCGCGTGGTCCTGGTGGATACGCACTTGCGCCAGCCGCTCCTGAGCGACTTATTCCAGTCGCCATGCACACTGGGCCTCGCCGACCTGCTTGGCACCAAGCAATGGCCCGACGAACTGCTGCCCTTGCTGTTCCTCACCGATAGCGCGGTACCTGGTTTGCGCCTGCTGCTGGTGGGAAGCTCGCCAGCCACCACCAGCGAGTTGCTACAACAACCACAACTGGAGCGTATCCTGAGCTCCTTGCGCACCATCGCCGACGCCGTCGTCATCGACGCGCCGCCGCTGCTGCGCTCCGCCGACGGCTTGCTGTCGGCACTGGCCGCCGATCACAGTGTCGTGATGGTGGAAGCAGGGCAAACCCACCTGGATGCGCTCCAGGCATCCGTGGAAACGCTCCGGCAGTCGCACGCCGACGTCCTTGGCATCGTATTCAGTGGCGCCGGCAAAGGGCAATCGGGGTTGCCCGCCAAACGGGTCGCGGCCGAGGGTCGTGGCTCGCGCATGCCGCTGTTGCCGCGGAAGCTGGGCAAGGGTAAGAGGTGGCGCTGGGCAAACGCCGATGGGCGCTAGCGCGCTCGTTGATCGTTCTGCCTCGCCGAGCGCTCCCGAGGGCACGACGCTGCGGTCGTTCCAAACCATCTGGAGCTTGGGCGATCAAGCTTTAATATCTGTTTCCAATTTCGTCACCACCCTCGTCGTCGCTCGCGCCAGCTCGCCAGCCGCCTTCGGCGAGTACACGGTGGTGTACACGGCGCTTCTGTTCGCGGTGAGCGTCCAAACCTCACTGATCTGCCAGCCGCATAACGTGCTCGCCGCCACGCGCACCGGCGACGATTACCGCGCGTTCACGGCGAGCAGCGCTCGCGTGCAAGGAGTCCTTGCCCTGGTCAGTGGCGTGTGTGCGCTGGTTGCCGCGTGGGTTTCCTGGCAACTCGGCTGGGACGTCACCCTCCTGCTAATCGTGCTGGCCCCCACCGTTGTCGCTTGGGAGATGCAGGAGTTCCTCCGGAGGGTGCTGTACACGGAAGGGCGCGCCGGCGCTGCGTTGATCAATGACGGCATTTCCTACGGCGGCCAGGCCGCTGGCGCCGTTGCCCTGGGAGTTACGGGCCATGCCTCCGGACTCGCCGTGCTGATCGTGATGGGCGTGAGCTCGGCCGTGGCCGCGCTGGTTGGTGCGGTGCAGGTGGGCCCAAGCCTGCGTGGCGCCTGGACCTGGGAAGCCGTCCACGAAAACTGGCGTTATGGTAAGTGGTTGGCAGCTAGCGAGCTCACCGGCAATTGGCTCGGCGACCAGTTGTACGTGTTTCTGGCGATCCCCATCCTGGGGTTTTCGGCCGCCGGCGTGCTCAAAGCCATGCAACTGCTGTTTGGGCCAATCCGGCTCGTGATTATGGCCGTCAACACCATGACGCCTATTCGTGCGGTCAAGGCCCTCGAACGCGGTGGCGCGCGTGCCTTTCGGCAGGAATATGCGCGAGTGTTGCTCGTGGTCGTGCCTATCATCGTCGCCTATGCCGCCGTGGCCATCCTGTTCGCGCCGCAGTTGCTCTCGCTCGCCTACGGCGCCACCTATCTTGCGTATGCGCAGGTCTTCCAGATCGGCGCCTTGTGCATGCTCGCCGGTTCGGCGGTCATCGTCACTTCCAGCATCTTGCGAGCGCTCGATGCCACCCGCGCCATCTTTTACGGCCGCTTGATCGGTGGCATCTTCGGCGTCGCGCTCGCCTGGCCCGTCATCTACTGGCTGGGGCTCAATGGCATGATGTTTGCGTTGCTGCTCGGATCGCTGTTCACCCTGGCGCTGCTGCTCCACCTCACGCGCCAGAGTATGCCAAGGTCGGCGCAGCCTGGCGCTAGCGCCATATCGCCGCTGGAGGCGCGGCCATGAACGTGTATGTGCCCCAGCCCGCCTGGAGGCTGCCCGCGACGGGTGTTGCCGTGGCCATCGCTGTGGCCGTGGGCATGGTGCTCAACCCGCTCGTGGTGGCTGCCGCCACCGTCGTGCTGTGTGGCATATGCCTGTGCTATGTCGCTGCCGCGCGTCTGCAGCGGCTGTGGCTGGTCGTGGCTGGCGTGCTGTTTTGCGGCTTGATGCTGTTTGACAAGAGCTTCGCCTACATCGGCTATGCGCCGGTGTATGTGAGCGAAATCGTACTGGCGTTTGGCTTGCTGACCCTCGCCCTGCGCGGCGGTCTCACAGTGGTGTTCCGGTCCCCCGTGACCTGGCTGTGGCTCGCGCTCGCTGCCGATGGTGTGCTCCGCACCGTGCCTTATCTGGGCACCTACGGCATTGACGCGATCCGCGACGCGATGTTGTGGGGCTATGGCCTCTATGCCCTCCTGGTCGCCTGCTTCTTGTTGCAAACGGACTCCGTCACCAAGGTGCCAGCAGCGTACTTCCGGTTCTTGCCCTGGTTTCTGGTGGCGCTCCCGCCGCTGGCGATGTTCGCTACTGTGTTTGCCAGCCATTTGCCACAGTTCCCGCACAGCACCACACTGCTCCTGGAATACAAGGCAGGCGATGCTTCGGTACACCTGGCCGGTGCAGCGGCGTTCATTCTCCTGGGTCTCCATGAGTTTGGACTCTCACCCGGGCAGCGCATGATGATGCGCCGGCGCGAGTGGCTGTGGTGGTTCTTGTGGCTGGCGAGTGTGGGCATCTTCGCGCCGACCAATCGGGGCGGCATGATGGCCATTGCCACCGCGATCGGCGTGGTCGTGGTACTCCGGCCGCAAAGCAGCCAGAAATGGGTGAAGCAGGGCCTCATCGCGGCGATTGCCTTCTTGCTGCTGGTCGTCACTGGCGTTTCGGTGATGGTGAATCAAGATTCAGGCCGTGCGCTGTCTGCCGATCAGGTGATCGCCGACGTATCGAGCTTGGTGGGGGGCACCAGCTCTGGTCAGGCGGGCTACCTCGCCGATACCCGCCAGTGGCGACTGAACTGGTGGAACACCATCATCGGCTACACGATCAAG
>JANWJO010000064.1 GCA_025449435.1 Chloroflexota bacterium | reverse complement strand
CGGGAAAAGGCCGGTATTATCAAGGCGGGTAGACCGCTGGTCACGAGTGCCACCGACCCGCTCGCTCTGGACATCCTGTTGACCACCGCAGCCAGCAAAGGATCATCAACGTGGGTGATTGGCCGCGACATCGCCGTCTCCGGCGTACGCACAGGTAGCGACGGCGGGCTGTTTGACCTCCAACTGCCCGACCACCGCTACGAACAGTTACAGATTGCGATGCTCGGCGAACACCAAGTACGCAACGCCGCGCTGGCGGTAGCCGCGATCCACTCCTTGAGTCGCTTGGGCCTCCACGTAGATGAACTGGCCATCCGAGCAGGCTTGGGTAGCTGCCGGGTGGCGGGGCGGCTCAGCCGCATGCTGTCCAACCCAGATGTGTATCTCGATGGCGCTCACAGCCCGATGAAGATGCAGGCCGGCGTACAGGCCGTACGCGTGCTCGCCGGAGGCAAGCGTGTAGTTGCGGTGGTGGCGATGCGGCCAGGACACGATCCCCTGGAAACGCTCGCGCCGTTGGCGCACCTGGCCAGCGCGGTCATCGTTACGTCATTGCGCACGCCCGGCGTAAGCTCCGGTGGGGAGCAATCGCCAGCGCACCTGGCGCACGTCCTGCGAGTCGCAAATCCGAACCTGCAGGTCCTGGTCGAGCCGTCCAGCTCACTCGCGCTCGATCACGCGATCGAGCTCGCTGGCGCTAACGGCGTTGTCTACATAACGGGATCGCTGTACCTGGCAGGTGACCTGAAATCACAGGTCGAGGCAATGGGTGACACTGCCGCTCGTGCAACGCCCTGAGCCGTCTCGGCGCACATCTCCGCTTGATTCGCCGTTCTTCCTGACCTGCACCATCGTCATGATGCTGGCGCTAATCGCTGTGACGGTACTCCTCACTCGCTCTGGCTGGCCGCTCAGCGGCGGCAGCCTGCCCCCACTGACCGCCACCGCGACGCCAACCGTACTCCACTGACAGCTGGCGTCGCCAGGCGCTTGCTCGACGCCACTCGCCGTTGGGATGGCGCCATCTCTCCTGAAACCAGATACGTACTACAATGTCTCTGGCAACGGGTGCTGTACGCCAGAACGCCAGCATTGTCGCTACTGGTCGCGCGAAGGGAAGTGTGATGAAGGTCTGTCGCAACTGCCGGGTGCTGAACAACGACGTCGCCGAGTTTTGCGAGTCCTGCGGCGAGATATTGGGGCAAGGCGGTGCTACAGGCAACACCGTGTCGCGAGTACAACTGTACGTAGGTGGCGCTGATCTCGACCGGCTTGTCATCGGCGGAACGGCCAGCCTGGGCCAGACCAACGCCGCACAGCAGTTGCACGCCGGCGTGGAAGTGCCGGTTGACGAAGTGACCTTTGGCGCCCTCAATGGTCCAACGGGGTTCACGCCCAAGGACCAACCGGAATGGGATCAATAGCCGGCAGGCGCATACCGGTGTAGTAGGGGGATCCGGACGATGGACGGCACCGCCCGTTTCGTACAGGGCATGACGTTCACCCTGAAAGCCGATAGCGGTCACGCTATCACCGTGGATTCGACACCCGATTTTGGCGGGACTGACCAAGGTGCCCGACCCATGGAGTTGGTGCTGCTTGGACTGGCCGGATGCACGGGTATGGACGTCATAAGCTTGCTGCGCAAGATGCGCCAGCACGTCACTGCCTACGAGGTTCGGGTCCATGGAGATCGTGCCAGTGACTATCCTAAGGTGTTCACGGACATGGTTATCGAACACGTTGTCACCGGCTCGGCGTTAGATGCGTCGCTCGTCCGGAGGGCCGTCGAACTGTCGGCCACTAAGTATTGCCCGGTCTCGGCGATGTTGGCAGCCTCAGCCACCTTACATCACGGTTATCGGCTGATCGACCTCTCGACTGGTCAAGAATATACTGGCACACTCGATGAGGAACTGGTCCAGGCCGTTCCTGCTGAGCAGCAGTAACGCCGGTTCGTCTCGCCTGCGGGCTGGCTAAGCCTTGCGTTCCCGCCAGATGGGTGTCGGACTCTGAAGCTCCGGATCTGGCAGCGTAACCCACTGGCCTGTCTCGGCGGACTTTTGGATGCCAAGGATGATCTCGATGGCGTGTCGAGCCTCTTCACCAGGGATCATCGGTGTGGCGTCGTTTTTGATGGCTGCGATCATGTCTTCGATCTCACCGGTGTGGCCATCGAACGCCACCATCATCGGATCCGCCGATGCGTTATTCCGGCCGCCCGGATACAACCGCTGCATGTCCAGTTCCTCTTGATCCTCGTTCGGTCCTTGGATACGCCACCGCACCACCTGGCCATCGTTGCGCAGCACGATGCTGCCCTTTTCACCGAAGATGTGAAAGTCGTTATCGAAGCCTGGGTAAGCGAGCGTGGTACAGACAATGTTGCCTATCGCGCCGCTAGCAAACTCCAAGAGCGCCATCCCCACATCTTCACACTCGATCTTATGATTGTACGTTCCTGTTCTGGCGACTAGGCGCTTGACCGGTCCCATCACCCACTGGATGAAGTCGACACTATGGACCCCTTGGTTCATGACAGCTCCCCCGCCATCGAGCGACCACGAGCCGTGCCAGCCCGCGGGCCAGCCGCCATCGTAATACCCTTGTGCGCGCCACCAATACAGGTGAATGTCTGCGTATGCGATGCGTCCAAGCCGGCCGCTCTGAACGGCTTCGCGCACGCGAATTGATAGAGGATGGAGCCGGCGCTGGAAGATGCCCGCGAGCTTCACCCGGTGCTGGTGGGCCGCCGCAATCAAGGCATCGGCGCGAGCAAGGTTGATGTCGAGTGGCTTCTCGCAAATGATGTGCTTGCCGGCACGGGCGGCACGAATGCCCGCATCAGCGTGCATCCCCGTTGGCAACGCAATGTTGACGACCTGGATGTTCGGATCGGCGAGCATGTCGTCCAGGTCATAGTAGGCTTTGCAGCCGAACTCGGCCGCTACGCTATCGGCTAGCTCTTTGCGAACATCGCACACTGCTACCAGATGGGCGCCTCGGGCTGCCTTGACCGACCGGCAGTGATGCTTGCCCATGCCCAGACCAACGACGCCAAAACCCGTCACTGCTGCCTCAGATTGCACTGCCACGTTGTTGTACCTTCCTGAGTGCCATACCTTCACGGCTACAGGGTACTCAACTGGGAGTGAAGTGTGAAGTGCTGGGTCAGCGCTCAGCCCAAAGAACCCGGCAACGCCGCAAATTCAGGCAAACAGGTTTAGATGAGTGCCCATCCTGAAGGAGGAGTGTTACTTGATCTTGATGGACACCGACGCCGACATCCCCGGGTACACCGGCTGATTTTGCGTATCGAAGTAGATAATGATGGGGACCAGTGGCGTGGCGCCGTTGGCCACTTGCGCTGCAGCGGCGACATTCAGCAGGTCCGATGTTGCTGGAGTGAGCCCACCCACCTGCCCCGGGAAGTTGCGGTCAAAGGCGCGCAAGTACACGGTTGCCGGTTCGCCCACCTGCAATAATGGCACCTTGGTCTCGTCCACATCGGCCACCACATACACTGAGCTGAGGTTAACCGTGGCGATAATGGGGGCGTCCGACGCGACGCGCTCGCCGACATGGACACTGCGCCGGATGATGACGCCGGTCTGCGGCGCCCTCACCGGTACGCGCAACGCAGTCCCGCTGCCACTATCCCCTAGAGCCAGGTTTGGGGCGAGGTCGATCGTGGCGATCATCTCTCCCCGTTGCACGGTGTCGCCAACGTCGTAGGGGAGGTCCACGACTTGACCTGTGCCGGGCGACGCCACCTGGGTGACCGTGGCGCTCACCCGCGCATCGTCGGACTGCACATAAAAAGTGGAGTCGTACCAGATCGATAACCCGGCGATGATGCCGCCGACTAGCAGCGGAATGATGGCGATTGCAACGAGCGTGATGACGCGCTTACGAGTCACTCAGGGTCTCCTCAGACAAACCTACTGCACCGCTGGCTACATCGGCTGACTTGATGTGTGGCAGAGTTATTGCCATGGCCGGCAAGAACGTTTATCCTGCAGCAGCAAGCAAGGCTTCCTGAGCCGCAAACTGCATGTCGTAGAGGGCGCGATAAGCGCCTGGCTGGGCCAGCAATTCATCGTGTGTCCCTTGCTCCACCACCTGACCATGGTCCATGACAACGATACAGTCTGCGTTGCGGACGGTCGAGAGGCGGTGGGCGATCACAAAGACGGTGCGCCCTTTCATCACCCGATCCAGCGCTTCCTGAATCAGCACTTCTGTTTCGGTGTCCACATCCGACGTGGCCTCGTCCAAAATCAAGATGCGCGGATCAGCCAGGATGGCGCGGGCGAGTGCGATGCGCTGGCGCTGACCACGTGACAGTTGCTGGCCACCTTCGCCGGGGCTGGTGGCATACCCCTTCGACATACCGATGATGAACTCGTGCGCGTGTGCTTCTTTGGCGGCCGCCACCACTTCATCGTCGGTTGCTTCGAGACGGCCATAGCGGATGTTCTCCATAATCGAGGAATTGAACAAATACGTTTCCTGTAACACAACAGCGATGTGCCGGCGGATAGATTCCAGCAATACACCACGCACGTCGCGGCCATCGATCTTCACCGCACCATCGGTAACGTCGTAGAAGCGTGGAATGAGGTTCACGATGGTGGTTTTGCCGGAGCCAGTGTGTCCCACCAACGCGATCATCTGCCCAGGTTTGGCATGGAACGAGACGCCTTTAAGCACGTTTATACCTGTCTCATAGTTGAACCACACATTATCGAGCTCTACGTCACCCGCGCAGCGATCCATCGACGTGGCGTTTGACTGATCATCGGTATCGGATTGCACGTCCATGAACTGGAAGACGCGTTCGGCGCCCGCAAACGCTTGCTGTATCGTGTTGTTGACGGTGATGAGGTCATTGATCGGCTGGTAGAAGGCCGCCAGATAGGACACAAATGCCACCAGCGTGCCAACCGTGAGTTCGCCAGTGAACACCCAAAACGCGCCGAAGCACAGGACAAATCCCGTACCGATGGTGCTAATCATCTGAATGGTTGGACTGGCGAGCGCTGACACGGTCGCCGTGTCCATGTTCGCCTGCATGTTACGCCGGTTCTGTTGCTCAAACCGATCGATTTGCTGACTCTCACGGGCGAAAGCACGGCTCACTCGAGCGCCACTAATGTTCTCCGAAAGCACGGCGTTGACACCGGCGATGCGCTCTTGCACCGTGCGGAAGCGCACGCGTAGCAGGCTTGATGTCATGACGCTGGCTACCACTAATGCTGGGATTGTACAGTAGCACAGAAAGGCAAGCTTCCAGTTCAGAAAGCCAAGAATGATAGCGTAGGCAAGGATATTCACCATGCCGATGGTTGCCTGAATGACGCCACCCTGCATCGAGTTCTGTATGGCATTAATGTCGTTGGTTACACGGGATATAATCTCGCCAGACCCGTTCTTTTCGTAGAAGCGCAAGGAAAGCTGCAGCAAACGTTCATACAGGTCTTTTGCTGCACGATAGACCAACTGTTGCATCGCTATGGCAATGGTTACACGGTTGGCGTAGTTCAGCCCATAGCGTGCTGCTTGCAACCCTATAAGGGCAAGCGTAACCACAAACAGCTTCGAGGTATCACTCTTGCCGATGGCGTTATCGACCACCCACTTAGTGGCAAACGGCGGCACCATGTTGATCGCCGAGGCAAACAGCACGGTGAAGCAGGCGATGAACAGGAACTTGCGTTGTGAGGCCATGAGCCCGCCCATGCGCCGTAACAGGATGGTCAGGGGCATTTGCAGTTTTACTGGATCGGCGAGTACCTGCGGACCCATCATACGCATGTGCGCTACTCCCCTCCGCCGGGGCCAGGCCGGCCAGCGGCTGCCAATTGCCTGTCTCGTCCTGGCGTCGCGTTCGCCGGTGTGCCGGTGGCGGCTGCATCCGCTCGGACGGCACCATCGCTGGCTTCGGGGCTTTCCCCGCGCACATCTCGATTGGCCTTGAATTGCAACTCGTAAAGGTGTTGATAGGCCTCGCTCGACGCCAGGAGTTCGGCATGAGTGCCGCTCGCAACGATCTTTCCCTTATCCATCACCATGATCGTGTCGGCGCGCAGCACCGTAGACAGACGGTGAGCGATCACGACGGTCGTGCGGTTTTGCATGATCAATTGGAGCGCTTGATTGATGAGGAAGTCGGTGCGTGTGTCCACAGCCGACGTCGCTTCGTCCAAGATGAGTATACGCGGGTCGACCACAATTGCTCGGGCGATAGCCAGCCGCTGGCGCTGGCCGCCGGAGAGCCGCGCCCCGCGTTCACCCACCAGGGTGTCGTAGCCGTTGGGCAGCTCGGAAATGAACTCGTGCGCGTTCGCAGCCTTGGCGGCGTCGATGATCTCCTCCAGGGGCACGTCAGCCCGCCCATAGGAAATGTTGTCGCGGATGGACAAGTTGAACAGAAAGGTCTCCTGCAGCACCATGCCAATCTGCGACCGCAGGGAGTCGAGCTTGACGTCACGCACATCGATGCCATCGATGAGCACCCGCCCAGACGTGGCATCGTAGAAGCGTGGGATCAGGTTAATGAGAGTGCTCTTGCCAGACCCGGAGGGCCCTACTAAGGCGATGGTTTGTCCCGGTTGTGCTTCCAGGGTGATGTTGTGCAGCAGCGGCGGATTGTCACGATAAGCGAAGCCAACGTTCTCAAACCTCAGCAGGCCCTTGATCGCCGGCAGCACGATGGCGGCAGCACGCTCAACCACGTCGAACGGCGTATCAAGGATGATGAACACCCGCTCGCCGGCAGCGCTGGCTTGTGAGGCCATTTGGTTCAGGAATCCAATCTGGCGGACGGGGGTCCACATGGCTGCGGCGTACACTTGGAACGCCACGAGACTCCCGAGCGTCATATTGTGCTGAATGACGGCTGCCGCTCCAACGGTCAAGATGAGCGCCTGGCTGACCGAGGCTGCGAAATCCTGGCCGGGGAAGATGAATCCGGTGGCGATCGACGTATTTAGGCGTACCTGGCGCATTTCCCAGTTGGCTTTGTTGAACCGCTGCGACTCGTACGCTTCGCGACCATAGGATTTGATAAGCTTTATCGCCGACGTAGTCTCCTGGATAACGGTATTCACATTCGCCATCGTTTGCTGCAACAAGCGCCAGCGGGAGCGCAACATGTTCATGCGTTTTTGATAGAAGACAATGAGCGGGAGCACTGCTAGTGCCACCAGCGTCAGGTGTACATCCAGGAACAGCATGATGGCAAAGTTGGTGATGATCGAGATGAACACGTTCAGTAACCGCGCCAAGCCGGTGCCCAAAAACTGCTGAATCGTCGCCACGTCGTTGGTCACCCGTGACATGAGCTGGCCGGTATCGTTGGTGTCGAAGAAGCTCATCGACTGCGATTGCAGGTGCGCGTACAGCTTATTGCGCACGTCATACACCACGTGCTGGCCAATCCACTGTTCGAGGTAACCTTCGAACGAAGTGACCGCATTGGTCAACAGGGCAACCGTAAGCATCCCCACGACCAGGACAACTGCAAACCGGCCGTCGTGATGCGGGATCGCGGTATCTATGATTGATCGGGTAAACCAGGCTGGCGCCAGTCGCGAAAAAGACAAGACGAAAATCATGCAGAGGTCCACGACCGACGCGTACCAGTATGGCCCGAGAAAGGAGATGAGCCGGACTGTGGTCTTCACCGAGCCACCGGAAGCGCGGTGCGCGGTGTTGTCTCACGCGTACCGGTGGTACTGTCACTCGGTGCCCGAGCGATGCCCATAGCGCGGGCGAGCGTCTGCAGGCTCGTAGTGAGTGCCTGCACATCGCCTTCGTTCAACCGTCCCAACGCCTGGTCCACCCGTAGCCGCCGCTCGGCGCGCAGTTGGTTAACCAGCAAAGTGCCTTCGGCCGTCAGCCGGTTAATGACCAAGCGTCGATCGTCCGGTGACTCTTCTCGCTGGACATACCCACTCTTGACGAGCCGTTCCAGTGTGGCCGAAACGGTCGGCAGTTTGACGTTCAATACCTGAGCAAGCGCACCAACGGTGGACGGCCCATGATGGAAAAGGATGAACAGCACCTTGAATTGCGCCATGGAAATATCGAGTGCGAGCCAGCGCTCTTCCTGGGGATCACGTAACTCGCGACTTATGCGGAGCAAGAGGCTTGCGGCGACGGCGCGAGCATCATCGACTGGACTCATCGGTGCCTCCAAACACTTCGTTGACGGCTAAGTGTTCGCCACAGTCTAACAGCAAGGCATATACGCTACAAGTCCCGTGACTTGACGTCAAATGGCCATTCTGGCCGACCTTGCAGGGTGACGGGCTCGTTGTCAGCCTGGGTACGACCATGCTAGCGTCTAGCAAGATGGACCGTTTAGGAACCCGAGATGGGGCATCGTGATGGCCACTGTGCATTCGTACATCCGCAAGCGAGGTGTTGACGGCGACACGTCGATCGACTTGTACTACATGGCAACAGGGAGACACTTGCAGCTCGACATTCAAGCACTCGTTCAACTCCATCTGCCGCAGCCGGACCTCATGCGTGGGCTCATCCATTGCGCTGATCTCGCAATCGCCAGTCAGGTAGCTCTCCTCAAGCTCAACGGCCTTTATACACGGGAGGTAAGCGTGCTGCCAGATGACCTGTTGTATGAGGCTCATCCAGAGTTCGTCGGGCCGCCCCGCATCCAACTCAAGGCACCCAGGCCAGCACGGTAGGCAACGGACCTCACCCCCTGCCAGGAGCGACATTAAGGGGGAGGGGGTTGTCAGTCTACGTGCCCCGCTCGCCTTCCTTGCACCTCACGTTAAGGTAACCCGACCTGAATGGCTCGGCTGAATGGTGTTCCGGGTCAAAGCGGTGCCGCCAGATGCACCCGTTGTCGTTGCCAAGCAGATGAAGCGACACCGACGTTTCGGTCGATATGGTTTTCACACTGTGGATGTCACATTCCGGAAAGAGTTCGTACAATTCACCAGGGTGCAATGTTCGACGCTCTTTGAGCGTTAACGTCACTGCCGAACTGTCCGGGCCCGGCTCGCCTTGCTGGTAGACAGCTTCCTGCTGCGCGCCGCGATACAGCCCAACCAACCCCCAAGCCAGGTGATCGTGGACAGGCGTCTCAGCTCCAGACGGCACCACCAGTGAAGAAAAAGCTAACCCACCGTCGTGGGCCCGGTACAGCAGCCAGGTCCCGATACCGCTGCCCATGCCGCTGCCGGGTGCCGGCGCAGTAAATCGCTGGGGACACCAGTCTTGTTGCTGGAGGAGTGTTTTCAAGTGTGGGGAAATCTGGTTCACTGCCACGCGCGGGTCAGACACCGAACGGCGAATGTGCTCGGCAGCCTCGACGAACAGGCGCAGGTGCTCAGATTCGACATAATACTCACCGAAGTTGGTGGAACGTAGAACTGGCGTCATGTCCATGGCTCATTCCTTCCCTAAGTTAGGCCAGCATCGTGGGTCGCTTGGATGGGTCAGGCTTGTTCTTCTCCTCCTCGGTAATCGTGGCAAGGAGGTATTCCACGAACTCTTGAGGCCGGCAATCGACAGACACCTCCACCGGGAATGACGCTACTTCGTTGTTGGGCGCTGTCACGAGCCGCGCAATGGCTGGCTCAAAAGCACCCATCAGCCGGGCTGGCTTAACCGTAAGGTGGGCCGTCGAAAAAGCAGCAGTGAGCGTGAGTGGATCATACATCGACGTCGATGCCCGCTGCATCTGTTGAAGGTACCGTTGCAGCATCGCGGCAGCGGCGGCGCACGCTGGGTCGCCCAACGCGAGACGGTTGAGGTGAGTATGGCCAAGTCGTGCCCGGCGCGTCACTTCATAGGTGCCGAGCACGATATTGGCGCCGCTGGCAAAGACCTCCCGACTGGCGGTGACGTCACTATTGACATTGTGCTCCCCCAGATGATCGTCTACTCCCAGGCGGCCGCCCATTATCACCAGCGCCTTCATCTTGTGCGCGAGCTTGGGCTCCTGGCGCAGCGCGGTGGCGATGTTGGTGAGCGGACCCACTGCAACGACAGTGATCGGCTCCGGGGCCGTCAGGATGCGATCAATGAGGAAGGCAATTGCGGTTTCTTGCTCGGGAGCGGTATCCGCCCGCGCAGGGGCAAAGCCTTCGCCGGAAGCCATGTAACCTGAAGGGTTCCGTCCGTCGAGCGTGATTCCGCAACCGGTGTGCACCGGCAGATCCGGCATTCCGGCCAAGCCGAGCAGCTTACGCGCGATACGTGACCGCTGGGCAACGTCGCCGAACACAGTCGTTACGCCGAGGAGGTCCACAGCCGGCTCTTTGATGGCGAGCAGCAGCGCAAACACGTCGTCCACATCATCGCCGATGTCCGTGTCCAAGATGATCGGTACGCGTTCCACCGGAAGCCTCCTCCTACGCCATGTCGCCGCTCGCCTAGGGTAGCTGGTGCATCGTACTTCCGGGTGGTTGACGGAGCAAGCTTATTAGTCATCAGTAGGGCACTGGAATCGTGCTACACTGGAAAACGACTATGGGGTGTATGGGCACCACGACTGCACTTCGCCAGCCCGAGTGGGCAGGTACGGCAAGCAACGACGCCGTGTGCGCCAGCGCAGCGTCAGCGTTGGGGTGGGCCTACTGGCTCAGCGTCGAAAGGAATGGTTCGTGGAGAGACGCGACTTCGTCATTCGCTTTGGGGGTGAAACGGGCG
>JANWJO010000063.1 GCA_025449435.1 Chloroflexota bacterium | reverse complement strand
GTGCCGCAGCTTGCCGTGCCACGGGCTTACACTGTGCCCGACGGGCGGTCCCCCCGCCGCGTAGGAGTCATCCCCACGCTCCCCAGCATGGAGCGTGCGCATTGCCGCGGAGCAGGCTGTACCGGGTGGCCAGGAGAGCGGCTCGTCACACGCTCGCGAAACCGTGTCTCGTGTGACAAGTGTGGCAGGATGCCGTTTCCAAAAGGAGTGCGGCAGTCAGACGGTACGACAATAGGTCAAGGAGTGAGGTGTAGTTGCGGTGAACAGCAAGCCGCTGCAGGGAATGCTCGCCCTGGTGACGGGTGGCACGCGTGGGGCGGGTCGTGGCATCGCGATAGAACTGGGCGCCGCCGGGGCGACGGTCTATGTGACGGGGCGGACCACCCGCCAGACGCGCAGCGTCATGAACCGCGTGGAGACTATTGAAGACACCGCTGACCTGGTTACCCAAGCGGGCGGCCACGGTCTCGCGGTGCGTTGTGACCATCTGGTACCCGCTGAGGTCATGGCGCTCGCCCAGCAGATCAACACCGAGCAACACGGCCGGCTCGACGTGCTCGTGGACGATACTTGGGGTGGCGACCAGAGGATCGAGTGGAAGCCGCTGCGGGAGCACGACCTCGAGCGCGGCTTGCGCGCGCTGCGCAATGGCCTCGAAACACACTTGATCACCCTGCACTGCCTTCTGCCACTACTCGTCCAGCAAGGTAAAGGCTTGGTGCTCGAGATTACCGACGGAGATGACATGTTCAACGACCGCTATCGGGGGTCCATGCTCTACGACATGATCAAGGTCGCCATTACCCGGCTCGGCAAGATGCTCAGTGCAGAAACCAAGCCACATGGCGTCACCGCAGCGTCGCTCACGCCGGGGTTCCTGCGCTCGGAGGCGATGCTCGACCACTTTGGCGTCACGGAAGAGCGCTGGCGTGATGCTATCGCCAAGGACAAGTGGTTTGCCATTTCTGAGACCCCACGGTATATCGGGCGGGCCGTGGTGGCGCTGGCTGCCGATCCCGACGTTGCGCGCTGGTCGGGGCAGGCATTGTCGTCGGGTCAACTCGCCAGGTACTACGGCTTTACCGACGTCGATGGCTCGCGGCCCGACGCCAGCCGGTTCTTTGCCGATGCCTATTTTGGCGGCAAGCAGGACGCCCGGGTGGAGGACTACCGCTAACGGGCAGCCTTGGAGGTGACCGGCTTGGGCGCCAGAGCTGGGCCAACGTAGCGTGACGTGGGCCGCATGATGCGGTTGTCAGCCATCTGTTCCAGCGCGTGCGCCATCCACCCCACCACCCGGCTGCAACAAAAGGTGGCTGTGAACAGGCTCTCGGGAATATCGCACTGCTCAAAGATCACCGCTGCCCATAGCTCCACGTTGGGGTGGAGTTCCCGGCCTGGCTTGAGCTCGGCCAGCACGCGTTCGGCGGCGGTTTCAACGGCCAGCGCGAGTTCCGCGCGTTCATCGCCATGGCGCAGGGCCAGCTGCTTGAGCGAGGCCGATCGGGGGTCTTCGGTGCGGTACACGCGGTGGCCGAAACCCATAATGCGTTTGCCGCTGCGCACGCGCTCCACCAACCAGTCGTAGGCGCGGTCGGGCTCGCCGATCTCATCCAGCATTTCCAGCACGCCAGAAGGCGCGCCGCCGTGCAGCGGTCCGGATAGCGCTCCCAGTGCTGCCGTCACCACGGCTCCCAGGTCTGCGCCGGTAGAGGTGACCGCTCGTGCCACAAAGGTCGACGCGTTCATACCGTGATCCACCGCCAGGGTGAAGTAGCGGTTGAGCGCCTCTTCCTGCTCAGGCGTTTCTGTGTAGCGCGTAATGCCTGCCAGATAGTTGCCGACGTAGGTGGTCCCTGCCACGCTTTGTGGGGGTGACTGGTGGGTGAGCACGGCGTGTACGTCGAGGATGATGGTGGGTAGCGAGGCAGCCAGTGTGAGCGCCTCCTGCCGCACCGTGGCCACGTCGCGGTACAGCCAGGGTTGCAAACCACGGATGGCGGCCACCGCCGAAACGGCGGTACGGATCGCCGCGAGCGGGTCGCCGCTGGCGCACTGGCGTACGGCGACGTGCTCTTGCCGGGTGAGCTGACCGGCGTCGCTGATCCGCTGCGCGTAGCGGCGCAGTTCGGCTGGAGAGGCTGGTAACCGACCCTCGAACAGCAGATGCCATACGGCCTCAAACGGCTGAGTCTCGGCGAGGTCTTTGGCGTTATGTCCACGAATTACCAGCACACCGGCCTGCCCATCCACGTGGCTCAGCGCCGTTTCAGCCACGACGACGCCCTCCAGCCCGCGGGCCACTGGAGTCGTGGTCGTTGCGTTGCTCATCGTTGCTCCTTTTCACGTGTGTTCATTAAGCGTCCGCCGGTTCGGCCGGTACGTCAAGATTGATTGCCAATCAACATCAGGAATACTGCGCTGGCGGGCCGTGCTTGCGGTGGCTGGTCCTGGTTATGGACAATGAGGTATGGACACGACGCTTGCGCAGCAACGGCTCTTCAACCAGCGCATCGCCGGCGAACACTGCCAGCAGCCAGAAGATGTGGTGCGCTGGATGGGGGCGCTGCAGGCACAGGCCTATCACGAGTCGTTGTGGGCCGTCGGCGCGCGCATGCAGGCGCCGTCTGTGGCCACGGTTGAGCAAGCGATCAGCGACCGGAAGATCCTACGAACCTGGCCGATGCGCGGGACGCTGCACATGGTGCCGGCCGAAGATGCCAGGTGGATGCTCCAGCTGTCGGCAGCGCGCATGGTGCAGGGGGACCAGCGCAGGCTGGCGCAGTTAGCGCTCGATCAGGCCACCGTCGAGCGGGCGAAGCAACTCTTGCACGACGCCCTCACGGGCGGCAAGCGGTTGGCGCGTCCAGATGTAATGCACCTGTTTGAAGGCGCTGGGATAAGCACCACCGGGCAGCGCGGCTACCATCTGCTTTGGCATTGCGCCCAGACCGGTCTGATTTGCGTGGGTCCGATGGAGGGCAAACAACAAACCTTCGTGCTGCTTGACGAATGGGTGCCGCACTCCCGGCACTATGCCAGAGATGAGGCGCTGGCGGTGCTCGCCGGGCGCTTTTTTACGAGTCGCGGACCAGCAACGGTGCACGACTTGGCATGGTGGGCGGGGCTTACCAAGGCCGACGCGAACGTCGGGTTGCGTGGTGCTTCCTCACGGCTCATCGCCACAAGCAATGATGGCCAAACCTATTGGACGGGCACAGAGAGTCCGGACAACACCGCTGGCGCGGCATTCCACGCGGGCTTACTGCCCGGCTTTGATGAATACCTGCTGGGTTATCAGGACCGCTCTGCGCTGCTCGCCACAGCGCATGCGCCATACATCGTTCCCGGCAACAATGGCATCTTCTTGCCCATGGTGATTGTAGATGGCCAGGTGGCGGGCACCTGGAAGCGAGTGCTGAGGAAAACAGCAGTCGATCTCCAGCTCACGCTGTTTACGCCGGTGGCCGATGTGGCAAAGCAAGTATTAGCCCCGGCCACCAGGTACGCCGCGTTCCTGGGACTGCCGTTGGGGTCGGTAACAGCACAGACGGGTGGCGACCAGCCCGAGGCCGCTAGCGACCCCGTCCAATCCTAGCAAGTCCGATAACGACCTCACCGTAGAGGATAATGGGCCGGTGAGCAGCACGCCGCGCGCGGTACCAGCAACACCTCCGCCGCTCATGCTCCCGGCGCGCCAGGCCGCTGAACGCCTGGGCATCAAGCAACAAACCTTGTATTCCTACGTCAGCCGGCGGGTGCTACGGCGGCTGACCAACCCGGCCGATGGCACCAGCCACTTCTACGCCGACGAGGTGCAACGGCTGGCGCTCAAGGGGCGCCGGAAGGCCAGCAGCACCTCGTTTGCCTTTGTCGTGGCGTCAGCGATCACGGCGATCGACGGCACTACTTACTTTTATCGTGGCCGCAACGCTATCACCCTGGCGCAGGAACACCGGTTTGAACTAGTCGCTCAGTGGTTGTGGGCGGCCTCGTTGGGTGATGGTGCGCCCTGGTGCGCTGGTAGCAGTGACCTCACGCTGGCTCGCCAGGTACAGGCAGTGCTACCTGCCAGCACCCTGCCGCTGGATCGTTTACGCATCACGGCGGCCGCGCTGGCAGCGCGCAACGCTACTGCCAGCACGTTTGAAGCCAGCGCGGTAATGGAGCAGGGCCGGCAGTTGGTAGCGGCACTGGTCGATAGTCTGCCCCTGCTGGCAAGTGGCGCGCCGGATGACGGCTCGCTGGCAGCGCGCTTATGGGTACGCCTGTCGCCGCACCGTCCTACGCCTGCTCAGGAGAAGTTGCTGGATGTCGCGCTTAGCGTACTCGCCGATCATGAGCTACCGGCCTCCACCCTGGCTGCCCGCATCGCTGCTTCGTTTCGCGCCGGTATCGGCGCTGTGCTGTGCACCGGGCTGAGCGCGGTAGGCGGCGACCGCCACGCCGGCGTGTCCCTGCTGCTGGAAGACGTGCTGCGCTCCTTCAATACCCCTGAGCAGGCCAGCTCGGCAGTGATACGCCACGGGCACCCGGGCTTTGGGCACCCACTGTACCTGCAGGGCGACCCGCGCTTCGTCGCCCTGCTTGTATCCCTGCGGGAAGTTGCGGGCACATCGCAGCGCTTCGCCATCGTGGAGGCCTTCCTGGCCAGCGCTCAGGCGCGCGGCTTGCCGCCGCCCAACGTGGATGCTGGCCTGGCTGCGCTCGCCGCCGTGTGCGACCTGTCCTATGGCGCGGCGCAGGCCATCTTCGCTATCGGGCGCTGTGCTGGTTGGATTGCCCACGCGTTGGAGGAATATGCGCACGCCTCGGCCTTCCGCCGCCGAGCGCTGTATGTGGGGCCACAGATGGCGGCAGAGGCGTAGCACCCCTGACGGCACCTCTCCGCCACGCGGTCCGCATCCCGTTACGGTGGTGTGCACCCAGCCATCCCGCCACCGCCGCCAGTGGGCAAGGCAGCTGGCGTCGCGGTGGACGGCGTGGCGAGTCCTTGCAGCACGGTGACGGTGCTCCCGCCACGGTCCGCGACATACACCTCGTGCGTTACCGGGTCCACGGCGATTGCGCCTGGCCCGCTGTTGTCGTTCGTGTAATACACAGTGGCTGGTGGGCCGATCGGGGTGGTTGCGACCACTCTCGTGGTGCGCACGTCGACAACCGAGACGGTATGGCTACTGCCGTTCGTAACGTAGACGATCGCGGTCGATCCGTCGACCGCTAGGCGGTGAGGGCCCACGCCAACGGTGACGCGGGTCTGAGTGAGGATGCGCGACTGGCTAGGCGCCCAAGGCAGGAGCAGCAAGTCGGTTAGCAGCCTGCCGATGATGATCTGCCGTGTCAGTGGATCGATCACCATATCGTCGACCCAGTAGTTCAGACTGGCCCCAGCGACGACGTGCAATGTCGGATCGAGTACGGTTACCTCTCCTTGCGGATACTTACCATTGGTTATGAACACAATGTCGTGGGTCGTCGGGTCCACCGCGATGGCCGTGACCCAGGCGTTGAGCGTCGAGGTGATCGCCAGCTGCCGCAAGGTTTGCCCGTCGAGTACGCGGATGACATCGTAACAGCCAGCACTGCAG
>JANWJO010000062.1 GCA_025449435.1 Chloroflexota bacterium | reverse complement strand
ACGACCCATTGTGCGCGCTCGATGCCTGCCTGGCCGTTGGTACGGATCTGATCCAGCACCGCGTACACGGCTTCCTCATCGGCCAGGAGTTTATTGGTCATGGGGATCTTCCCACCCCGCAGCAACTCTTCTTGCAACTGATCGAGCAACGTCAATAGGTCGGCGTCGTCAACGAGCTCATCTTCTTCTAATTCGCCGGCATCGTCTGATGCTTGCTCGTCAACGAATGGCGGGATGCGGTCGTCGCTGGTTTGCGCCACGCCGCGGTCTCCACCGTATGCGAAAGCGGACACAGCGCCGCAAACATTCGCACGTTCGACATTGTACGTGGAGCACCCTAACCGCTAACACCAATCGCGCTTATGGTGGAGTGGACGCTAGGCCAGTTACACTACCGCGCTGCGCGAACTGGCATTGGTAGCATGTCAAGGCCGCTTGGAGGTGTCCTGTGCCCGCTGATTGGGATACACAGGCACTAGGAGACCGGGCACGCGTCATCGCGCTCGCTGCAGCACCCGAACTGCCAATCCTCCGACGCGCATTCCAGGCCAGCGGGCACCAATTGTATCTGGTAGGTGGCTTTATCCGCGACCTGTTGCTTGATGCTGACCTGTCGCAGCGCGACGTCGACCTCACCACCGAGGCGCTGCCCGATGACGTGGCGCGCATTGTGTCACATTTGGGTTGGCCCGTGTTCGACGTAGGCAAGCGCTATGGCACCATTGGCATGCGGTCTCCCGACCGCCTGATCGAGATCACGACCTTCCGGCACGACATGTACCGCCCAGACGACCGTCACCCCGACGTCACCTTCGGCCACACGATCGAGGAAGACCTGGAGCGGCGCGACTTGACCATCAACTCCCTCGCCCTCAACCTCGCTGAAGGCCCGCTGCTCGATCTGGCAGGCGGGTTGGACGACTTGCAGGCGCGGCGCATTCGGGTGACCGGCGATGCCCAGGAGCGGTTCCGGGAAGACCCGCTGCGTTTGTTGCGAGTGGTGCGGCTAGCCGCGCAACTGTCCTTCAGCGTCGAGGCGGGCACGCTCCACGCTGTCAAGGCGTGCGCTCCCCAGCTCAGCTCCATCTCGCGCGAGCGCATCCGCGATGAGTTCAGTCGCATCTTACTGGCGCAACGCGTAGCCTTTGGGCTGCGTCTGTTGGTGGAACTTGATCTCATGGCGCAATTTGCACCGGCAGTCGACGCGATGAAGCGCTTCACCGACGAGGGCAAACCACGCTTCAAGAACGTGCTTACGCACACGTTGCGGGTGGTGGAGGCGACGCCGCCACACCTGCATGTGCGTCTGGCAGCGCTGCTGCACGATGTGGGCAAGCCGCGTACCTTTAGTGCTGAAAGTGGGCGGGTCCACTTCCTCGACCACGAACGCATCGGCGCATCCATTGCGCAGCAGTTGCTCACGAGCTTGCGCTACGACAGCGCCACCATCAAAAGCGTCGTCGCTTTGATCGAGGTGCATATGCGGCCCGCCGCCGACACCGATACCTGGACCGATAGCGCCGTGCGCCGGTTCGTGCGCGAGGTCGGAGAAGCGCGCCTCCAAGATCTGTTTGCGCTGGCGCGCGCCGACATCACCAGCTCCAACGCACAGCGCGTCAACGCCCATGTCGCGCGGCTGGACCGCCTGGTCGCGCGCACCGATGCCGCCATCGAAGAGGCGCACGCCGTGAAGGTGGATAGCCCGATCGATGGGGTGGAGATCATGGCGCTGACCGGCTTTCCTGCAGGGCCCATCGTCGGCCGCATCAAGGCGTATCTGCTCGAACTGGTGCTCGATGGCACGCTGGAACCGGGTGATAAAGAAGGTGCAACGGCACGCATGTGGCAGTTTCTGGATGCCCAGCAGATCGCGGCGCCGCTGCACCCACGTAGCTAACGCTCGTGTGCAGCCGCCTCGGGCGCAAAGGAGTCGGGTTCTTCCCGAAAGCCGCAGGTAGGGCAGCGCAACTGGAGGTGGGTGCCGTCTATCTGGCGGGCTTGTAGCGCGCTCTGGCAGTAGGGGCAGGCTAGTAGGCCAGCGGCTGCCCGCACCAGCACCGCCGCCAGGCTCGCCGGATCTGGCTCGCTGCGCTGGGGTCGTGCCGCTCCCACTTCGCCGTCCACCAGCACGTTTCGACCTCCGCCAGCAGCGTATCCTACAGTAAACTGCGTGCGTCGTTGTCAGGAAACGCCGGCGCTCATCGGCCAGAAAGGCGCGCGCACTGTGACCACCGCGCATCAGTACGAGGCCATACCGGTGACCTTGCACGATATCGAGGCGGCTGCCCAGCGGTTGCAGGGCGTGATCAATACGACGCCGCTGCAGCTGTCGCGCACGCTGGGCGCGTTGTGTGGCGCGAACGTGTGGCTCAAGCCGGAGAGCTTACAGCGCACCGGCTCCTTCAAGGTTCGCGGCGCGTTTAATGCCATCGCGTCGCTCAGCGTGGCAGAGCGCTCGCGCGGCGTCATCACCTACTCTTCGGGGAACCACGCCCAGGGGGTTGCCTGCGCTGCGCAGATCCTCGGGGTGAAGGCTGTGGTGGTGATGCCCAAGGACGCCATTGCCTCCAAAGTCGCTGCTACCCGTGGCTATGGCGCCGAGGTCGAGTTTGCCGGCTACGACTCGTTGGAACGGCAAGAACGCGCCCTTCAGTTGCAGCGCGAGCACGGCTATACGGTGGTGCCGCCGTTCGACCATCCCGCCATCGTGGCGGGCCAGGGCACCGTTGGCCTGGAGATCGTGCGCGAACTCCCGGACGTGGACGCTGTGGTGGTTCCTTGTGGTGGTAGCGGGTTGCTGTCGGGCACCGCGCTCGCCGTCAAGACACTCCGACCAACTGCCGCCGTGTTTGGCGTGGAACCAGAGGGCGCCGCCGATGCGCGGGCTTCCCTGCACGCCGGCCACATCATCGACCTGGAACGCATCGACACCATTTGCGACGGCCTGCGCGTCAAGCGCGTCGGCGCCCTCAACTTTGCCATCCTGCAGCGGCACGTGACCGACATCATTGCCGTGCCAGATGCGGCTTGCCTGGAGGCTATGCGGTTGCTCGCACTGCGGGCCAAGCTCGTCGTCGAGCCGTCAGGCGCCATCGGCGTTGGCGCGTTGCTGCGTTCGCTACTGCCGTTAGGTTCAGCGAGAAACATTGTGATCGTGCTGTCCGGCGGCAACATCGAAGCGGCGTTGCTGCAGAAAGTGCTCGCCGAGCCGTGAGCAACCAGTTGTGGGTCTCGCTGAGTATTCTGGGCGACTGGTGTGTATCGCTGCGTCCAGTGCTCGACCGCTATAGCGGCACCGCCGCGCTGTCGGTGACCGCCTATGAGTTGGGGCGCCTGCGGCAGCACGTGTTCGAGGATGGGCGGCTGTCGTCCGTCGACCTCGCGCTGTTCGATCCGTTTCCGGAGGATGACCGCCAGGCCATCCTCAAGGAGCTCAACGACTTGCTGCACCGGCAAAGTCTGGCGCGCAAAGCGGCGCGCGAGGCTCTGCTCGCGGCTGGACGCGAAGCCGCCCTGATCCGCGACCAGTTCCTCACGGCCGCTCAACTGGAAGAAATCATCGACCTCGGCATTTGGGCCCACGCCTACCTGGCCTATCCTGCCGAGGCCGACCGCTTGATCGACTTTTATCTGGACCTCACCACAGTGGCCAGGGTGCGGGCCTATATCGACAACCGCATGCACGTCCACGCAGCGTTTCGCGACGCTGTATTCGAGGCGCATCGCCGGCTGTACGCCAGTAGCCGTGCATCTAACCGCCAAGGCACACGAACCGTCGGGTCGTCATTCGAGGCCGATTTGCGCTGCTTGGAACTCACCCGCGCCGCTGACCGCGACACGATTGTGCAGTCGTACCGCCGGCTGGCCAAGCAGTATCATCCCGACCTCGGTGGCGATGCTGAGCGCATGCTCGAACTCAACCAGGCCTACGCCCGCCTCGCTGCTACTTGGGACAGCTAGCGTACCGGACCTGCTTAGTATGGCACACTGATGCCTGGCGGTTGCAACGGCGGAACCGCTCAGATGGCAGGCAAGGAGGAGCACCTCGACATGAGCGACACACAACCCCACCCCAACGGCAAGCCCAACAACACCACGACCGATTCTGGCATCCCTGCCGCGAGTGACGCGCACTCGCTCACCGCGGGACCAAGCGGCCCCATTCTGTTACAAGATCACTACCTCATCCAGAAAATGCAACACTTCAACCGCGAGCGCATCCCCGAACGCGTCGTACACGCCAAAGGCGGTGGCGCCTTTGGCTACTTCGAGGTGACGGCCGATGTCACGCCGTGGACCAAGGCGGCGTTCCTGAACAAGGTGGGTAAGCGCACGCCCATGTTGCTGCGCTGCTCCACCGTGGCCGGCGAGCAAGGCTACCCCGACACGGTGCGCGATCCACGCGGCTTCGCCATGAAGTTCTACACCGAAGAAGGCAACTACGACCTGGTCGGCAACAACACACCGATCTTCTTCATCCGCGACCCTTCCAAGTTTTCGGACTTCATCCACTCGCAGAAGCGGCTGCCCGATACCGGCTTGCGCAGCAATAATATGCAGTGGGACTTCTGGACGCTCTCACCTGAAGCTCTGCATCAGGTGATCTTCTTGTTCTCTGATCGCGGCACCCCGCGCACCTGGCGGAACATGAATGGCTATGGCAGCCACACCTTCCAGTGGATCAACGCCAAGGGTGAGCGCTTCTGGGTGAAGTACCACTTTAAGACCGAGCAGGGCATCGAGAACTTCACCGACAGCGAAGCCAAGGCGATGACCGATGAGGATCCTGACTTTCACCGCCGTGACCTTCATACGGCGATCGCTAGCAAGCAGTTCCCGGCCTGGCGGTTGGAAATGCAGATCATGCCCTATGGTGATGCCGCCAGTTACCGGTTCAATCCGTTCGACCTCACCAAGGTGTGGCCGCACAAGGATTACCCGGCCATTACTGTCGGGAGAATGGTGCTGGATCGCAACCCTGCCAATTTCTTTGCCGAGATCGAGCAGGCCGCCTTCGCGCCCTCCAACATGGTGCAGGGCATCGGGCCGAGTCCCGACCGCATGTTGCTGGGCCGCTTGTTCAGCTACCACGACACCCACTTACACCGCATCGGCACCAACTACGAGCAACTACCGGTGAACCGGCCGCATGCACCGGTGCACAGCTACAACAAGGATGGCGCCATGACGGCGCACCATCCTGGTAGCCAGCCGGTGTACGCTCCCAACAGCATGGGCGGTCCGCAAGCCGACGCCAGCCGCTATCCCGACCCCAGCTGGCACGTTGGTGACGCTGAGATCGTGCGCACGGCTGAGACCTTGCACGCTGCCGACAACGACTTCGATCAGGCGGGCACACTGTACCGGCAGGTGCTCTCGCCCACCGATCGTGCGCACCTGGTGAGCAATCTGGTTGGCCACCTCAGCGGTGGCGTGGATCGCGCCATCCAGGAACGCGCTGTCGCGTTGTGGCGCAAGGTAGACCAAGACCTGGGTACGCGCGTCGCCCAAGGGTTAGGCATCGCCGTCAGCCAGGCAGCTGCGACGAGGTGACTGGGGACTGATCGTGTTCCCATAGGAGGGCGGCCAGCAACCTGGCCGCCCTCCTGCATAGTGATCGACGCTCTATCGGTGCCGGGAGATCTCGGTTTCCTTCGCTGTGATGAACTCGAGCAGTGCAGGGACACCTTCCTGTGTCTTCTGGATGCCGCGTTTGATGGCGGCGCAAACCTGCCCGGGGTCGGTCACCCGTTCGCCGTAGCCACCGAAGGCCTTGGCCATGTCGGCGTAGTTGCCGCTGATGTCGGTGCTGCGGTACTTCTCGGTGGAGACCGGCATGACCTTGAGCTCGATGGCCATGGAAAAGTTGTTGAACAGCACAGACAGGATGGGAATGCGCTCGCGCACGGCCGTCTCGAAGTCCATGCCGGTGAATCCGATGGCGGCGTCGCCCCACACGTTGATGCACAGCTTGTCGGGGCGGGCGAGTTTGGCGCCCATCGCCAGGCCGAGGCCGTAGCCTAGTTGCGTGGTTTTGCCCCAGCCGAGGTAGCCCAGCGGCGACTGCGCCTGCCAGAAGGGAGAGAGCTGGTCGCGCGGACTGCCGGCGTCGTGGGTGATGATGGTGTTCGGCACGTCCACGGTGTGCAGCAAGTCCCAGATCACGCGATAGGGGGAGAGCGGCGTCTCGTTCAGCGTGAGCTTGGGCATCCATTGCTTCAGCCAGCGCTCGCGCACCGCCGCGATCTCGCTGGTGACGGCGGCGAGGCGGCCGCGTGGCTGGCCGTGCAGCCGGTCTTTCACGGAGGCCAGCACCATATCCAGCGTGAGCCCGGCATCGCCAAGGAGACCGTATGCCGCAGCTTGGTCCTTGTTCAAGTCGGCCTCATCCAGCGTAGCGTGGATGATGGTCTTGCCCTTCGGCATCATCGTGCCGAAGTTGGTTTGGGTAAAGCTGCAGCCGATGCCGAAGATCACATCGGCGGCGTCCAGGAAATGGCGCACGGTGAGTGGAATGGCCACACCGCCGGAGCCGAGCGACAGCGGATGGTTTTCGGGGAAAGAGCTCTTGCCGCCCAGGCTGGTCATCACTGGCGCTTCCAGCAACTCGGCGAGCGCTTTCAGTTGCGACCACGCCTTGGCGTAATGCACTCCCTGGCCAGCGTAGATCACCGGGTGTTCGGCCGCGACCAGCACGGCTGCCACGCGCTCCACGTCGCGTGGGTCGGGCGCGGTGCGCAACACCGGCGCCGGCACGTAGTCGGTGGGCTCAGGGATGTCGTCGTGCAGGATGTCGGCGGGAATTTCCACCATTACCGGGCGCGGGCGGCCATTGCGCACCTGGGTGAAGGCGCGGCGCAAGGCATCTGGCACGGCGCTGGCGACATTCACGGTCTCGACGGTCTTGGTGACGTGCTGATAGTTGAGCATGGCGTTGAAGTTCGGCTGCAAGTTCGCGATGTTGCGGGGATACCCTGCCGGGAGCACGACGATGGGTGCCGACTCGCCGTAGGCCTGGGCAACACCACCAAAGGCGTTTTCGGTACCCGGGCCGTGCTGCATAGCGAATACGCCGATCTTCTCGCCGGAGGTCACGCGCCCCACTGCATCAGCCATATGCAGGCCCGTGCGTTCTTGCCGCACGATGATGGTGCGGATGTCGGCTACGGCTGCCTGCTCGATGATGGGGTTGACTGGATAGCCGATGAGAAACGACACGCCCTCCTTCTTGAGGATGTGAGCAACTGCGAGCGCAACGTTCATCGTTCTCCCTTACTGGCGCGCATCCACGGTGGGTGCATCGATGGGGATGGTGACGTCGCGGATCAGGAGGGACCCTGCGTCGCCTCGCCCGGGGCAGACTATACACTACGTGGCGGTTACCATTCGCTGCCGCTGTGTTGACGCTGGTGATACGCCGGTGTAGCCAGCGCGCCATCATAGCGGTGTTTCCACCATGATGGGAGCCGCTCATGGCTGCGTTTGCTTCCGACCGGCGCGTGCGCGCTGCGCATCTGCCCGCTCAGTCGTCTGTGGATCCAGCACCCGCAGGATCGGGGACGCCGCTGCCGCCCGCGACACGCGCGGTGAATGAAGCACGGCTCGGGTTTAACCTGGAGAGTGTGCGGATTCATGCCAGCGAGGACGCCGCGCTGCTCGCCGATCAACTCGGCGCCAAAGCGCTCACCTATGGCGCCGATGTCCTCTTTGGGCGCGACTTCTACCAACCCGGCACGCCAGTGGGGCAGCAACTCCTGGCGCACGAGTTGACACATGTCCGCCAGCAAGCGACCCGCTCTCCCGCTCTGGCTGGAACAACCCCAGGATCGCTGGTGTACAGCAGCCAGCTCGAAGCTGAAGCACAGGACGCCGAGCGAGCTAGCACCCTTGCGCCGTTAGCAGGGCAGGAGAGCAATGCGCGTGCTACGCCGTCCATCGCCAGTCCGGTCCTGCAACCGTCGTTCCTCGATGATATCGAAGGCGTCGCTGGCAATGTCGTGTCTACGGCCGGTGCGGTTGGCGGTGACATCCTAAGCGGTGTGGGCAATATCGCCGGTCGCCAGGCGGGCGGCGCGCAGGCGATCGGGCACGATGTCTTCAATACCGTCGGTGACGTTGCAAGCGATATTGGCGCCGGAATCGACACTGGAACGGGTGGCGGCGGCATCACCGGGCTGATCGGCAACGCTTGGAACACCATGCAGTCGGTTGGTAGCGACGTCATGGGCGGT
>JANWJO010000061.1 GCA_025449435.1 Chloroflexota bacterium | reverse complement strand
TATTACGATGGGCAGACCGATGATGCGCGCCTCACGGTTACGGTCATCAAGGAGGCGGTGCGCTACGGCGCGCTGGTGGCCAACCATTGTGCCGCCACCGGCTTTGCCTGGAACCCAGTTGACACGCTGGTCTGCAGAGACAAACTCACGGGCGATGAACTGCGCATCAAGGGGCACCGAGTGGTGCTGGCAGCGGGCGTGTGGGTGGATCAAGCGCTAGCCCGAGCCGATGCGGCGCACCGGCCACTGGTGCGGCCAGCCAAAGGCGTCCACCTGACCCTGCCACGCGAGCCGTTTGGCACGAGGAGTGCTGTGCTGTTGCGCCATCCGCGCGATGGCCGCTATGTGTTCGTGGTGCCCTGGAAGGAACGGACCTTCGTCGGCACCACTGACACCGCCTATGCCGGAGATCTGGACGAGCCGCCGGTCAAGCCAGTCGACGTCCGGTATCTGCTCCAGGTGGTCAACGAGCGCATGCCCGGGGCACGGGTTCACGAATCCGACGTCATCAGTGTCCAGGCAGGTTTGCGCCCACTGGTGAACGACGAAGGCAGCTCTCCCGATTCGGTATCGAGAGAAGATCGCATTACCGTGATGCCGAACGGCGTCATAGCGATCGTCGGCGGCAAGCTCACAACATTCCGGCACATGGCTGAAAAGATCGTCAACGAAGCCAGCGCGTTGCTCGTCGATGCCGGCCACCTATCCAGGGTGCCAGAGTGCAAGACGCGGGACGTTGGCCTCGGTGGGTTCCTGCCTGGTGTTGATGGGAACCTCGGGCGGGCCGAAGCACAACGCTTGCTGCGCGAGCAACTGCCGCATGATGTGGCCGACCACCTGTTCGCCAGCTATGGGTCGGGTGCGTTGCGCATCGCTAGCCTGGTTGCCGAGGACGCCACGCTAGGAGAGCGCTTGGTCCCTGACCTGTCGGTCATCCGTGCTGAAGCCACCTACGCCGCCACGGAAGAACACGCCGTCACGTTGAGTGACGTGCTCACGCGCCGTCTTGGCCTGACGTTACTAGGTCCTAGAGGTGCGCTGGCATGCGCACCCAGTGTTGCTCATCAACTTGCCAGCGTGCTCGATTGGACTTCGCAACAGCAAGCAGCGGAATTAGACAACTTTCGCACTGAAGTAGCGCACTACACGTGGGACTAGCGGCACTTCACGAGCTTAACCTGTGCCATCTGAAACGTCATCTTGGCCCAAACGTTGTTCATTTCCGATCTGGGCAGTTGAATAGATGGGTGAAACGAGCCCTCGGCATATGTTGGCGTGAAATTAACCTCATAGGTCAACAAAGTGGTACCGAAAGCACTTCCTGGGTAGGTTATGCCACATACATGCTAAGCCCATGTGCTCGGGCCGGGCATTATATTCCGTTTGGTGTATACTTGCCCGAGCACCGGGCTTAATCAGGTTGAGACAGCGAGGCAAGCCGGTCTCGTACTCCTATAGACATGGTCGTCGCTCTCTCTTCGCTGGTCACGTAGGGCCTTGGCCGGACCCATAGTCGTTGAGGGAGTGGCAGTCGTGGTTGACGTTCTTGCAGGTGCATCGTTGCCAGGTAATACCAAGCGCGGGCACGTGGTACGGCGGCAATTTTTGAAGTCGACCTTCGTGTTAGCCGTTGCCGGCCCGCTTGCCGGATTGCTCGCCAGTTGTGGCGCGGCATCGGCGGTGACCACGGCTGCCACAAGCGCGGCCGCAACCAGTGCAGCGGTAACCAGTGCACCTGCTACCAGTGCCGCGTCGAGTGCCGCAGCCACCAGTGCAGCAGCTACGTCGAGTGCCGCCGCCACTAGCGCAGCGGCTACGTCGAGCGCCGCAGCCACCAGCGCCAGCGCAGCGTCGGGCAACCGTGGCAAAGCGGGACCGCTCAAGGTACTGTTCTGGCAAGCCGTCACTATCTTGAATCCTCACCTGGCCAACGGTACCAAGGACAACAACGCGTCGCGATTAGTGCTGGAACCGCTGTTTACCGCCAAGAACGATGGCACAATCTTGCCTGTGCTTGCCGCTGAAGTGCCGACCCTTGATAACGGCGGCCTGGCGAAGGATGGCACGTCGTTTACGTGCAAGCTCTTACCAAACGTCGTGTGGAGTGATGGGCAGCCGTTCACTGCCGACGACGTAGTGTTCACTTGGCAGTACGTCACAGACAAGGCTACCGCTGCCACGTCGCTGGGATCGTATTTGCCGATCTCCAAAGTCGAGGCGATCGACGCGAATACCGTAAAAGTGAGCTTCACCAAGCCGAATCCGGCATGGCATCAGGCGTGGCTGGGCGCTAATGTGGTCCTCCCTAAGCACATCCTGCAAGAGTTTGTGGGCGCTAAAGCCCACGACGCACCGTTTAACCAGAAGCCCATTGGCACCGGTCCGTACAATGTCGACACATTCACTCCAGGTGACCTGGTTACCTACTCCATCAACGCCAAGTATCGCGACCCGAACAAGCCAGCTTTCGCCACCGTCCAAATCAAGGGCGGTGGCGACGCCACTTCTGCCGCACGGGCCGTGTTCCAAACTGGGGAGTATGACTACGCCTGGAACCTGCAAGTGGAGTGGCCGGTGTTGCAACAGATCATGACGGGCGGCAAGGGTGACCTCGTCACTGCGTTCGGCGGTGGCGTTGAGCAGTTGTTCTTTAATATGACCGACCCGAACCAAACCGTGGACAATCAGAAGTCGCACCTCGGTACGCCACACCCCATCTTGAGCGATCCGAAAGTCCGGCAAGCCATCTGTATGGCAGTGGACAGCAAGACCATGGCGACGCAGCTGTATGGTGACACCGGTGGCCCGACCTTCGACGTCATCACCACACCCACCAGTATTAAGTCGACCGGCGTGAATATCCCATTCGACATCGCCGCTGCCAACAAGCTGCTGGATGACGCTGGCTGGGCAAAAGGTTCGGATGGCATCCGAGCCAAAAATGGTGTCCAGATGAAGCTCGTGCACCAGACGAGTATTAACTCGTTACGCCAGAAAGAACAAGCCATCATCAAGCAAGGTATGACACAACTTGGCATCGATCTGACACTCAAGACGGTGGATGCCGGCGTGTTCTTTAGCAGTGGGAGTAGTCCCGATACGATTGCCCATTTCTACACCGACCTCGAGATGTTTACGTCTACGGTGGGCAACCCCGCACCCGTGACGTACATGGACCGCTGGAGGAGCATCAACCCGGCCACGGACATCCCGCAGGCGGAAAATAAGTGGTCCGGTCCAAACTACACTCGCTGGCAGAACGACCAGTTCAACCAGCTGTACACGCAGGCCCAAACCGAAATCGATGCCACCAAGTTTGACGACCTGATGAAGCAAATGAACGACTTGATCGTTGGCAACTACGTCACCATCGGCATGATTGACCGCAAGAACGTAGACTGCAAGGCCAAGTGGCTCAACGGCCCCGACCTCAACACATTCGACCAGGACACCTGGAATATCGCCGATTGGACCCGGCAGTCCTAGGCATCCAGCTGGCGGGAGCAGGGGATGAGCCGCTGCCTCCGCTTCCCTGCTAAGGAGGTGGAGCACAGGACGTGTCAACCTATTTAGTCCGGCGCCTGCTCATCGCCATTCCCACCCTCATCATCATTAGCATCGTGGTCTACGGCATTCTGGCATTGGCTCCAGGCGACCCGCTGAGCCAGTTTGCCGCTAACCCAGATATTCCCCCTGAGGTGCGCCTGCAAATTCGCCACGAGTTTGGCCTTGATCAGCCGGTGCCCGTGCGCTACGTCAAGTGGGCAGTGGCCTTTCTGCATGGCGATTGGGGCTATTCGTTCCAAACGCGCTCGCCGGTGAGTGCGCTCATCTTGCAGCGCTTACCTACCGATTTCGCCGTGATTGGCTTCGCCTATCTGGTGTCGGTGCTGCTCGCCATTCCCATCGGCGTCATCGCCGGCATCAAACAGTACTCCTGGTTTGACCACATCGCGACCACCTTCGCGTTTGTTGGCTTTTCGTTGCCGACGTTCTTCACCGGCGTCCTGCTCATTCTCATCTTTAGTGTGCACTTTGGCTGGCTGCCGTCGATTTACAACACCGACACCCAGCAACGGTCGGAGGTGATCAAGCAAATGATCATGCCCATCGCGGTACTGGCCTTGTTCCAGACGGCCAGCCTGACGCGCTATACGCGCGCCTCGGTCCTCGACAATATCCGTGGTGACTATGTGCGCACGGCGCGCGCCAAGGGCCTGGTGGAACGCATCGTGGTGATGCGCCATATCCTACGCAACAGCCTGATTCCGGTGGTCACGCTGATGGCCCTGCAACTCCCGGCCGTGTTCACGGGCGCAGTGGTGACCGAGCAGATTTTTCGCGTCCCAGGCATCGGCTCGCTGCTGATCTCGGCCATCGAGAACAGCGATACGCCCGTCGTCATGGCGATCACCTTCGTGTTTGCCATCCTTGTCGTGTTCTTTAACCTGATTGCGGACCTCGTATACGGGTTCCTCGATCCAAGAATTAAGTACGCGTGAAATGGCAGTAACGGCTCGTGTCACGCCGTCTTCAGCAGTGCGTCCAGCGCCAGATGGAGGCGAGCTCGCGCTCAAGCAACACCGGTCGCTGTGGGGCGACGCGCTCCACCGATTCCTACATCACCGTCTGGCGACGACGGGCGCGATCGTGTTCCTGTTCTTCGTCGCCGCCACGCTTATTGGCCCGCTGCTGTATCACGTCAAAATCGAAGACGTCGACTTCGCCGCCGCTGGCGCGGCGCCATCACTCACCCACCCGTTTGGTACCGACGATTTAGGCCAGGACATTCTGGCGCGGGTGTTGTGGGGTGGGCGCATCTCCCTCGCAGTTGGTATGTCGGCCATGATCGTGGCCATCACCTTGGGAACCCTTATCGGTTCGCTAGCTGGTTTCTTCGGCCAGTTCATCGACAACGCTCTCATGCGCGTGACCGATGTGTTTATCTCCATTCCCCAACTGCCGCTGCTGCTGCTCATCATCTACCTGTTCCGGGACGACTTGACCAAGCGAATGGGCACAGGCGGCGGCATCTTTGTGCTGCTGGTTGGCGTCATTGGCGGGCTCAACTGGATGTCCACGGCCCGCCTGGTCCGCGCCGGTTTCCTGTCGATCCGCGAAAAAGAATATATGCTGGCAGCGCGTTGCATAGGCGTGCCCGCAGCGCGCCAGATTATCAGGCACATCCTGCCGAACGTGCTCAGCCCGGTGATCGTGGCTGCCACCCTGTCGGTGGGGTCAGCGATCATAGCCGAGTCGACGCTGTCGTTCTTGGGCCTGGGTTTTCCACCGGACGTGCCCACCTGGGGCCGCATGCTGTTTGACGCGCAAAACTACTTGAGCCTCGACGCCTGGATGGCGCTGTTCCCTGGCGCCGCGATATTCCTGGCCGTGCTCTCGATTAACTATGTAGGCGACGGCCTGCGCGACGCGCTAGACCCGCAATCGAAGCTGTAACGCCGGTACGACTGCTATCAGGCTCCGGTCGCCTGACCTACGATGCAGCGAGGTCCTTCTGCGCTTGCTCGGTCCTGAGCATTTCCTGGATCGCCTCGGCTAACTCACGCGCTGATTGGACGCTTAATTCCACAGCAACCCGCGATCCAGGCCCGGCTGTGGCGTCTACGAAGTTGATAACGAGCGCGTGATCGAGCGGCGCGCTGATGGGGTGGTCGTAATACACCGTCGCTCGTGTGAGCGGTATCCAGTCGGCCACTCCCTTGCCGTGCGCCTCGATGCCGAACGACGCCGTTTGGTAGGTACACATCGGTCGTTCCTCTCAGGCGCTCGCGGTCGCGCGCAAGTAGCGATCGTAGAAGGCCAGCACGTGCTTCCAGCCGTCGACCGCCTGTGCCGGGCGGTACGAAGGGCGGTCAACCGCGAAGAAGCCGTGACCCGCGCCATCGTAGCGATGGAACTCGTACGTCTTGCCGTTCGCCTTGAGGACCTCTTCGGTGTGGTTCACCTGGGCCACATCGGGACTGGTGTCGTCATTGCCAAAGATGCCGAGCAGCGGGCAATGCATGGTTGGCGTCATGTCGATCACGGCTTGGGGCTGGCGCTCGGTCAGTTCCTCTGGCTTGGCGACGACTCGACCGCCCCAGCAGTCCACAGCGGCATTGAGCGTGGGCAACTGGCAGGCCAGCATGTAGGCTTGCCGCCCACCAGAGCAAAACCCGATAGCGCCCACCTTACCGTTGCTGGCCGGCTGGGCACGCAGAAAATGCTCGGCGCCACGCGCGTCGCCGACGACCTGGGCATCCGAAAAACCACCGGCAGCCCGAGCAGCGGCAGCGACATCATCATAGCGGCCGGGCCCGTGTCGAGAGTACAGATGTGGGCAGATCGCGGCGTAGCCATGATAGGCCAGCTTGCGGGCCACTTCCTTACTCCACTCGTCCCATCCGGGCATGTGGTGGATTACGATGACGCCCGGTACCGGCGCGTCCGTCACCGGACGGGCGTAATAGGCCTCGATAGTATCGCCATTGTGGCCACTGATGCCGATGATCTCGGCGATCATTGCCTCGCGCACGAAATATCTCCTTTACCAGCGACAACCCCTATATACACGCGTCCAAGCTACCACCAGATACAGCCTCGGTTGGACGGCTTGGGCACTGTTCCGGCGGCACACCGCGCCGTATGAGAAGAGTGTAGACTCTGGCGGCCTAGACATGAGGCAACAGCCGTACGCCGACTTCCGACGGCCGCCAGTGTACAATCATGCGAGCCATGTTTATCCGACGGCACGAGGGGGTTTATGGTGACCACACTCACTCCTGGCAGCCTGCATATCGATGGACGTACGGTTCACTACTATGAGGCAGGTGAGGTTACGGGCGAACCTGTGGTGCTCCTGCATGGCTTTTCTGACAGCGCGCTTGCGTGGCGGCGTCTCGTGCAAGAACTGCCTCAGCGGTATCACTTCGTGCTTGTCGATGCCGCTGGGCATGGTGGCTCCTCTGCCCCGAATCCTGGCCAGTTTCGCAGCTGCGCCGCACCCGATGTGCTGGCCGTCGTTGGGGCACTGCACCTGGTACGACCAGTGCTCATCGGGCACTCGATGGGGGCGGCTACGGCCGCGCGCGTCGCCGCAACGACTCCCAACACGTTCCGCGGCGTCGTGCTCGAAGACCCACCGTGGCGCGATGGACCAATCGCCAGCTTGTACGGTACACCGCCACCGGTTGGTAGTCGCGCGCCCTTGCGGAGCCCGGAATGGGTAGCGTGGTTGCACAACTTTCAACAGCTGTCACCCGCGGAGCAACGTGCTGTCGCTCAATCCGAGCGCGCTGAATGGCCCGAGATCGATCGCATCGATTGGGCAGCTGGAAAAGCACGGTTCCAAGTTGACGCCATCATGGCCGAGCCCACAATTGTGGCAGAGCCGAGTAACTGGCGCGACTTGGTCCGTCGATTCGATTGTCCGTGGTTGCTGGTTACAGCCGACGTACAACTTGGCGGCATCGTGAGTCCAGAAGCGGCGCGCGAAGCCTTGACCCTTGCGCCGCGCGGTACTTGGACACCAATTGATCATGCCGGGCACAACATCCGGCGAAGCAACTTCGTACCGTACCTTGAGGCGGTCAACAGCTTCCTAGCGACGTTGTAATCCGTCACCCGGGGTCCTACTCACCGCTTCACCACCGTGCCGCTGCCATAGTGCTGATCTGTCATACCGTCTCGTTGACTGTGGATAGATGAAGACTATTCCGCGTGCTACGACCTGTGTTCCGAGACCGCCTGCGAATCGCTGGTGTCGGTACAGGCGTGCGGCTGCAGCACCTTGTTCGCTGGATCCATCCCACTGGGGTCTGCCATCAATGTCGGGGAGTTGAGCGATAGCGGCTGACTGGCAGAACCGCCATAGGTATCTCTGCTCATGAACCGCCCGATGCTCGGATCGTAGAACCGGGTGCGCAGGAACACCAACCCGGTCTCGTCCACGTGCTCCCCGCTGTCGCCAAAGGGTTGGGGATCCAGGCCCGTCTCGCTGGCACCCGCCCCAAAGGCATCGCTGCTCAGCGTGCCCACCAGCGTCCCATTCTCATCCGTGAGCGCGCGCACACTGCCCAACCCATCGCTGTGGACCACGAGTCGGTGATGAGATCCTGAGTGGGCGAGACGTTCTTCTGGGTCTCATTAGAGCCTCGCGTGCTGCATCCTATGCCTACGAAGACCGAACTATGGCAGGTGTGGACGCAGGCGCAGCCAGGCATCCACATCGCTGCGAACTTCCTCAGCCGCTCCAACGGGCAGGATCTCCAGGACGTTCAAACGGTTCTTGATCCGGCGGAGCTCGCGAATGGTCTCGATTGGCAACGCGGGCCAGTCGTGACTTAGGCTCTGAGCCTGGCTCAAGGTGAACGGCAGTCGATCAGAGAACCAGTCCACGACACGAGCGGGATCCAGGATCTCATCTTCCGGCACGGCCCCGTAACGGCGAATCATTGCCGCCCGCAGCATCATGGCCGATCCTTCAAACGAGTGGTTTTCGTTGAGTGCAGCATCGTTGGCCAGTTGCTCGTACACACGCACGGCGATAGTCGCCCAGAGCAGCGCTCCTGGCGCTACAGCAGCGTGGGCTCGCATCGTCGCTGTATCGGCCATGCCATGCCAGTTGAAGCGCTGTGGTGCTGTGCCAGGATGAGCGGCAACATCACGCAACCAAGCCAAGATACTCGCTGGATCCTGCTCGAAAAGCCTGTGCAGGAAGGAGGCGGCATCAGCCTCGTTCATCGAACCCATCATCAACCTTTCACGGGAACACGATGCCGGCGGCGGCGAAGGCCGCACGGCCGATACTGAGGCTTGCTGTGCTCGGCAAGTAGTGCCCACTATGGTTGTTGATCTCGATCCCGATGAATACTCCAGCGTGTGCGGCAATGTCGGCTTCGCCTGCCGCTAGGACGGGTGCCCCGCCCGTGATGACAATGTGATACAGCTCCTCCCCATGAACGGTCTTCGGTATGATGAGGAGTCTGCCATCTGCAGTAACCGCCCACTTGATTGTTCCGGCATTTACGACATCGGCAAAGCCGGGGTCACCAACTCCAATAGGCGTAACGTGGAGTCTCCGCGCTGTAGCCAGTTCGCCCGCCAGCTTCTCGGGCTCCGTGTTCTGAAAAAGCTCGTCGCCGCCGCCGAGAATATTCTTGAGGACGGCTGCGGACAGTTCGCAGCCACCGACCGGACTGCACTCGGCTAGACCAGGTAGCACACAGGTGGGCGCCTGGGGATCGGTGGTATCGGTGCAGGCGTGCGGCTGGCACACCTGATTGCTGCACAGCCCGCTGGGGTCGGCGGTGAGCGTCGGCGAGTTGAGCACATACGTATAGCGATTCAGACTCAGTGGTGATCCCGCGTTCCCTGCGTAGCTATCCCGGCTCATGAACCGCCCGATGCTCGAGTCGTAGGAGCGGAGCGCAGGAACACCAACCCCGTGCTTAGGCATCGTCAAGCTGTGGCTCGAAAAGTGTTGCCATAGCGAGAAAGCACCGCGCACCACGTATGATCAAGCTGAGAGCTACCTCCTCAGGCATCCAACTGGCATCCTCGCCGCCGGTTCGGCCATAGGGACCGAACACGCAGAAGCCATCGCGCGGCGTGGAGACGTCAACTGGGTCGGCGTCGCGTACCGCCGCCACGGCGAAGCGCCACTCGTCATGGCGGGCGCGAAAGTAGTACGGCCAGCGATCCACCAGGCCCCACGCTTGCACGGGCGCGTTTCCTCCAAGGTAGTCGTTCACCAGTTGAGGGAACCCATCTATGCGTACGTGCTCGCGGTCGTGGACGAGCGCAGTCACGATGCCGACTGAGCGTACGTAGGCATCAAAATCCTGAAACCACCGCACACACTGCTCCACGAGTTGCGTGGCGGTCTCCTCGGCCAGGGCACGAGCAGGCGTAGGGTATCGGTCGTGGTGCGTGCGGCCAAATATCCCAAAGCCACGTCGCTCTCGGACGTCGAAGGTAGCGGGGTCCGCGTCCCCATCGGTGGCAACGGCGAACTCCCACTCGTTCCCCTTCGCGCGGAAGAAGAACTGGTAGGGTCCGATCGAACCCCGTGCCTCAAGGGGGGCACGCCCACCAAAGAAGGCGATTTGCACGCCAGCCACGTCGTACACGCCGTACCCCCCTCGTCTTGCAACAATGTCAATAGCCTTGCGCCGCAGCGAATATCACCCTGAGCGTCTGTGCGAAATCCTTGTCCCTCATAATGACAGCCAGCCCATCACGCTGGGCCGCAGCTGCGATGCGAAAGTCCCCTGTCTTCAAGGTACGTCCAGCGGCGTGGAGACGCGCGGTCAGTTGTGCTGCTACGGCATCCGATGGATTGGACACGACGCGTCCACCGCGACTGGTCAGAAACCGCTGCCGTCTTCGAGCCGTAAATAGCCTCGATCAGAGCGGTAGTGTTGAGCGCAGCATATTCGGCACTGTTGTCTCTTCCCAACGCAAAGTCATTTGTTTCTAGGCCATCAAGGAGGTTCTTGAGGACGGCTGCGGACAGTTCGCAGCGACCGACCGGGCTGCACTCAAGCGAGCATCCGGTGACGTGGTGACATCCCGTTCCGTCCCTTCAATCAAGGCACGGTTACGGATGCCGGTGTCGCGCAAGATGCAATGTTCACGGAGCCAAGCAAACGGTGCCAGAGTGCCTGGCCTCGATGCTACACCAAGGCACCACGCCCCGGAGAATCTGGCAGGACCATTGGCTTATAGCGATTGACTTGCCCCCTAGAATGCGAGTCAAGCAATCTGACGATGGACCTGACAACCGTGACGCCGTTTCCGGCGAGGATCGGCCTTCGGCAACAAATAGCCAATGGGCGGAGGTGTAGTTCCGTCCGCGTGGTGCCAGCCAACGCCCGTTAAAGGGACTTAGCTTCGCACAATCTCTAGCACCGGCTAGTTGCTTCGCAGTGACTCTGGCGCGAGACATGCCAACACGGTGTTTCAAAATCGTGCTCGCCTAGGATGAAGACGAAGCCTCACGTCGCAGCGGCCCCCAACCACCACTTGGCCGTCGCTTGGTTTCTGGTCTGTCATACTGTCTCGTTGACTGTGGAGAGATGAGGACTATTCCGCGTGCTACGACCGCTGTTCCGCTACCGTATCGTGCCGTCGCTACCGGATGCTCTGGCCCCACTGTCAAGCCTGGCCATCAACCTGCATTGGGAGTGGGACGCCGACACGCTTGACCTGTTTCGCCGGCTCGATCCCGACTTGTGGGAAGCTACCAACCACAACCCAGCGCTCATGCTCGGGCACATCGACCAGGCACGCCTACAGGAACTGGCCAGTGACGACGGCTTTCTCGCCCAGATGGAGCGCGCCAAGGAGCGACTCGATCGGTATATGCAGCAGCGCCCGGCGTCGGGGCTCCACCTGGTGGACAATGGACTCGTCGCGTACTTCTCCGCTGAATTCGGCATCACCGAGTGCTTGCAGATTTATGCCGGTGGTCTGGGCATCTTGGCGGCCGATCATCTCAAGTCGGCCAGCGACTTGGGGCTGCCGTTGGTGGGCGTGGGCTTGCTGTACCAGGAGGGTTACTTTCGCCAGTACCTCAACCCCGACGGGTGGCAGCAAGAACGCTACCCGCGCAACGACTTCCACAACTTGCCTATCGGCGCCATTCTGGGACCCGATGGGAAACAGCGCTCAGTCCTCTTTGACTTTCCCGGACGCCAAGTGCGGGCGCAACTGTGGAAGGCGCAGGTTGGGCGTGTCCCGCTGATCTTGCTCGACACCAACGTCGAAGACAACTGGGAGAGCGACCGGGCGGTTACCAACCAACTGTATGGCATCGGCAACGAGAAGCGCATCCAGCAAGAGATCGTGCTCGGCATTGGAGGGACACGAGCGCTCAAGCTGTTGGGCTATTCGCCAACGGTGTATCACATGAACGAGGGCCATTCGGCCTTCCTGGCGCTCGAGCGCATGAAAATGTTGATGGACGAGCGCGGCATCAGTTACGAAGAGGCGAAGGTGCTCGCGCGGGCCTCTATCGTGTTCACCACGCACACGCCGGTGAGCGCTGGCAGTGACTATTTTCCTGCCGACTACATCGACCGCTACCTGGGAGCGTATTACGAGACGTTCAAGCTGCCCCGCGACAAGTTTCTCGCGTTGGGCCGCAACAACCCATTTGACCAGGGAGAGCAGTTCTGCACTACACTGCTCGCCCTGCGCCTGTCGGGGTTTCGCTTTGGCGTTAGCAAGCTGCACGGCGCCGTGTCGCGGCGCATCTGGCAAAATGTCTGGCCAGACGTGCCGGAAGCCGAGGTGCCGATAGGGCACGTGACCAACGGTGTACACACGGCAACGTGGACCTCTATCGATATGTCGGCGCTGCTGGAACGTTACCTCGGCCCGCGCTGGCACGAGACGCCCAACTCCAAAGAGGTATGGGAGCACGTC
>JANWJO010000060.1 GCA_025449435.1 Chloroflexota bacterium | reverse complement strand
ACTGCCGGCGGGCGTCGCTGCTGGAACAGTTCACTAGGTCACCAATCGATTCTCGCTAGCGCGCAAGTGGGTAGCGCGGTTTGAATAAAACCGGCGCTACCCACTTGATTTATTCAGGTTTGTGGGCCACAATGCCAAGGTTGAGACAGTGCCGTCTCGGCACAGGCATTGGAGCCTTCTGTGGACATCTCTATCGACACCCGCGCTGAGCAGTTCATTGAGCATCGCAAACCTGGGCATGGCGTGCTCATCACCGTCTTAAATCTCTACGCCCTGCCCGGAGAATATGTCAATGTTGAGATCGATCAAACGAACCTACTCTCGCAGGATCCCGACCTGATTTATGCCGGTTCGGTCGGTCGCACGCCGCTGTATCTGCACCGCAGGCTCGCGTCGTTCGCACACTGGCACCCTGTCCGGCTCACGACGACGGGTCCAAGCTGGTGGCAAGGGCTTGGCGTGGAAGGCGGCAAATCGCTCTACGCCAACTTGGTGCGGTGGGAGCAAAACCACCCGACGCTAGCGGCAACTCCTAGCCTCGTCGCCGCCTAAACTCGCTGCTAGGTGAGGTCAGCCGTTCACACCGTCGAATAGCAGGGCCACGAGGGCGGTCCATCCTGTCTGGTGGCTTGCTCCAAGTCCTTCGCCGGTTTCCGCGTGAAAGTATTCATAGAACAGCACGTAATCGCGCCAGTGGGGGTCCTGCTGCCAGCGGACATGCTGGTTGTATACAGGCCTGTGGCCATTGCTATCGAGCAGAAATAAGCTGTATAGGTTCCGGGCGAGGTCGGCGCGCAGCATGGGTAGAGTGTCGCTGGCGCGTCCGGTCGGAGTCCAGTAGTCACCGTGGTAGGCACGCAGTTCGTCCAGGGCAGTCCACAGTGCGTAGTTCATGGGCATCCACACCGGACCGCGCCAGTTGGAGTTCTCGCCGAAGGGGCCATCCGTCGACTCCCGCGGCGCGTATTCCAGTGGGTACGGCTGGTCACTTACACGGAGTATGTACGGATTCCTGTCGTGGCGCTTGCTCATCGAACGGATACCGTGCTCACTCCAGAACTCGGCGGGATCACGCATCGCCTGCAGGAGTGGCGCCAATCGGATGGCATCGGTGAGCGTGAGGAGGCGCGCGCCCTGTTCTCCCGGAATGGTCCAGCCGGAGGCTGCGCTCCGGAGCTGCGGCCGCTGCGTGAGCACGTCATCGACAGCGCGTTCGTATGTATGGGCTGAGCGCACCACATCGGCTGGCAAGGCGACGGTCGCAACCAGCGGCAACAAGCCAACCAGCGATCTGACGGCAAGCGGAATTGCACCGCCCGTATGCAAATGGATGACGTCGACGAAGAATTGCTCGGACGCATCCCACAGACCAGCGCCGCTTCTAGCATCTCCACTGGCGGCCAGATGCATCTCGAAGAACTCTTCGGTGTAGCGGACCGCTGCTGCCGCGTAGTGCGGCTTGTCGATCGCGAGTTCCAACGCGATGCGCACCAGATGCGCCGCAAAGCAGGCCATCCAGGCTGTGCCATCAGCTTGGTGCAGGTGCCCGCCAGTTGGGAGGGGTGCGCCTCGGTCGATCACGCCAATATTGTCGAGCCCTAAAAAGCCTCCATTGAACAGCCACGTGTTGTCACGCGTCTCTGCCCCCACCCACCATGCGTAGTTGATAGCCAACCTCTCGAACATGCGCTCTAGGAATGCAAGGTCGCTTTGGCCAGAACAGCGCTTGTCGATCGTATACACCTGCCAGGTTGCCCAAGCTTGGACCGGCGGAGTGGCGTGCTCAAAGGCCCATTCGTAGGATGGAATTTGGCCGTTGGCACGCATCGTCCGTGGCTCGACCAGCGCAAGCAGTTGCTGTTTGGCGAACATCGGGTCAATGAGCGCCATCGGTACGGCGTGAAATGCCAGGTCCCACGACGCGTACCAGGGGTATTCCCAGGTATCAGGCATAAGCAGGATGTCGGATTGCCGCAGGTAACGCCACAAATGGTTGCGCCGGTGTGCGCGGCCAGGTGGTGGTGGGGGACCAGTCGGATCGCCGGTCAACCATTGGTCCACGTCGAACTCATAGTGTTGTTTGCTCCACAGCAAACCAGCCAGTGCCTGCCGGACGACCAGTTGTTGGTCACCGTCCAGGTGAGAAACCAACGGTGCGTAGAAGGCGTCAGCGTCTGCACGCCGCGCCTCCAGTACCATAGCGTTGCTTGGTCGCGAGTCCACACGCCGTACTGCCCACAATCTGGCGGTTACGCTGACTGACCCCATTGAGGGGACGTGCAAGTGGTAGTGGGCAGCTGCTTTCGTCCCCGAGCGAGCGGGATTGACCGCTGCCGTCTTGCCGTAGACCACGGCATCGTTGATGCCATCCTTGACGAACGGTGTTCGGTTCTCTGCTCCCCAAATTAACCGGGCGTTGCTCTCGTTCTCAGTAAACAGTAATTCCGGCGATCCGTCGAACACAACTTCGTGGTCGCCCAGCTCGTCGTGCTCCAGGAGAATGGTATTGGCGGATGTTGCCTTGAGGTAAGGCTTCCGCTCGTCCCGTCCCCAGGCCCACGTGTTGCGAAACCACACGGTCGGTAAGAGGTGGATGTCAGCATCTTTTGGGCCCCGATTATGAGCGGTGATGCGCATCACGATGTCATCGGGAGCGGCCTTGGCGTACTCAACTTCGACGTCGAAGTAGCGATCCTGGTCGAAAATGCCCGTGTCGAGGAGTTCATACTCTGCAACGCGCCGGTCGCGCTCGCGGTTTTGGTGGCGCAACTGCTCATAGGGGAAGGCGAGTTGCGGGTACTTGTACACGGCCTTCATATACGAGTGTACCGGCGTGTTGTCGGTGTAAAAGTAGTACTCCTTGACGTCTTCGTGGTGGTTGCCTTCGCTACCACTCAAACCAAAGAGGCGCTCTTTGATGGTAGCGTCGTTGCCGTTCCACAACGCCAATGCGAGGCACAGTAGGCTTCGGTTGTCGCAGATGCCAAAAAGGCCATCTTCGCCCCAGCGGTATGAACGATGGAGTGCGTGGTCGTAGGGGAAAAAGTCCCAGGCGCTGCCGTCGGCCGAATAGTCCTCGCGCACGGTTCCCCACATGCGATCCGCCAGATAGGGTCCCCATTGGCGCCAGGGTACGCCCTGATTTGCTGCACGTAATCGCTCTCGCTCGGGATCATGGTGCGAATGCGCGTCGCTTGACTCCGCATCCGGCGCGGAGGGATCGCCTGAATTTGCCATGCACTTCCACGTACTACTGGCGTCGCTGCCGGCCACAAACCACCGAGAATACCGCTAGTAGACACGCTGTCTGAACCGGCGGTACCAAGGTAACGGCTGGCTTGAACCTCTTCTCCGGTCGCAAACGAGCGCGTCACCAAGTAATGTTTCACCCAGGGTACAGCGAGCCAGCATGCCATAGGGAGGTACCTTCGATGGATTTCGACATACCTCCGGCCGTCCGCACCTACGCCAGCGCCGTGCACGACCTCATCGACGGAACGGTCATTCCTGCGGAGGCGCAGTTTCCAACCGACCTGGACAGCTGGTCAGCGGTGCGCGGAGTGTTGCAGCAAGCGGCTAAACAAGCTGGTGTCTTCCTGCCGCACATGCCGGCAGCATGGGGTGGCCTTGGCCTGGACTGGCGTGGCTGTGCTGTGGTGTTCGAAGAGGCTGGACGCAGCTTATTGGGGCCGCAAGCGCTCAACTGCGCCGCGCCCGATGAAGGCAATATGCACTTGCTGGCACACGCTGGCAACGCCGAGCAGCAGGCGACCTACCTCGCGCCGATGGTGGAAGGCCGGCTGCGCTCCTGCTTTTGCATGACGGAGCCTGCGCCAGGCGCTGGGAGCGATCCCGCCATGCTCCAGACGTCCGCGACCCGTGTGGACGGCGGCTGGCAAATTAACGGGCACAAGGTATTCATCAGCGGAGCGCGCGGCGCTGGAGTCGCCATAGTAGTGGCGCGCACCGGCGCGATGCGCGCTCGCAACGGCGCCACGCTGTTCTTGGTGAATACGAGTACTCCAGGCTTCCGCGTTGTGCGTGAGATGCCCATGGTCGACACGGCGATGCCCGGTGGCCACGCCGAGGTCATGCTCGAGGGCTGTCGCGTGCGCGATGCCGACGTGCTCGGCGAGGTGGACAAAGGGTTCGAGTACGCGCAAATCCGGTTGGGTCCGGCGCGGCTCACCCATTGCATGCGCTGGTTGGGTGCCGCCCGTCGAGCACTCGAGGTAGCTGTCGATTACGCTGCTTCCCGTCACTCGGCTGGCGCTGCGCTCTCCGATCACCAAGGGGTGCAGTTTCCACTGGCGGACTGCCAGATCGAGTTACACGCTGCGCGCCTGATGGTGTGGCATGCCGCCTGGAAGCTCGATCGCGGCGAGCCAGCCCGTGCCGAAACTGGCATGGCCAAAGTATTCGTTGCCGAAACGGTGCAGCGCGTCATCGACCGTTGCCAGCAAGTGTGCGGTGGCTACGGCGTTTCTGATGATGGGCCGTTGGGCCGGATGGCCCGCGACGTTCGAGCCTTCCGCATCTTCGACGGACCTTCTGAGGTGCACCGAGCGGCCATTGGCCGCCGCTTGTTTCGTGACGCGGCTCGGGGGCCAGCGTGAGCCTTACGCCGACTGCATTTCGTGACGCGCTGCAGTTCGCGCTGGCGAACAATGGCTGGCCAGATGCAGTAGTTACAGCGCCTGTCCGGCTCGCTGGCGGCGCATCGCGCGAGAGCTGGGGTGTCGAAATCGCTGGTTTCACCGGCGCGAGGACACAGCGGTGTATTGTCAGGCGTACCCGCCCTGGCGACATCTTTCCCGGCGCGTTGTCTGTGCGCCAGGAGGGTTCCCTAATAGAGGCGGTCCGGCATCACGACGTTCCGGTCCCCACCGTCTATGCGTCGCTGGATGACGTCGCCGGAGCGCCTGCCATCGTCATCGAGCACATGCGCGGCGAGGGCATCGGCAGGCGGATTGTGCGCGATCCCTCATTAGCGGAGGCCAGGCGAAGGCTTCCCATGCAAATGGGTACGGCGCTCGCTCGCATTCATGCCATCGGCAGCGAGGGACTACCTGATGTGCTTCCGCGGCCAACTAGCGGTGATGCCGTGGCTACCTTCCTGGTTGGTCTCACCCAGAATGTGCGGCAGCTAGATACGCCCCGGCCAGCAGTGGAGCTTGCTCTTCGCTGGTTACGCCTGCACCGGCCGCGTGCTACCGGTGACACTGTCCTGGTGCATGGCGATTTTCGCATTGGCAATGTGCTCGTGGACACCGATGGCCTGTGCGCCATTCTGGACTGGGAATTTGCACATTGCGGTGACCGGATGGAGGACCTCACCTGGTGCCTCATTCGGGACTGGCGATTTGGCGTTCATCAGCTGGAATTTGGTGGAATATCGGCGCCGGAACCGTTCTTCCGGGCTTACGAAGCAGAGTCTGGGTTCACCGTGCCGCGCGACCAGGTGACGTTCTGGCAAGTGGCCCATAACGTGCGCTGGGCACTGGGCTCGCGCAACCAGGCGGCGCGGTTCCTTGGTGGCCAGGAACCCGACATCGAACTGGCCGTCCTTGGCCGTCGCACCATTGAGATGGAATATGAGGCGCTGCGGCTCATCGCTGCCGCGGAGCACGTATCGTTCTCTGCCTTCGTAGGTGACCAGAGCGGTAAACCAGCGATCGATGCTGCAATTGGGAGGCCGGCAGACATCTGGGCGCTCACCGACCCGCCCACCAATGGACAACTCCTGGAGGCAGTCGAGCGCTTCTTGTTGGACGAAGTGGCGCCTGCCACGACTGACCCGCGTTTACGCTACCGAACGCTCGTCGCGGCCCATGCCATTCGCACGGCAATGCTGGCGTCGACGGGCGAGGTTGTCGACAAACCGGTGCCAGCCACTGCCTCCACTTTCCCTGAAACCACCGAAGAACTTGTAGAACAAATTCGCGTCGGGCGCTACGATGCTCCTGAGAAGTTCAACGCCGTGCTGACGTACCTGCTCGGTGCGCTGCACAGGAGGATGCACCGGACTCATCCGAGAGTAATGGAGTCATACGGGTGACGGCGATGCCGAGCTCGCCATCGGAGCTTGACCTGTACCGGTTTATGCTATTGAGCAGGCTGCTCGACGAGCGGCTGTGTGCGCTGCGTCCAACCTGGTTTCCTTGTGCAGGCGAAGAGGCGACGATTATTGGCGCGTTTGCTGATCTGCTACCTGGGGATGTAGCGGCGGTCCACTATCGTGATCCGTTTGCGGCCTACGTGATGCGCGGCGCCGAGTTGTGGCGCTTGGTTGCACAGGTGATGGGGCGACGCGACGGGTATAGCGGCGGACGCTCGGTGCCCTTTACCGGGCCAGTCGAGCACAACATTGTGCCCTGGGTCGCTGGCGATCTGGGAACGTCGGTGGGTGTTGCCACCGGCGCCGCGCTCGCTCTGTTGCAGCGTGGTGACGGTAATGTATGCGTGTGTTCGTTTGGGGACGGAACGGCCAACCGGGGCGACGTTCACGAAGCAATCAATCTCGCTGCCGTGTGGAAACTGCCGATCGTGTATGTCTGCCAGCACAACGGTTGGGCGATCTCGCAACCGGCTGACAGCTATTTGCTCGCTAGCGTTGCTGACCGCGCGACCGGCTACGGTATTCCTGGAGTGTCGGTAGATGGCTGCGACCTTCGCGCGGTGCGGACAGCCGTGGACACAGCCGTGGCGCGAGCGCGCACCGGCAAGGGCCCCACGCTCTTGGAGGCACGCACGTGGCGGATGCGCGGGCACTGGGCAGCGGACAAAATGACGTACCGCACCGACGAAAAAAGCGTGCAGCGCGACCCTATCACCTGCTTCATCGAGCAGTTGCGCGCCGACGGTGTGCTTACGGCCGAAAACGACGCGGCTATAGCTGCATCGGTGGCCCGCGAGCTGGACGAGGCGTTTGCGCGAGCTGAACAATCGCCAGTGGTAACCGTTGACGACGTGGGGTTACATGCGGTGTACGCCCCATGACAGCTGCCAGTGCAACACGCCGTGCCACCCACATGGAGGCTATCGTCGAGGCGATCGAGCAGGCAATGGCTGCTGATCCCAGGGTGTTTTACATCGGGCAAGATGCGCGCGTGTTCGGCGGCGCCATGCAAGGCACGCGTGGTTTGTACGAGCGGTTTGGTCCAGAGCGCATCCTGGAGGCGCCCATTTCTGAGATGGCGATGGTGGGCGCTGCCGTTGGTGCGGCGATGTTTGGCCGCCGGCCCATCGTCGAGATCAGCTTCGGTGAGTTCCTGCCAGCCGGTATGAACCAATTGATTAATCAGGCGCCCAACATTTTTTACATGACTGCTGGAGCTGCCCGTTGCCCACTGGTGGTGCGCACGCGCGTAGGCGACGGACCCTATGGTGGCCATCCGCAAGACTACACGTCGTGGTTCCCGCACATTCCCGGCTGGAAAGTCGCGGTGCCAGCCAGCCCAGCCGACGCCAAGGGCTTGATGACTGCTGCCATCCGCGATGACAATCCTGTACTGTTTGTCGAGGGCATGTCGCTGTCGCACAGCCAGCGCGAAGCGGTGCCGGTTGAGCCGTACACAGTGCCCTTTGGCCAAGCGCGTGTCGCGCGGCCGGGCACGGATGTGACCATTGTCAGTTGGGGCTCGATGGTGCCTGTGTGCATGCAGGCGTCAACACATCTGGCCGCTGAGGCCATACACGCGGAAGTGGTGGATTTGCGTACCCTCGCGCCGTGGGACTTTGCCACAGTAGTGACGAGTGTGCGCAAGACGCGGCGCTTAGCGGTGGTGCACGAGACCTGGGTGACAGGCGGTTTTGGCGCGGAGGTCGTCGCGACGGTTGCTGAGCAGGCCTACGGCGCACTCGCCGCCTCACCGGTGCGCGTCGGCGCTCCGGCCGTTCCCATTCCTAGCGGCCCATTGCGCAAACTCGCATTGCCAGGAGCAAGCGACGTGGTCAGTGCCGTGCGACAGGTGATGAATCAGAGCGACGCATGACGGTGCCCGACGATCTGCAGGATCACGAACCGCGTGTGAGCCGGTCGGTGCCACTCAAGGGCATTCAACGTGTGGTGGCGCAGCGGATGCTGGAGAGTTCGCAAAACACGGCACATGTGTCGGCATTCGCCGAGGCGGATGCTATTGCGCTCCTGGCGTTACTGGAGCACGTCAAGCAGGACGAGCCAGCGGTCACGCTCACTCACCTGCTTGTCCAGATGGTGGCCCGCTGTTTGAAGGCCACTCCCCGCATGAACGCCTCGCTCATCGACGGCAATATCGTCGAGTTCGCCAGCATCAACGTGTGCCTGGCCGTGTCGTTACCCAGCGACGACCTGCAGTTGGTCGTGATACGCGACGCCAGCGAGCTTTCACTGCGCGACATCGCGACCGTCGCTACCAGCTTGCGCGAGCGCGCCCTGGCCGGCCGGCTGGCGGCCGCAGATGTGGAGGGCGGCACGTTCACCCTGAGCAATTATGGCAACTTGCGTCACGTCACCTGGTCAACGCCCATCATTCCGCCTGGGCAGACGGGTGTCTTAGGCGTGGCACGCGCCGCTCCCCGACCGTGGGTGGATCCGGTGAGCGGTCACTTGGAAGTGCGACCCACGCTGCCGCTATCGCTCACCTACGACCATCGCGTCATCAATGGCTTACCGGCAGGGCGGTTCCTCGATGCCTTCGTGGACGCGGTACAGCATCCGCAGGTCGACTAGGCGGGAGTCTACAGGTCGATCTCCCGATAGGTGGCGAGCGTCAAGAAGTCGCTAAAAGCGTCGGCGAGCGCGACTTCGTCCAGTAGCTTGGCTGCGCGATCGTAAGGGGCCGGGGCAACCGTGCCGCCCTTGACGCCGTCCTCTAGCTTGGTCAGTTCCTGTTGGAGGATGGTGCGCACCAGTTCTTTGGTCACCGTGCCGCCACCGGAAAGCGGCACGTTGTTGTGGGTCCATTGCCAAAGTTGGGCCCGTGATATTTCGGCTGTCGCGGCATCTTCCATCAGGTTGTAGATGGCGGCGGCGCCAACCCCATTGAGCCAGGACGCGATGTATTGCATGCCGACGCTCACGTTGAGCCGGACGCCCGCTTCCGTCACCTGGCCGCCCGGAATGTGAAAGTCGAGCAACATGTCCGGCGTGGTATGCACTTCTGGTCGCTGGCGTTCCATTTGATTTGGCCTGCTGCCCAGATACTGGTCGAACACCTGTGTGGCCAGTGGCACTAGGTCTGGGTGCGCCACCCAGGTTCCGTCAAAGCCGTCGCTCACTTCGCGTTCCTTGTCGTCGCGTACTTTGTCCATGGCGACCGCGTTCACGGCAGCGTCGCGCCGGCTGGGGATGAAGGCGGCCATGCCGCCGATGGCTTGTGCGCCGCGCTTGTGGCACACCTTGACGAGCTGCTCGGTGTAGGCGCGCATGAAGGGGACGGTCATCACCACCTGGGCGCGGTCGGGTAGCACAGCGTTGGCGTCGTTGCGGAACTTCTTGATCACGCTGAAAATGTAGTCCCAGCGGCCCGCGTTGAGCCCGGCGCTGTGCTCGCGCAGCTCGTAGAGAATGTCTTCCATTTCCATGGCGCCGAGAATGGTCTCTACCAGCACCGTGGCCCGAATGCAGCCGCGTGGTAAGTTCATGCGATCTTCGGTGTAGCTGAACACGTCATTCCATAGGCGGGCTTCCAGGTGGTTCTCCAGTTTGGGCAAGTAGAAGTAGGGGCCACTGCCACGCTCCAGCAGATTGCGCATGTTGTGGAAGACGTGGAGACCGAAGTCGAACAGGCTGCCGGACACCGGTTGCCCGCCGAGCGATGCGTGCTTTTCGACCAGATGCCAGCCGCGCGGCCGCACCATGAGCGTGGCGATCTGAGCGTTGAGCCGGTAGACACGGCCATCTGGATTGTTGAATGTGATCGTGCGGTTGATCGCGTCCTTGAGGTTCACGTGCCCGTCGAGCAAGTTATTCCAGGTGGGCGACAGCGCGTCCTCGAAATCTGCCATGAACACTTTGGCGCCGGAATTAAGCGCATTGATCATCATCTTGCGCTCCACCGGGCCGGTGATCTCCACGCGCCGGTCGAGCAAGTCAGCCGGTGGCGGCGGCACGTGCCAGACTGATTCTCGATTGGCACGCGACTCTTCCGGAAAGCCCGGCTTGATGCCGCGATCGAAGTCGGCTTGGCGTAGTTGGCGGCGGCCCAACAGCTCGATCCGGCGACCGTTGAATAACCGTTGCAGGTCGGCTACAAAGCGCAAGGCGTCTGGTGTCAGTACCTCTACGTGGCGGCCTTCGACGGGGGCATGCACAGTGATCCCGGGACGCTGCATCGAGTGACCTGCCTTTCGTTGCCTGTGCCGTGATGAGATCCATCTGGAGCCACGGCGCGTGCTCACTCAGCTGCAAGTATAGTCAGCGCGGCTCAGCCTGTCGCCCGAACACGTCACGACACTGGCGTGGCTGTAACTGTGCGACCGACCGGCACTGAGTTCTCCCATTTGGGTGGTCAGCGATGACCATTGGTGAGAATGGCCGGGCATTACTGTGTCGCGCATACCCACGGTGAGGTGAATATGTCACGGGGAGTAGAGGAGTGGCACCGTGAAGTTGCTCCATTACGTGTTAGCTCATTTTCGGGGCGTCGTGCTGATTCACGAAAAGGAGTCGCGGCTGCCAGCAGCGGCGGCTGTGCTGTTCACCATTCTGGTGTCGCTCACCTTGTCGACGACGGTAACCGTCGGTCCCCAATGGTTGTTACCCGCGCTGGCAGGCGTTCTTATGGTGTCGCTCATCGTAGCGGCGCCCCACCGCCACGGCAGTGAGCCTGGCTGGCAGCGTACCGGGAGCATCCTGATCACGGCGTTACTTAACGTGTTTAACGTCGTGTCGCTCGTGTTGTTGATCCAGGGCTTGTTGCACGGCACAAAGTCAGATGGGCCGGCGTTGCTCATCGACTCCTTCAAGATCTGGACCACCAACGTCGTCATCTTCGGCCTGTGGTATTGGGAGCTGGATCGTGGTGGCCCGCGTGCCCGCATGGACGGCATCGCTGATGACGACGTTCCTGACTTCCTGTTTCCGCAGATGCAGATGAGGACGCCATCCGGCAAGAGTGTGGCTTGGTCTGCAAGGTTTGTGGACTATTTGTATCTGTCGTTTACCAATGCCACAGCCTTTAGCCCCACCGATACGATGCCGTTAAGCCAGTGGGCCAAGTTGCTCATGTCGGTACAGGCGATGGCATCGCTGGTGACGGTGGCTCTGGTTGCGGCCAGAGCAGTCAACATCCTGCAATAGCCGGGGCTAGTTGAGCTCGAACATCGTCTTCACCCGCGTGGTGGTGGGCGTGGTGAGGTCCGTAAATATCTGCTGACCGTCGGCCAGGACACCATTGGTCACCCATCCTGAGCCGTTGATGCGGCCGTGCGACAGCAGTTCGATGGCAGTCGCAAACTCGTCGGGCGTGAAGGCATAAGACCCGTGCAGCGACAGCTCGCGCAGGATGGCCTCCCGCAAGTCCACTTCACCGGTGCCGCGCTCGAGTCCGATGAGCACGGCTGTTCCGCCGTTGGCCAGGGCAGTCACGGCTTGCTGGCGGGTGACAGCGGTGCCCACCGCGTCGATGCTCCAGAGAGCGCCGTGCTTGGTTTCGCTCTTTACCTGCTGGATAGGGTCGTCTGCGCGGGCGTCGATGGTGATATCGGCGCCCATTTCGCGAGCGATTGTTAGCCGGTTGGGATTCATGTCGGACATGATGATGGGATGGGAACCCATGAGCTTGGCGACTTGCATGCACAACAGACCAATGGCGCCGGCCCCGATGATGAAGCAAGGGCCGAAGCGGTTCTTGGGTCCGAGCGAAGCCACGTGGACAGCGTTGGCGAGGGGCTCGGCAAGGGCTCCCAATTGGGCAGGCATGCCGATAGGCAGCGCGAACACGTTGTCCACAGGCGCGACCACATACTCAGCGAAAGCGCCTGGGCGTTCGATGCCGATTAACCGGCGGCGCAGGCACACGTTCGGGCGCCCGGCGCGGCAGGGCGTACACACACCGCACGACAGCAACGGGTTGACCGTCACCGTTTCGCCGGGTACGAAGCCCTCGACCGCCGACCCGGTGGCCGCGATCACACCGGAAAACTCGTGTCCCATAATGAGGGGTGGCCGGCGGTTGGCAGATCGCCCTTCAAAGCCATGCAGGTCAGAGCCGCACACGCCCGCATAGCCTACTTTGATGAGAACCTCATCGGGGCCCGGGGTGGGAACGGGAACGTCCTGAACTTCCAGGTGGTGTGTGCCGAGATACACTAACGCATGCATTGCAAAACTCCCGAGCCGCCGGCGCTGCTGAAATTACCGGTGGCACAACCGTATAAGCTGCCAGTGTCGGTGCTTTCGCCGAATTCGTCAAGCAATTCTGTCAAGCCGAGCCTGTGATGACAGCAAAACGTTTGCTTGGTAGCTCGGCGGGACCCGCCCGCCCAGAGGAGACACTAGTCCGGCGCGCCAACGACCTGCTACTGCATTGGTATGCCACCGAACGCCGCGACTTATTGTGGCGCGGCAAGCCTGATGCGTACCTCACGCTCGTGTCCGAGTTCATGCTGCAGCAGACGCAGGTGGACCGTGTCGTGCCGTATCTGCAGCGATTCCTCGCCAGCTTCCCCACGATTCATGCGTTGGCGAATGCCGCCAAGTCAGATGTCCTGCGCTTGTGGTCGGGCCTGGGGTACAACTCGCGAGCGTTGCGCCTACAAGAAGTCGCCCGTCGGGTGGTCGAGGATTACGGCGGTACCATCCCGGACGACCCGGCGATCCTTCAGTCCCTCCCGGGAATCGGGCCCTACACGGCGAGCGCGATCGCCTGCTTTGCGTATGGCCATCAAGTGGCGACTGTAGATACCAATGTGCGTCGGGTTCTTGGCCGGGTGCTTTTGGGTACCGACGCCTTGCCACTTGGCGCTGCCCAGTCCCTCGCACAGCTTGCGCTCCCGCAAGGGCGCGCCGCCGACTGGAACCAGGCATTGATGGACCTGAGCGCAGCCATCTGCAAGGCAACGGTGCCCCGGTGTACACAATGCCCGCTGAAGGAGTTGTGCCAGCGCTACCTGTCAGAGCTGGCTGCTCCAGGTATGCAATTGCCGGTAGCAAGCGCTCCGCCTCCGCGGTTGAAGGGTCAGCGAAATCAGGACTTTGCGCAGTCGAGCCGCAACTATCGCGGCAAGGTCGTTCAACAGCTCGCCTTACTTCCCATTGGCGAACACCTGTCGCTCGACACGCTGTCCTTGCAACTACGCGAGGTCATCGCCCAGTACGACGCGACGCGCCTACCATCTGTGATCGATGACCTAGCTCGCGATGGCCTCATTAGCCTGCAGGAGGGAGAAGGAGGTCCATCCGCCTCCTTGCCAGAGTGATCCCAGCGGCAACATTTGGCCGGTGACCTGGCCACGGGTATACTGGCCACCGCACAATGGGCCGTTAGCTCAATTGGTAGAGCAGCTGACTCTTAATCAGCTGGTTCCGGGTTCGAGTCCCGGGCGGCTCACCCCTTTCCCCTCTGGTAAAGGTGCGTTAATAGCGTCGCCAGTAGCCGCCATCGAGTGGCTTGACCGCCAGGTTGACCGCCTT
>JANWJO010000059.1 GCA_025449435.1 Chloroflexota bacterium | reverse complement strand
TGCTTGTAGAAGGTGTACCCCTTCTGCTGGTGACGGTCCATATGCACCAGGGCAGCCAAGAGGGGGTTGGACACGTCGAGGATGGTGGACACGAAGAAGTCGCTGCGGTTGGCGAGGTCAACACCCTGCACATATTTGTGGCCGCGCTGTGGGGCCACCGGGAAGTCGTGCTGGCCCGTCTCTTTGTCCGTGTGGGGGTAGTGGGTGTAGGCCCACTCAATGTCCTGCCAGGGAAACACGGCCAAGTCGTTGTCAGGAAACTCGCCCAAATATTCCGTGCGCCAGCGGAGAGAATACTCCCCGTACCGTAATTTTTGCCTCTCCAAGAAGGCTTTGTCGGCAAAGGGGTTGTCGAAGCTGGTGAAGTGGAAGTAGGCACCCTGGCCCGCTTTGCAGCTTTCTATGGCGTCGTAAAACTCCCCCTGGCCGAAGGGGGTGCTGGTGAGGATGAGGGCGCTGCCGTCTTCCTGGCCCGTCACCGTAAACATGGGTTCAATGGCGTCGCCAATGACCCCATTCTTGACAAAGGCCGCTTCATCTACAATACCCAGGTGGGCGCGGTGGCCGCGAATGTACTGCGGCGAGTTGGCGCCGCGCGCATGAAACTCGGTGCCATTGTGCAACTTGAAGGTGGGGAAGGGGAATTCTTTTATTTTGCCGTCCACCAAGACGGCCAGCGGCGAGGGTTTGCGGAAGAAGCGCATGACTTCGCCCATAATAATTTTGGCTTGGTCAAGCGTCGGGCCGAAAATATACACCTGGCGGTTGGCGTGGGTGGTGCCAAAATAGGTGGCGTAGGCTGCCAGCCCCACACTCTTGCCCCACTGGCGCCCGGTGACGAGGGTGGTATGACGCTGCACGCCTTGGAGGACTTCGGCCTGCGTGGTGTGCGGAATGAAGGGGCTGCCGTCCGGGTTGGTCAGCAGCTTCTCAGCGAAAGCAACGGGGTTGTGCTTGAGGGGCGTCAAGTCCAGGCGCGTCGCGTGTCGAGTGGGCAACTAACGCCTCCAAGTGGCGCATCTGCGCCTCATTGACTTCTTCCAGGTGGGCAATGCGGCGAATGTAGGTGGCGTCCCTGCCCGTTTGCCCAAACATGTAGGTGCCCACCGCCCACTCCACGACGACGGCCAGCCAGGACGCAAAGGTGTTCCACCCTACCAGCCAGCCGAGGAGGAGGCAGGCAAACGTGATGAGGTTGAAGGCAGCCATGAACCAGGGGGTGCGGAGGAAGACTTGCAACTGGCGGGTGGCAAACTCTAGGTTCGTCAGCTTGTCACCCGTTACGGGGTCAGTATGAAACTGGCGTGACATTGCGGAAGTCTCCCTTCGTCACCCCGTCCGCTGCCGTGAAGGTCCACTCCTCTAAGCACTCACCTATGCCCTTGGTGGTGTAGGTAATGCTGTACTGGCCGCTGCCGAGGTTGGTCACTTGCCCGCCCGCGAGGGTGAAGCTGCTGGTGCTGCCGTCAGGGAAGGTGACGGTGACAGCCGCCGCTGAGAGGTTGCTTTGCAGCGCGCCAGTGTTGTCCTTCACCGTCATGGTGACGGTGATGGTGCTGTTGGGGTTCGCCACTGACACACTCCTGGCAAATGTTGCGGACAGCTTGAGGACAGGGGCGGCGAAGGTGGCAGCCAGCTTTGCCACGTCCGCGAAGGCAGCCGCCAGCTTTTGGACAAGGCTGGCAACCGCGCTGAGGGGCGGGACCGTCTTGAAGGCCAGTAGGATGCTGTTGCCCACCAGGGAGGGGTGGGTAAGCACCTGGGCTGCCGCGTCGAGGACGCCCGCTGCCTGGTCCGAAGCGTGGGACAGGACGGTGGCCGTGGCCGTCAGCACCGCGTTGGCAACCAGGAAGACATTGTTGGTGGACGACGCTTGGAGGTTGCCGCTGCCTGGGAGGGTGGCCCCGGCGTCAATGACGGCAGCCTCACCAATGGCCCCACTACCCGGCAGGGACGGGTTGGCAAGCAGCGTGGCCGCAGCGTTGACGACACTCGCGGCGGGGAGGGAAACCGCCGCAAGGATGCGCGCCGCAACCGAGAGGACGCCGTTGCCAATAAGGCTGGCCGCGTTGGCGAAGCCGGTGGCGACAAGGACCCCGTTGCCCTGCAAGGTGGCCGGAGCCAGCAGACGGGCCGACTCCGCTTGGGCGGCGTTGGCAGCCAGGATGGCACTGGTGAGAAGTTGGGCCGACTCGCCTAGTGTGCCATTGCCGGTGGTGCTGTCACCTGCCGTCAGCAGGGTGGCCGAGACAGCGAGGGCACCGTTGGCCTGCGCCGTGGCCGGGGCCAGGAGGAGGGTGGGGGCGACGGTGAGGACGCCGTTGCCCATGAGGGGGTGAGCGTTGACGGCAAGGGCGCTGTTGCCCTGTAGAGAGAGGCCCTGGGCAATGATGACGTTGGGGGCGTCCAAGAGGACGCCTTGGCCGATGGCGTCATCAACCAGGGCACTTAGGACACCCTGCCCAACCAGCGTGGCGCTGCCGTTGACGGTGCTGCCACCAGCCGCCGCCTTGAAGGCGACGAAGACGGCACTGGTGCCGTTGTTGGTGGCCGTGGCCGTTCCGCCACCCTTGTCGGTGCCGGTGGCGCTGACAACTTGGTAGGCCGCGCCCGCCCCGTTACCGCCACCGGAGAGTTGGGTGAGGGTGTTCCAGCCACTTGCGGGGGTGCTGTCCGCATTGACGAGGGCGAAGGGAAGGCCCTGGTTGGTGCAGAAGCCTGCCCACAGGAGGTCATTGGCATTGGTGGTGGCGACGCCGGTGCCGGTGTTCCACGTCGCGCCGGTTTGGCTGTTTTTGCCCTGGCTGCCGTCCGTGACGCTGCTGGTGGCCGCGCCACTCGCCTCGTCAACACTCGCACTCCAAAGCTGGCCGAAGCCGAGGAGGGCCGACGTGAGGGTGACGGTGAGGTGGTCACTGGTGGTGAGGGCGGTGCTGTTGGCGCAGTACCACACCGCCGCCAGCGTATTCTGGCCGGGGTCAACGGTGAAACCGCCGGAGACGTAGGTATTGCCCTTGGTGTCGGTGATGCTGCTGACGTTGTTGGTGTCACCGACGTTGCAGCAGCCCACCGTCACAATGAGGAGGTCGCCACCTGTGGTGGCCGTCGAAATGGGGACGTTGAAGCTGGTGACGGTGGTGACGCCACTGGCGCTGCCCGCCCGACGCACGTAGGAAAGGGCCATGTCATTGCCCCTTCCAGGCTACATTTCGAGGACGAGGGCGGCTGCCGCAATGCTGTACTGGTTGCCCACGGCCACCGCCTGGGAAGTCACGCTGGCGTACCACAGCAGGTTGCCCGCCGTCAGGGCGTCGTAGATGGCGACACCAACCACGGTGTAGGAAGTCGTGGTAACGGCAGGGAAGGTGATGGCGTTGGAGTTGCTTATTTGGTCGTGGATGTTGTCGGCATTGAGGGCAATGGCACCCCACGCTGAGGAGGCCACCGCCTGCCGGGCGTAGGAACTTCCAGAGACTTCGGCGAGGCCGGTGCCGTCATTCTTCGTTGGGACAGCCGTGAGGAGGGCGATGTAGAGGTTGGCCGGGGCGGCGGGGAAGGCGGTGCCCTTCACCCAGTTGAGTACGTCGTCGGCCAGCACCTTCGCGGTGGCGTTTGCCATGTTATTTGACTCCTAAACGTCGGGCGAGTTGGTTAGGTGAGACAAGGCGCGGGTTGCGGGCGAGGGGGCCGACGAGGCGCGGGTTGACGCGGGCGAGAAAGCGCACGGCCAAGTCACTACAGTCGTAGGCGTTGGAGGGCGGCAACCAGAAGACGGGCAGCCCGAAGACACGGAGTACGTCACCCACAATGTCTTCCCAGCCGTAGGGGTGGCCCACCTGTTGGCGCAGCCAGTTGAGGGCGCCGGAGAGGCGCAGGGGGAGGGGGCGGGTGGTGTACCGAATAGGGCGGCTGTCAGTCGGCGGGCCAAGGCGTATACCACCCGGCACCGCTTCGACTACCCTTCCCCCGCCTATGTCAATGGCGACGTGGGCGAATGGCCCGGCGGTGCCCAAAGCAATAACCCACTCAAGGGCGTCCGAGGCTTTGTAAAACAGCAAGTCACCCATCATACTATTCACCCGACTATGTAGCAAGGAAGCGTCAGGGTATATGGCCCGACTAGGCAGCAAGCGTTCGTCAGCCTATGTCACCCGACTACTCGCCCAACCGGCATAAAACCAGGCGGGGAAGCGTAGTCGGGTGAATAGGTGGGGGAGGAAGCGAAGGGAGTTGGGGCGAATGGGTGGGTGAAGAAGCGAGGGGAGTTAGGACGAGTCACCCGGCCACTAGGCAGCCGAGGACTTTTCTTTCGCCAGGACAGCCGCCCACTTGTCGGCGGACGACTTCGACAGGGCAACACCCGCCGCCTTGGCGACTTGGTGCAGCTTGTAGCCTGTCATGCCGGGGCGCCACAATTCGCGGGCAGCCACTTCGGCGGACGAAGGGACAAGGGTGAGGGTGGGCGCTTCGGCGGGTGACTCATCTTGGTGTGTCACCCGGCGCTTGGCAGCCTTCCACAACTTGCCCGCCTTCTCTCCGAAGTCCTCGCCCGCCTGCCGCTTCAACGGGGCGAGTCGGGCCTTCACCTTGAGGCGGGCTTCTTCAAGTTGGGCCTCCTCCTCAAGCTGTTGGACCGTCTTCGTCTCCTGCCCAATGTAGGCGCGGGTGACGGCGAAGACTATAACCAAGAATATTGCAAGGCCGTTGCGCTGGTACAGCCACGCAAGGGGCGACATACCAAGGGTGCCTAACGCCTGGGAGACGGTCATACCGTAGGTTTGTTGCATGGAAAAGACTTGCGCCGCCACAAACCCGACGTAGGCCAAGACACACCCGAAGGCAGCCAGTACCAGCGCACCGCCATACTTCCCGGCACGGAAGGCGCGGGCCGCATTGTCCCACACGACGACAGTGTAGGCGTCTACACCGACCGTTTGGGCGCCCGCCCAAATATACAGCAGCACCGGGGCATTGAGAAGCAGTTTGCCGTCAGTCAACAGGGAGATGACGCCAATGGACAGGCCCGCAACCAGGACGGGGCCGCTTACGAGGGAAATGAAGTCTTCCAGCCAGCGCAGCCAGCCAGCCAACTTCGTCAGAAAGCGCATCATACACTCCTTGGCCGTGGGGCCAGTGGACTATGACGCAGCTTAGGTTGAGGGCCTACTCATAGCGTAGCACATTCACCGGCCACCTCCACCGTGCTGTCAAGGCGTCCGCAACGGCGTCAAGAATTGCTGCCAGGAGGACTATAAATGGGTGTCAGGCGGGTGGGAAAAGGTCCAAGAAAGGGGTATTTTGAGAGGCAAGTACCTCCCACTGCCGCACGCCTGCTTTCGGGCCGAAGCATCACCGCCTGCTTGTCGCTGCCAGGCTTGCATGCTCGCTTGCTTACGCTTGGCTGCTTCGCATGATGCGAATACTGCTTGCATGCTACACAATATGGGTGCAACATGCAATGGTATATGGGTAAACTGTCCACAACACCTACCCCGGCATACGGGGATGGTCGCCTCGCCTTCAGCCGAGGGGCGCCAGGAGGGACACTCCACCCTGTGTGTAGGCGTAAGGCACTCCCACAGGCGTAAGGCACTCCCGCACGTGTAAGGCACCGGGGCGAGGCGTTAGGCGCATAGAGAAGTACGCGCGCGTAGGCAGGCGTGGCACATAAACTATTCTTTATGCTGGCGGCACCATTCATTACAATTTATTCATACATGCCATATTCACTATTGTATGGGTTGACTTTCACGTTTGACGGGACTATACTCACTTATGACGGTACGACAACACACATACGACGGGAGAAAGACACGATGTATTGCTTCACTTGGCACAACGACGACGGCACCGTAACGCGCGAATACAAGGTATGCACGGTGGCGGAGGCGACGGCCTACTTCCAAGCCAACCGCGCGGCGCACGGCGTGGGCAGTTCATGGCGGACAGCCACCTGGGGCGAATTGCCTTCCGGCGTGCGGGCACAGGCCCAGAGGACACGATTCGCGGCGTACAAGACGCACAAGCACTAGGCGAAACGGGCGCACGCCCGTCGCGCGGACACCTACCCTCCCGCGCCCGATGATGCCAGGGTAACGCACCTTTACAACCGAATACGGCCCGCGCGGCTGAGGCTTACCGGCGTGTAGACTGCACGCTTGGGAATAGACAATGCCCGCATGATGCTACCATCGGAGATGATGATGGATTCGGCATGGCGGGATGGCGAGGCTGGAAACGGGCAGGCGGACATACAGCGGCATACGCCGCTGGCGCGATGTGTCCGCCAGTGACAAGCTAGAAGGACAGCCATGCACAACCCTCCTTCCCTCGCCGTTGTTGCCCACCTGCCCAACGGCACCCGCATCTACCGCATTGTGCGCGCGGGCGCGTCGGGTGACACCTATTACATTGTGCGCGACCCTGCTGGGGCTGGTACTCGTTTCACGTCTCTGGCTGATGCCTTTGGCGCGGCGGGCGTTACTGGCCCTAACGCCTATGATGACAACGCCGACAGCGACTAAACCAACCAACCAACCAACCAACCAACCAACAAGCTTGTCACTGGCGGGCGCACCGCGCGCCTAACACCCTGGCACACTCGCCGGGGTGTCTTTGTTTTGGGCAGCCTCACTCACAAGTGGAAGGACACGGCAACGTATGGGCAACCCACCTAACCAACACTTGCGCGACGTGGCGCAAGCCTACAACGATGCGTATGGGCTGGGGCACATTGTGGCGGGACATTATGTGCCCGTTGATGCGTCCCTCGCGCGGCGCGTCGCGGCAGAGTATGCCGCGATGCCAGGTGAAGATGACACACTCGTTGTACGTGGGGCATACGCCACGCTGGCGCATGAAGTCAGACAGCAATACGCCTGGCTACTGCGCGCGGGCTACACGCTGCAACCCTGGGTACAGGATGGGCAGCCATATGAGGACAGCGCGGCCATGTGCGCGGACGTGCGTGACAACAAACACCTATGGTACTTCACGGGCGGCGAGGCTCACCCATACTTGGGTGATGTCAATAACCTATTTAGGGCCGTCCATGATGTGTTTGGGCACGCGGCGGAGGGGTTTCAATTTGGGCCGCGCGGCGAGGAAAACGCCTGGGTGCATCATTCCATGATGTTTTCCTCCCTCGCACAAACAGCCCTCACGACAGAGACGCGCGGGCAGAATTGCTGGGTCAACTATGGCCCGCATGCGGACAGGCCCGCAAGTGAACGGCCCTATGCGCCACAAAAAGTGGCATTGATGCCCGTATGGGCGTGTGACTGGCGCGCGGCGCTGGCGAGGGGGGAGTAACCATGTTGACCCTAGACGCATGCTGGCGCGCGGCGCAACGGCTGGCCGTGGGGGAGAATGAGGCACCGTCTCTCAAGTTGGCATTGTGGGCTGGTACGCTGTCCTGTAACTCAAGTCTGCCGCGCGAGTGTCGCCAAGTACGCATCTTGCGCCCGTATGCGGCGCGCAAGGCCCTGCCCCAGGACTGGGAGGAAGTGAAGGACATTATACGGCGTGGGCATCCCTATTGCGGCCTGCCGCAAGCCTCGCACGTCGCGGCCATAGACGCCGCTGTGAGTAGTGGTCGCCTGTCCTTCATGCTGGACGCGCCCGGCGGCGGTGACTTGCAAGACTGGCGCGAGTGGAGGCGGGCAGCCTACAAGGCCACGCGCGGGCTAGGGCTGGCGTACAAAACGCTGTCTTTCGCCGCGCTGCTACTGTGGCCCACCCAAAGCCCGTTAGTCCCTGTGGACCGTCACGTATGCGCGCGGCTGGGCATAGACGGCGCCGACGTGGCGCGCACCATGCGGCAAGCGGGCTTATACACGGCGGCTGAGGACGATGTATGCCAGGAGTGGCAAAAGGCCGGAAGTCCATACACGCTGGGTGTATGGCATTGGTACAAGTGGGAAGCATGGCGCCAAGCCAACGGGGATGCGCCCCTCGCCGGAGTGCCCCAGTCTCACCAATGGCTGAATTGCTATGCCTATTGACTTGCAATTGTGCAAGCCACGACCAACGAGTGTGCAACACAACAAAATGCGGGCATAGGTGAGTACCCATGCCCGCCACGTCGCGCAAGAGGAGTGTAACCCACCATGCTCGAACGTACTGTCATTCTACCATGCGCCGACAATGAGGGACACTCTCTCGCCTCGGCGCGGCGTGCGGTGGAAAGGGAATTGTGCGCCCTGGCCGGAGGCTACACACGGGACAGCGTACAAGGCGCATGGCTAGACAATGGCAGGCTGTACCGTGACAAGTCATACCGGTACACGCTGGCCGTAGACGCCGCGCAAGACGCCGCCATTATGGCGAGGCTGCCCGCGTGGTGCGCCGCGTTGCGTCAACTGGCCTTGTATACCAGTGTACGCCAGAGTGATGTACGCTTTGTCCTTCCCGCAACGGTGCCTGCCGCCGTTGCCTAGTGTCTCACAAGTCTCACATATGGGAGTGAGTGCTTCCATATGTGAGACTGTCTCATAGAACAGGAGGGTGGGGAATGTCCCTTCGGCAAGCATTGAAACGCACCGGCAAGGCGCGCCACAGCACGGCGCTGGGCGAGGGGCGTATGGTGAAAGTTGTCTTCATCAACGGGCACAAGTCCTTTGCCCTGGGAGTGCCAGGGTACGGCGGGTGCGCGTACTACGCGACGTTGGCGGAAGTCGAGTACTTCCTGCGCGGCGCGGCGAGTGAAGGATGGGAGAGTGTCGCATGAAGTACGCAAGCGGGCAGCGTGTGCGCGTCAAGGCAAGTGGGCGCACAGGAGTCATTGACTCCGGCTGGCTGCCACCTCGGCAGAGTCTTGCCATCTACTGGGTGAGGCTGGACAGCGGCGCAAGCGTGCGTTGCTGGGAGGAGTGGTTGGAAGCAGCAGAGGAGGAGGAGGAGTCCCATGAGTAGGTGGGAAGTCAACACCGTCTGGCCGTACTGGTTCATTGCCAGCCGTGGCGGGCGATGGTGGGTGTGTGTCCTCTCGCACAAGGGGGCGCCGACGCATTACGTGCGTGAGTATGGCGACCGTTTGCTAGCGTTGCGCGGCCTGGCTGAGTGCCAGCGCGAGTACGGAGAGGGAGTCGGCGCGTGAATAGGCGCGTGAAGACAGTCGTAGACAAGGTGTACGAGTACTTGCCCTATGACTGGACGGTGCAAGACGCCGACGCCTTGCGCGAAGACGTGCTGGCAGACATTCGCGCCCATGAAGAAGTCGCCAGGGAAGTGCCCTTCACCGCCACAGCCCGCAAGGCTATGGGGAGTGCCCGGCAGCTGTGGGATGTGTACGACGTGTTGGAGTCCCTGGTGGACTCCTTCGGGCTGGGGAGTGTTGAAGACGCCTGGGTGCGAGTCCAGGCCAAGCGAGAGGAGTGCGGCGCGTGAAAAAAGTCCCTGACAGCGTACGTGCGCGGCGGCTGCAACGCGCCATTGACAACTTCCAGAAGGAGTTAGACAGTCGAGGCACCGCAGGCAAGTCAGCACAGTATACGTGTGACCTCATCAACGCCATTGCTGACTTACAGGTGGCTAAAGAGAGGTTGGGGTGCGCGGTGGGTGACTTGGTGCTAGCAGAGGAGGAGGTCGGCGAGTGAAGGGTATTCGCTTCTACGAGGAGTACCACGACTCCAAAAAAACGGAGTCGGCGGGCAACGTGGTTGCCGTCGAGACGGCGTACAAGCGTGTTGCCAACGTCGGCACACACGTCGAGACGGTGTACGACGCCTATGCCGCTGTCTTTGCACGGCCTAACAGCCCCGTCGCCACGACGGGTGCGGCGCAGTCCTACTTGCGCGAGTGCTGCAAGCAGGTGAGTGAGTCCAGGGCGCGGGAAGTCCACCCTCGGTTATTCGAGTTCCTAGACGCTGAGTGCTAGTGCCGTGGGTGAAGTCACTCACAAGTGAAAGGAGGGACG
>JANWJO010000058.1 GCA_025449435.1 Chloroflexota bacterium | reverse complement strand
AGGACGTTCGTGAGGTCCATCCGCAAACGCCGTTCGGCCCACCGAGCGACGCTATCCTGCTCGGCAGGTTAGGCGAGCAGCGACTGGCGTTCCTGCCGCGGCACGGCCGCGGCCACCGCATCTTGCCTACCGATGTGCCATCCCAGGCCAACATCTATGCGCTCAAGCAGCTCGGGGTGCAGCGCATCATCTCGGTGAGCGCCGTCGGCAGCATGCGCGAAGACCGGCCACCGCTCGACCTGGTGGTGCCTGACCAACTCTTCGACCGCACCAAATCCAGAGTCAATTCCTTCTTTGGCGAGGGCATTGTGGCCCACGTAGGCTTCGCCGACCCGTTTTGCCCGCATCTGAGCCGCCAGCTGTTTGCCGTCGCACAGGGTCTAGGCGTCAGGTCACACGCCGGCGGTACCTATATATGCATCGAAGGACCGCAATTTTCCACCAAGGCAGAGTCGCGCATCTATCGCAGTTGGGGCGTCGACATCATCGGCATGACGGCAATCCCCGAAGCGAAGCTGGCACGGGAGGCCGAGATGTGCTATGCCACCCTGGCGTTCGTGACCGATTTTGATGTATGGCACACCAGCGATACGCCGGTGACGGTAGAAATGGTGATCCATAACCTCACGGCCAACATCGGCAACGCTAAGAAAATCATCCGTGCAGCGGCGCCCCAACTTACCGGCGCACGCGACTGTGCCTGTGCGCTGGCGCTGAAGGACGCCATCATGACAGCGCCCCAGCACATTCCACCGCATACCCGCCAAAAGCTTGGCTTACTGATCGACCATCGCCTGCCCAAGTAAGGAGGTGGCCGCATCTCTGGGTGTAAGGGGTGTAAGCATCGGGCAACAACTACCCTCCTAAGATGAGTGACCGGTAGCTGGTGCGGTGATCACAGGAGACTTGAGTGTCACCACGCATCGAAGCCCCCGGTGCAGCGCGCACTGCGCTAGACCCCGAACGTCTGCGGCTGCGCGATGCCGATGAACGTGGTGCTCCCTGGCGCCTGTGGGGACCGTACCTGGCCGACCGCGAGTGGGGCACCGTGCGTGAAGACTACTCCGCCGACGGATCTGCCTGGGACTACTTTCCCCACGATCACGCCCGCAGCCGCGCCTATCGGTGGGTGGAGGATGGGCTGCTCGGCATCAGCGACAGCGAGGGCCGGCTGTGCTTCGCGCTGGCCCTGTGGAACGAGACCGACCCCATCCTGAAGGAGCGGTTGTTCGGCTTGACCGGACCGGAGGGCAACCACGGCGAAGACGTGAAGGAGTGCTACTGGCATCTCGACGCCACGCCCACTAACTCATATTTGAGGGCGCTGTACCGCTATCCACACCGCCGGTTTCCCTATGAGCAACTCGTTGGGGAGGGCAAGCGCCGCAGTCGTGATGAACCAGAATTCGAGCTCGCCGATACCGGCGTGTTTGACGGCAACCGCTACGTTGACGTCCAGATCGAGTACGCCAAGGTAGATGTGGCCGACCTGGTCATCCGCATAACAGCGTTCAATCGGGGGCCCGACCCTGCGCCGCTTCACCTGCTCCCCACCATCTGGATGCGCAATACCTGGAGTTGGGGCGAGGCAGAGCAAGGCGCGCATTTAAGCAAACCCGCGCTATGCGCTGGCATTGACCGGCCAGAGGGACCAACCATCAAGGCAACAGTGCCTGGGCTCGGCCGCTACTGGCTGTCAGCCAGTCAAGTTGAGGGCAACCTTGTTCGATCCGAACAGCCCGTCTTGTTATTCACTGAGAACGAAACCAACGCGGAGCGGGTGTGGGGAACGCCCAATGCCAGTGCGTGGGTGAAGGATGGTATCGATCGCTGCGTCGTACACGGGGAAACGCACGGTGTTAACCCCGCACTGACCGGCACCAAGGCAGCGGTACACGCCGCTGTGGTCATCGCGGCTGGCGGCACTGTTCGCTGGGACCTGCGGCTCAGCGCTGGCGACCACCCCGAACCTCCCACGGTGGCTGCAGCAACGATCGAGCAGCGGAAAGCCGAGGCGGACCTGTTTTACCGGCCACTGTCAGCGGGCTTGAACGACGACGAGCGGCACATACAGCGCGCCGCCTTCGCTGGCTTGTTATGGACCAAGCAGTTTTACCACTTTGATGTGCGCGAGTGGATACAAGGCGACCCAACCCAGCCAACCCCACCAGCGGGACGGCGCACGGGCAGGAATTCTGGCTGGCCACACCTCAACGCCCACGAGGTGTTCTCGATGCCTGACGGCTGGGAGTATCCCTGGTACGCGGCGTGGGACCTCGCGTTTCACTGCATACCGCTGGCCTACATCGATCCTGCCAGCGCCAAGGAGCAACTCCTGGCGCTATGCCACGAATGGCAGCAACACCCTAACGGGCAACTGCCAGCCTACGAATGGGCATTCGGCGACGTGAACCCTCCACTACACGCTTGGGCCGCCTGGCACATTTATACAATCGAGCAGCAACTGACCAGCAAAGCCGATCGCGCCTTCCTGGAACGCGCCTTCCACAAGTTGTTGCTCAACTTCACTTGGTGGGTGAACCGCAAGGATGCCCACGGGCGCAATGTGTTTCAGGGTGGGTTCCTCGGACTCGACAACATCGGAGTGTTCGATCGCAGCGCCGCGCTGCCCACTGGTGGGCACCTGGAGCAAGCCGATGGCACGGCCTGGATGGGAAGCTTTTGCCTCCAAATGTTGGTGATCGCCATCGAGCTTGCGCGCGACAACATGGTGTACCAGGACCTCGCCACCAAGTTCTTCGAGCACTTCCTATACATCGCCGAAGCGCTGAACAACCTGGCAGGCGATGGCATCGCCCTCTGGGATGATGTTGACGAATTCTTTTACGACGTGCTGCACTGGCCGGACGACCGGATGGACCGTCTGCGCGTGCGCTCGATCGTCGGGCTGCTGCCACTGCTAGCGGTCCAAACGATCGAACCCGCGACCTTAGGCGCGCTGCCCGAGTTTCGGGAACGCTTAGAGTGGTTCTTGGAGAACCGTCCGGACTTGGCCAAGCTCGTCTCGCGCTGGCAGGAGCCAGGAATGGGGGCGCGGCGCTTGCTGGCACTCACGCGTGGACACCGCACCAAGCGCTTGCTGCAACGCATGTTGGATCCAGCAGAATTCCTGAGTGACTACGGCATTCGGTCCTTAAGCAAGGCGCATGCCGCGGCGCCATTTCTACTCGATGTGGACGGCATGCACTACGAAGTGAGCTACGCCCCTGGAGAATCACCCACGAGCTTGTATGGAGGCAACTCCAACTGGCGAGGGCCCATCTGGTTCCCACTGAACTACATTCTCATCGACGCCCTACGCCGCCACTACCAGTACTATGGGGACGAGTTCACTGTAGAGCTACCGTATCGGCCTGGCGAACGCGCCTCGCTAGATACCGTTGCGGATGAGCTTGCGGCGCGGCTTATCAGTCTGTTCACCACCGACGATCGGCGCGGCGTACGGCCGGGTAGTGGCCAGGAGGGGCAGGGGGAACGCTTGCTGCTGTTCCACGAGTATTTTCATGGGGACACCGGCGAGGGGTTGGGCGCGTCACACCAAACCGGGTGGACCGCGCTGGTGGCGGTATTGCTCGCCGATCGCGGGGCGGCTCGTGTGGCACAGCAACGTAGCGTTGGTATGGAGGGGACGCGTCATGAGTGGCAGTGAGCCCGGCAAGATCACCCTGTACGGCACACTGTGGTGCAGCGACTGCAAGCGGGTCAAAGGGTTCTTTGGCGAACAGCGGGTCCAGTACCAATTCGTCGATATCGACGGAAACGCCGAAGGGCTGGCACTCGTCGAGCGCGTGAACGCGGGCAAGCACATCATCCCGACTATCGTGTTCGGCGATGGTTCGGTGCTCATCGAGCCGTCCAATGCCGAAGTGGCAGCCAAACTCGGCATCGCCAGCATGGCGCGCAACCGGTTCTACGACCTCATCGTCGTGGGTAGCGGCCCTGCTGGGCTCACCGCCGCGCTGTACGCGGCCCGTGAAGGCATCGACACGTTGGTGATCGAGCGAGCAGGCATCGGTGGCCAAGCTGGAGTGACCGAACGGCTGGATAACTTTCCGGGCTTCCCAGAAGGTGTGGGAGGCGCGGAGTTTGCCGGCCGCCTGCGCAAGCAAGCGGAACGCTTTGGCGTGGAAATACTGGCCGCCCAAGAGGTAACAGCCATCGGGCATGATGGCATGTTTCGCTTCGTGCGCACGGCCGACGGCACCGAATACTGCTCCTTTGGCATACTGATGGCGACCGGCTCGACCTATCGCCGGCTGGGCGTCCCCGGCGAAGACGACTTCATTGGCGCCGGCGTCCATTTTTGTGCCACGTGCGACGGCCCGTTTTACCGCAACCAGGATGTACTGGTGGTAGGCGGTGGCAACTCGGCGGCCGAGGAAAGCTTGTTCCTCACCAAATTTGCCAAGTCGGTCACGATTGCCGTGCGTGGGGCAGGACTGAAGGCCAGCAAGGTCGTGGTCGAAAAGGTAGAGCAAGACCCACGCATCACCGTGCTGCCGAACGTGCAGGTGAAAGCGCTGCGCGGCGACAACCACCTCACCGCGGTAGACCTGGTGGATGTCACGAATAACCAAGTGATCGAGCGGCATCCGGCAGGGATTTTTGTGTTTATCGGGCTGACGCCCAATACCGCCGTCGTCAAGGACGTCGTGGAACTGGACGCCTACGGCTTCATCGTCACCGATGGCATGTTGCAGACCAGCCTGCCGGGCGTGTTTGCGGCGGGCGACTGCCGGCAGGGCAGCACCAAGCAAGCTGCATCGGCTGCTGGCGAAGGTGCGGCGGCAGCCCTGGCGCTGCGCCGGTACCTAGAGCCGCTCGTAAGTGGCGTTCCTCATCACGATAGCGACATGGTGGCCGCGATGATGCCAGACTAAAGCACATCAAAAAAGTGGTCCACGGCTTGTGCGCCGTGGACCACTGACCCAGGAAGGTGGGAAGGTTCCGGTAGACGGGCCTACTTGTCTTCAACCTTGGGGGTGGCTTGCGCGACCTGTTGGGCCTCGGCGCTGGCTTTCGCCGCCGCCTCTTCCTCCGTATCGGTAACACCCTTGCGGAACTCCCTGATTGTTTTCCCGACGGAACTGCCGAGCTGGGGGAGCTTGCCGGGACCGAGGATGAGCAGCCCGATCACCAGGATGATAATCAGTTCGGGGAGGTGGCCTGCAGCGCCGAACATGTGTGGACCCTCACGCTTTCGTTATGCCAGATGGTACGCGAGGACGCACCACCATAATATGGACGGCGCCCAGCGTTCTAAAACAATCGCTCAACGCTCTCAGGATACCCGATGAGCCGGCAGTGTCAACGTACAGTCGGGGAGGATTGACAGGGCAGCAGGGCAGGGGCTAGTCTAAGCACTGTAATCTACACGTGTAGATTACGGCAAGAAAGGTCTCCATTGTGACTGCTGGCCCTGTCCGTGTTGCCCTGGTCGGCGTCGGTAACTGCGCCTCCGCACTCGTGCAAGGCGTGCACTACTACCGCGACGCTGACCGTCGCGAGCACGTGCCGGGCCTGATGCACGTGTGCCTAGGTGGCTACCACGTCCGCAACATCGAGTTCGTCGCCGCGTTCGACGTCAATGCCACCAAGATCGGCCGCGACCTGAGTGAAGCAATCATGGCGCCGCCGAACAACACGTATCACTTTACAGACGTGCCAAAGCTTGATGTCACAGTCCAGCCCGGCCCGGTCCTCGATGGCATTGGCCGCTACACGCGCGACCTGATCCAGCCTGCGACAGGGACGGAGACGGTAACGGCAGCTGACGTTACCAGGGTGTTGCGCGACGCTCGAGCGGATGTGCTCGTTAACTATTTGCCCGTGGGTAGCGAACTCGCAACACAGTGGTACATGGAGCGCGCACTCGAAGCTGGCGCTGGCGTGGTCAACTGCATGCCGGTGTTCATCGCCAGCCGCGCAGCGTGGCGCCAGCGCTTCGAGGCGGCCGGTCTCCCGCTCATCGGCGACGATATCAAGAGCCAGGTCGGCGCCACTATCACGCACCGCGTCCTCACGCGGCTGTTTCAGGATCGCGGCGTCAAGCTCGAACGCACCAGCCAGCTCAACGTCGGCGGCAATACCGACTTTCTGAATATGCTGGAGCGCGACCGGTTGCAGTCCAAAAAGGTCTCCAAGACGCAAGCGGTTACCTCGCAGCTCGATGGCGACATCGCGGCGGACAACGTACACATTGGGCCGTCGGACTACGTGCCGTGGTTGACCGACCGCAAGTGGGCCTACATCACCCTGCAAGGGCGCGCCTTCGGCGACGTGCCGCTCAACCTGGAACTCAAGCTGGCGGTGTGGGACTCCCCGAACTCTGCGGGGATCGTCATCGACGCTGTGCGCTGCATCAAGCTCGCGCGAGACCGGGGGGTTGGGGGCGTGTTAACTGGGCCATCGGCGTACTTCATGAAATCGCCGCCGGTGCAATATCGCGACAGCGAGGCCCGGGAGATGGTCGAACACTTCATCGGCACTGTCGAGGCGGAAACTTAAGACCGCATCTTCAGACGTCACGAGAGCACTCAACAGCACGGAACAAGCTCGTTGGATTGCGTCAGTCCAAGGTGTCACGGGCACAAAAAAAGGCCGAGGGTAGCGCTCATCGCCACCCTCGGCCGGTCGGTCCCTTAGCGGCTGGAGCCTACGGCGTTGAGTGCCGCGCTCGGGCTTGCCATCGCCACGGCGGTTGCAGCAGGCCTCGCTTGTGTCCGATTGGGCAGCTCGCGCACGTGATGAGCACCGGTGCTGGGTTGGTTGCATTGCCAGCGGATGGCAATGGTCTCGACCACGGCACGAAAATCTGCCCGCGCTTCCGGAGACAACCGGTCGTTGGTGAGCAAGCGCGTGACGGCCGCCACCGTAGAGTCGGACGGGCCGAGCTTCTGCAACGTGGGCGGCACGTGGCCGGCTGAAAACAGCAAGCGGTCCGTCTCTTCGGTCGCGAGGGTCAATGCACGAGCGAGAGCGTGGGCCACTTCACGGGTGGGCGCTTCTCGTTCACCGGACTCCAGCCGGTTGATATAGCTAGCATTGATCCCCACGATCTTAGCCAGTGCGTTCTGCGACAGTCCCGAGCGAAGTCGGTAGCGGCGAAGGGTGGTGCTGAAGTCGTCCGTCATGGTTTGTTCCTTTCCCTGTGCCACGTAGTCTACACGAACGATGCCGAGTTGGCAATGGCTAGTGCGTAATCTTAGCCAATAGGGGAAGATAGTCCCACTTCCCGCGCCGTACCGCAGCGATGTGAGCAGGACTGTTATAGGTAGGGACCTGGCGTTCGTCACCATTCATGAACGTGTTATAGGTATGCCAGGATTGGATGGATGGTTCATCCAATGGCCTGGTCAGGCGGTGGGGACGGGGAACAAAATGTCACCCCGCAACCGCAAACGTGCCTGGATCGGCCCGCTACGGGCCCAAAGCGCGCGTTTCCCCGAGTAGGGATTGGGATGGTCCCCGCCCCAGAGAAAACGGTGGGTACCAACAAGCCCTAGCGGGGGGGACCAGAGCGACGAGCCAGCGGTTCGTTCAAGCGCGGCCGGCGTATAGTCCCCCCAAAGGGACGGCAAGAGGGGTCGTGTCTGTTGTGTTAGCTTTCCTGCCCAAACGGCGTTGGGATGCCGAACCGGCGCGCGGCCGCAGTAAGTGCCTCTTGGTGATTGACGCCTACTGGTATGCCGGTCTCCGTGTAGTCGCGCTCACGCTCTGCTTCGGGTGTGCCTGGCAGCGCTGGCTTTAACGATGGCGAGAGCGGTTTGAGCTGCCGGATGAGCGCGTGGTAGCGGTCCATCTCATCCTGGAGTTGCGCCAAGGGTAAAAAGCGTGTCGGGTCGATCGCCACGATGAGGCTGCCCTGGTTCGCGCCGGCGTATTGCTTGACGGCCCGCGCTTCATCCAACGGTACGCCGGCCAGAAACCCGCCCAGCACCTGACAGACCATGCCCAGTCCCACGTTGCGCAATACCAGACCGGGAGCCAGGGCCATGAGGGCAGGCACGTATGGCATGCCGTCGTATAAGTCGATCGTGGTACCAAAATCGAGCAGCAGCGGCGGCTCGATGCCTGCGGGCACACCAAAACTCATGGGCGAGCCACCAGCAGCGGCCTGTACCCCTTGCCCAGGCTGTACCACCAACTGATGCCCCGAGGTGACGAAGGCAATGAGTTGATGCGCGACAATGGCGCGAGCGTACAGACCGGCTGAGCCAAAATGTCCATGATTCTTGGTGAGAGCCACGGCGACGCCGTACTTCCTGGCCGGCGCCACGACCCACTCGGCCGCTGCCAGCGATGGGAAGTAGCCAAGACCGCCATCGCCGTCGAACGTGGCAGTCGCATCCTGCTCGGCGACGCAGCGCACATTGGGATGGCCGTTGAGCACGCCGCCGGCGATCAGGCCAGAGTAGGTCGCGGCCTGGCGTGTGCCGTGACTGAACACGCCGCGCAGGTCGTTGGCTACCAACAAGCCAGCGAGCACCTGCGCCTTTGACTCATCGAGGCCAGCGGTGGTCATGAGATGAACCACAAAGGTGCGCATGGCATCAGCGCTCACCCGGCGGGCGACAGTTGGTGGGGTATTCACTCGTTACTCTCCTGCAGATCTCGCTATGCACGTCGCCCGGTTGCCTGTCGGGCTCGACATCCTGAGGCATATGCTAGAGTGTGCGCGATCCAGCGCCAAGAGGCACCCAGCGACATCAACGCGTAAGAAAGTGCACGGATGCTGTCCGTGTCATGCGACGCCGGAACACAGTGAGAGAGTCGTGGAACGAGCCCTAGCCAATGCAGTGCTGGCCACCGTGGCGTACGCCGATTGTTTTGACTTTCCACTCACGAGTCAGGAAATCTGGCGGCGATTGATCGGCATCGCTGCACCGCCCGAAGCGGTCATTCAGGCTGTCACTTCCTTGATTGGCAGTGGCCGTTTGTGGAGCGATGGGCAGTACGCCGTACTACCGCATCGAGATGGACTCGCCGCTCTGCGCTCTAGCCGGATGGTACGCGCCAGGCGGCTGTGGCGCGCCGCCATGGCGACGGGTCACCTGCTTGCGCCGATGCCGTTTGTCCGGGCGGTGGCCATCACCGGCTCACTCGCGGCCGGCAATCCCGATCCACGAGCCGATATCGACTTCTTGCTAGTCACGGCGCCGGACCACCTGTGGACGGCACGGGCGGTGGCCATTGTGCTCGTGCGTCTCGCCCATCGCCTGCATATATCGTTATGCCCTAACTATGTGCTCAGCACCCGCGCCTTGGCGCTCGAACGGCAGGACCTGTTCACGGCCAGCGAGTTGTTACAAGCCGTGCCGGTGGCGGGACACGACGTGTTCCGGGAAATGGTGCACCGCAATGGCTGGGCGCAACGACACTTGCCCAATTACTTTGGCGAGCGCTTGCGCGATCTCGATCGGTTGGCACACGAGCCACAACACTTCCAGCCTGGCCGTTCCTGGCCGCAGGGCGCCCAAGAGCGCCTGTTTGACTACGCACCGTTCTCCCAGCTAGAACGCTGGGAAGCGAACCGCAAGATCGCGACGCTCCACGCGCTCCATCCGCACGCGCTGTTCACAGCAGATGTGTGTGAAGGGCATTATGGGCGGAGCAGATCCACGTCGCTCACGGCCTTTGAGCAGCGCTGTCAGCGTCTGGGTGTGCTACCGTCATCGCTTGATCTCAATGAAAGCGCGGACCATGGGCAGCGTGCTCCTCGGCCAGTCGTACTTTCTGCGGTTTGACCCCAAGCTGTGGGCGGCACAGCGGCCCTATCCTCCCCTCGGCACGCTGTATGCTGCCGCCTATCTGCGCGAGCGCGGGAACAGCGTGGCCCTGTTCGATGCGATGCTGGCGAGGTCAGAAGACGAGTGGGATCTGGCACTCGTGCGCGTGCAGCCGCGCTACGCCGTGCTGTACGAAGATAACTTCAATTACCTATCCAAGATGTGCTTACTGCGCATGCGTCAGGCCGCTATGACCATGCTGGCGATGGCAAAGCGGCGCGGCTGTATCACCGTTGCGGCAGGTGCTGATGCGACCGACCACCCGGAACTCTACCTGGAGGCTGGCGCAGACTACGTGCTGATCGGCGAGGGCGAAGCGACACTGGCCGAATTGCTTGCCCACCTGGACGGTTCTGGCACTGGGAGCCTGGAGACCATCCGGGGCCTGGCTTACCGTGCTGGTGCTGGTTCTGCCGTGCAGCGCACAGCGCGGCGGCCCGATCTGACTGACCTGGACGCGTTGCCCTTTCCGGCGTGGGACCTGGTAAATGTGCCTCGCTATCGCGCCATCTGGCACCAGCGGCACGGCACCTTTTCCATGAATATGGTGACGACGCGCGGCTGTCCGTATCACTGCAACTGGTGTGCTAAGCCCATCTGGGGGCAGCGCTACAACGTGCGCAGCCCGGAGAACGTGGTGGCCGAACTCGCCTGGCTTGCCGAGCACTATCATCCCGATCACATCTGGTTTGCGGACGACATTTTTGGTCTCCGGCCGGGTTGGGTCGAACACTTCGCAGACCTGGTGGAGCAGCGAGGTGTGCGCACGCCGTTCAAAAGCCTGCAGCGCGTGGATCTGCTGCTGAAGGAAGGCACCGTGGCCGCCCTGCGGCGTGCCGGTGCAGCAACGATATGGGTTGGCGCCGAGTCCGGTTCACAGCACGTCCTCGATGCGATGGACAAGGGGACGCGGGTCGAGCAGATTGCCGGTGCGGCAGCGTTGTTGCGGCGCGCTGGTATCCAGGTGGGCTTCTTCCTGCAATTTGGCTATCCAGGGGAGACGCGCGCCGACATTGACAAAACGCTGCAGATGGTGAGGGACTGCCGGCCGGATGACATTGGCATGTCGGTGTCGTACCCGTTGCCAGGAACCAAGTTCTATGCCAGCGTGCAGCGCGAGCTCGGCACACGCCAGAACTGGGATGACTCCGCCGACCTGGCCATGCTGTATCACGGCCCCTTTTCCACGGCGTTTTATCGACAGTTGCATGTGGTGCTCCACAAGGAGTTCCGTTCACAACGCACGCTCGTCGCCCTGCGCGCTGCGCTGCGCCGGCCGTTGTCAGTGCGGCCCAGGCTGATGCGGCGCATCGCAAGCATGCTGTGGAGCGTGGCCACTCTCCCGCTGGCCAGGCGCAAGCTCGACGCGCTTGAGGCAGCTTCACGCCAGGCCGCTCCCGCGGGTTCGTACTTGCCGGTCGTAGGCGCCCATGCGCCCGACTGAATGCGTGACGCTATGACGGCCGCTACTCCAGACCAGATTGCCAGCACGCGCCAGGCCTTTGGCAGCGTGGCCGGCCACTACGACGGCGCAGCCGGCAACAATGCCAGTATCCAGATGATGCGCCGGCGCTTGCAACAGGCGGTCATCGCGTCGGTCGTTCCCGAAGCGCGGCTGCTCGACCTTGGCTGTGGCACCGGCATTGATGCCGTGGCATTGGCTCAGCAGGGTTATGCGGTGCACGCGATCGACGTTGCACCAGAGATGATCGACCGCACGGCGGAGCGCGCCACACTTGCTGGTGTCGAGCTGCGTGTAACGACGCAGTGTCTTGGGGTGGATGACCTTGCGCGGTTGGGACAGCGATCTTTTGACGGTATCTACTCCGATCTGGGTCCGATCAACTGCGCCGGCAACCTGCGTCTGGTGGCCCGTGCGTGCGCCGGGCTGCTTCCCGCTGGTGCGCCACTGGTAGCCTCGGTTATGGGACGGTTGTGCCCGTGGGAAATCGGGGCATACTTCCTGCGCGGACATCCCCGGCGCGCGTTTATACGCTTCCGGCGCGACGCCGTGCCGGTCGGACTCCATAGTGGCATCGTGTGGACCCGCTATTACACGCCACGGGAGTTCACCAGCGCTTTTGCACCCTGGTTTAGCCTGGAGCGCTATGAGGCTCTTCACGCGATGCTGCCTCCGCCATACATGGTGCCGGACCCCAAGCCAGATGGCTGGCTCGCACGGCTCGACCAGCGCGTGTCGGCCTGGCCCGTGCTGCGCGATATGGGCGATCACTTCCTGCTGGTGCTGCGGAGGCGAGCGTAGCCGATGCTCGAGGTGACAGCGACGCAGCCCACGTCTACGCCGCCGGTACACGCGTTCGATTGGGTCTGCCCAGTGTGTAGTGAGGCATTGACCCAGCACGATGTCTCACTGACGTGTACTCGCGGTCACCGTTTCGTCGAGACTGACGGCATCTGGGACTTCCGCCTCGAAACCGAGTTACCGCGCATCCAGCGCTTTGAGCAGCGCTACACGGCGGTGCGCCAATGGGAAGGGTGGCACAATCTCAGCGGCCCCGTGTATGCCAATCTCCCATCGGTCCCGGCAGATCATCCACTAGCCAGCATCTGGGCCCAGCGCACGATGAGCTTTGGCTACCTGACGCATACAGTGGTCGATCCATTGGCAACTCGCATGCAGCGGCCGCTGCGGATCGTGGACCTGGGCGCGGGCAACGGCTGGCTCGCCTGCCAACTGGCCCGGAGGGGCCATCACGTGCTTGCCGTTGACGTGCAAGCGGATAGGCACGACGGCCTAGCAACACTGCTCTCTGTCGAACGCGCAGGTGCATCGAGCGGCACTGTGACACCAGTTCTCGCCAGCTACGACACCTTGCCGCTGGCGCCGGCTCAGTTCGACCTGGCCATCTTCAATGCCTCCCTCCATTACGCCCGTGACGTGGAGCGCAGCCTGCAGGAGGCACTCCTGGTGCTCACGCAGCAGGGCCTGCTCGCGGTGATGGACAGCCCGGTTTACCGCGCTGCCGCTAGCGGCCGGCAGATGGTAGCGGAGCGGGAACAGGCGTTTGCGATGCGGCTTGGCTTGCGCCGGGAACCGGTTGACGCGACTGGCTTCCTGTCCTCTGCCCAGCTTTACCTTGTCGCCTTCCGGCTCGGCATCCGCTGGCAACGCCATGACCTGGGCAATGCTGCGGCCGCGCTGGCGCGGCGCACTTGGCGGCGCTTGGTGGGCCAGCGGGAAGTTGCCTCCTTACCGGTGTTGGTGGGGCAGCGCGTATCGCTGCTGCAGCCGCGTGCACCGGGTGTAGTGCGCGGCGCTAGCCGCCGCTGGCTGCGCTTGCGGTACCGTCCGCACGACTCGCTGCCCGTCGCACCCGCTAGAGAGCGCGTAGCCGGGTTCGATCTCACTGTACTTCCGGGCGTGTTCAACCCCCGCATCTTGCGGACAGGACAGTTCTTGGCGAACGCGATCACGGATAGCCCGCTACGCATCGGTGATTGCGTGCTGGACCTCGGCACCGGCACCGGCATCGGAGCGCTAGCCGCGGCCCGCACCGCGAGCCGGGTCGTGGCGACCGATATCAGCCCAGATGCAGTGGCGTGTGCTCGTGCCAACGTCGAACGCCAGGGACTTGCAGGCCGTATCGATGTCCGCCTAGGTGACCTCTTCGTTCCGGTAGCGCGCGAACGATTCGACACCATCCTGTTCAATCCGCCGTATTACGCTGGCCAGCCCAAGGATTGGCGTGACCATGCCTGGCGATCGCTCGATGTGCCAGATCGCTTTGCCCGTGAACTGAGCGCCCACCTGTCGCCTTTAGGTTGCGTCTACCTTGTCCTGTCCACCGACGCGCCTATCGAGCGCTTCCTGGAGCCGCTGCGAACGTGCGGCTACGTGGTGACGCTAGTACAACAGCAAGATCATTGGAACGAGTCGCTCGGCATCTTCGCTGTCCGGTTACGGTGGGAGGGCTGACGAGGATGCGCGTCGTGTTATACAACCCACCCAGTAACCGGAGCAAGCGAGCCATCCTGCCAATGTCACTGCTGGCTCTGGGTACGCTACTCGAAGGACACCACGAGTATGTGATCGTGGACGGCAACCTGGAACCGAACCCCGACGATGCCCTCGAACGCGCCATCACCGCTTCGAACGCGCAGGTGCTCGCTGTCACCGTCATGCCGGGTCCGCAACTCAGCCAGGCGGTCCCCACCTGCCGGATGCTCAAACACCGACATCCGTCGCTCACCATCATCTGGGGGGGCTACTTCCCCACCCAGCACTACGAGCCGTGCTTGCGTGCTAGCTATGTGGACTATGTGGTCCGTGGTCACGGCGAGCACACCTTCCTGGCGTTGCTCAACTTGCTAGAGTCTGCCGATCACGCCGGCATCGTCGCGCTGCCGGGTGTCGCCTATCGCGACGCATCCGGCGCGATCCATGCTGGCCAGCAGGCGCAAGTGCCCCATCCCGACACGCTGCCGGGCTTTCCATACCACCGGGTGGATACCCAGCGCTACATCCGGTCGACGTTCCTGGGCAAACGCACCTTGCCGCATCATTCCAGTTACGGCTGCCCGTTTTTTTGCAACTTTTGTGCCGTGGTGAATATGGTGGAAGGGCGCTGGCTAGCCCAGTCGGCCGAGCGCACGGCCCACGTGGTGCGTTCACTGGTTGATACCTGGCACCTGGATGCCATCGAGTTCTACGATAACAACTTCTTCGTGCACGAGGCGCGCACCGCCGAGTTTGCCGAACGCATTCGCAACCTGGGCATCGGCTGGTGGGGCGAGAGCCGCATCGACACGCTGCTCAAATACCGGCCGGAGTCGTGGTCGCTCCTGAAGGCTAGTGGACTCAAGATGGTGTTTATGGGCGCAGAATCGGGGTCCAACGCCACGCTGCGGCGCATGAACAAGGGCGGCACAGCGTCCATCGAAAAGACGCTGGCCATGGCCGACCAGATGCGGCGGTTCGACATCATCCCAGAGTTCTCGTTCGTCGTAGGCAATCCTCCCGACCCGGATGCCGACGTGGAGAGTACGCTGGCGTTCGTGCGCCAGGTCAAACGTGTCAACCCCCAGGCCGAGATCATTTTCTACATGTACACGCCAGTGCCGCTGGCGGGCGAGCTGTATGACCAGGCCAAGGCGCAGGGCTTTGCCTTTCCGCAAACGCTGGAGGAATGGGTCGACCCCACCTGGCAGGAATTTGCCAACCGGCGCAACATCCACGTGCCGTGGCTCAATGATCCGCTACGCCAGCGCGTCCAGGACTTCGAGCGTGTACTCAATGCCTATTTCCCCACCGCGACCAACCCTCGCCTGCATGGCGCACCCTGCTGGATTCTGCGGGTAGCGAGCGGCTGGCGCTACCGCACCGGCGTGTACCGGCATCCCCTCGAACTGCGCGCGCTCCAGCGGGCGTTTGCCTATCAGCGGCCAGAAACGAGCAGTGCGTGATAGCCACAGTTGCACCTGATGCTCTCGCTGAACTCGCCCGCCGGCGCCTGAACAACACCACGCATCGCTTGCGCACCTTGCCGGTGGTCATCTTGATGCCTCACAGCAGTTGCAACTGTCGCTGCGTGATGTGCGACATCTGGAAAGCGAATGCAGACCGCCGTGACCTTTCGGCGTCCGAGCTCGCTCCGCACATCGCCGACTTCCAGCGCTGGCATGTGCAACGCGTCGTGCTTTCCGGCGGAGAGGCGCTGATGCACGACAACTTGTGGACCTTGTGCGCGTTGCTCCGTGAGCAAGGCGTCAAGATTACATTGCTGAGTACCGGTTTGTTACTGCGGCGCCACGCCGAGCGGGTCGTGCGCTGGTGCGACGACGTGACCGTGTCGTTGGACGGCAGCCGGGAAGTCCACGACGCCATCCGGCGGGTGCCCAACGCGTTCGACCGCTTGGCGGATGGCGTGCGCGCCCTGCAGGAAATGCGGCCGGGCTATCCAGTGCGGGCACGCTGCGTGGTACAGCAACAGAACTTCCGTGACCTGCCCAACATTATCGCCACCGCCCACGACCTGACCCTCACCCAGCTCTCGTTCCTCGCTGCCGACGTCACCTCCACGGCGTTCAACCGGCCCGCCCCGTGGACCAGCGAACGGACTGGCGACGTAGCGCTCTCTGCAGACGAGCTGCCGGTGTTGAGCGCCGTGATCGAGCGGGTGATTCGCGACAGCGCCGCCGACATCGCCAGTGGCTTCATCGCGGAGAGCCCGGCCAAGCTGCGCCGGTTGGTGCGGCACTGGGCCGCAGTGCTGGGATTGGAACTGTATCCACCGGTGCATTGCAACGCACCCTGGGTGTCGACGGTGGTCGAGGCCGATGGCACCGTGCGGCCGTGCTTTTTTCACCGTTCGTTGGGCAACCTGCACGACGCATCACTGGACCAAGTGCTCAACTCGCCAGCGGCGATCCAGTTCCGCCAATCGCTGGACGTCTCGAAGGACCCCACGTGCCGCGCCTGTACCTGTTCGCTGTGGGTGGGTGGAAGAACAGCGGTGTGAATGCAGATCCGGAGGCGGTGGCCCTCGCCTATAACCACCTTGCCTCCGTGTACGATGGGCAAGTCGCGCAGGACATGGCAGTGCGGCGAGACCTGTGGTCGCGCTTTGACCAGCTGTTCCACAAGGGCGACCGCGTGCTTGACGTGGCCTGCGGTACAGGTCTCGATTTCCTGTACCTGGCCAGGCGCGGCGTGTACGTCACCGCTCTCGATATCTCTGCCGGTATGCTGGCGATTTGCAAGGAGCGGGCACGAGAAGCATGCCTGCTCGACGGCATCGACATGCGCCAGGGCGATGTGGGCACGCTCAATACCTGGCGTGATGCGCCATACGACGGCATCATCTCGTCGTTCGCGGGACTCAACACGGCCAGCGATCTTGACCAGTTCGCCCGTGACGCTGCGCGTCTGCTGCGTCCGGGCGGCCACATGCTGCTGCACCTGTTGAGTGTGGCGCACTGGCGCGACATCGTTGCTTTGCTGATGCACGGGCGCCTGCGCGAAGCGCGCGCGCTGACCGGCCGCGGCAGCCGGACGGTGGTGATTGGTGGCTGCCCGATTACTCACGCCGTCTATCCACCGCAAGAACTCTACCAGCGCTACTTTGCAGGCTCCTTCGCGTTGACACGGATGCACGGCACCGGCGTGTATGTTCCCTTGAACCTGGAGCACTACCCGCGCGTGGTCCAGCGCATCCTGATGACACTGGAGCGGCACACTCCTGCTAGCGCGCCCTGGGCCAGCTTCGGCCGGCACTATCTGCTGGAACTCCAACGTCGTCGCCAGGAGCCTCGCTAATGCAACAAGCCAAGGCAACCGACTCAGGCCGGCTGATTCTCGTGGAAGGGCTGCCGGGCTCCGGCAAGAGTACGACGTCGAGTCACATCGCCGCGTGGCTGCGCGCAGCCGGTCGCAGTGTCGAACTCCTGCCGGAAAAATTTACCGGGCACCCGCTCAATGTGGGTGACGACTTGCACCCTTCCGGCGATGAAACAGGAGAGCGCTTCTGGCAGCGGTACACGCCTGATAGCTTCGTTCAGGAGAGCACTGACCGCTGGCACCGGTTTGTGAGCCAAGCCACGACCCGCAACACGGTGTATGTGGTGGACAGCCATCCGTACCAAAGTGGGTCGCGCATCCTCTGGCAACTCGCTGCGCCGGCGGACCAGGTGGTCGCCTACACCAGGGGCGTAGAGCGCCTCGCAATGAGTCTCTCGCCCCAGCTCATCTATCTGGCGCATACCAGTGTGGACGAGCGAACACGCGCCACGATGGCGCTGCGCGGTCCGAAATGGACCGCCTACGCCGTCCAGGTGATCACGAGCAGCCCCTATGCTAAGCGGCACGGCATCACGGGCCTCGACGGCGCGTTGCGCCTGTTGAACGACTATGCTGGCTTGCTCGATTCGCTCGCTGCCACGACGATCTTGCCGCACTTGGTGGTCACCGACGTCGCCACAACCTGGCAGCAGTGTGCCCCGCTATTGCGCGAGTATCTCGGCATCGACTAACCAACGTGGCTCCACGGCGTGCGCAACAAGCAACCCTTGCGAATTGGCCAGTTAGTCCTTAGGGGAGGTCACGCGGGCGCGTCTTGCTGTTTCTCGCCGGCATCCCGCCAGGCAGCCGCCCAACCGCCAGCGAGCAGCACGATGGTGATGCGACCAGGGGCGAAGCTCCAGAAGTAGTGATCAAACATGCCGGT
>JANWJO010000057.1 GCA_025449435.1 Chloroflexota bacterium | reverse complement strand
CTAGGCCAAGCCGGCGCTGGTCGCCGCTATTTCAAGGCGGCAGAGAAACTCTAGTGCGGATCCGGACTAAGCGAGCGTAATTGTTCGCGTTGGAGTTGTCGCTGTGTGTAATAGCGCGCATGGTACAGCAAGGAAAGCAATCGCTCGTATAGGTGTTCTTGCCAAGCGCGGAGTGGTTGGTCTTGCTTCCGATAGAGCAGGGCCAGCCCCTGGTGTGCGTGCCTCTGTGCGCGATTGATGCGCAATGCCTCCTGGAAGGAGGCGATGGCGCTTTGATTCTCTTCCATGCCTATTAGCGCTCTTCCTTTGTTTACCCATGCATCGGCAATCTGTGGTGGCAGAGCCAGCACAATCACACGCTCTGCAGCTGCAAGCGCCTCAGAATACTGTCCGCGGTTTAGCAGAGCGTTCGAGAGGTTAAACCAAGCGATCTCGTCTCGTGGCGCCTGCTGCAAAACCGTTCGCAGTAACGTTACTGCCTCGGCAAAAGCGCCGTGGGTCGTCAGGAGGTCAGCCTTAAGCCTGAGCAAGCCCCGGTCATCAGGATGATGAACGAGCCCAGTGTCTACCAGCGCCTCCGCATCAGTGAACTGTTCGAGGTGTTTGAGCACACGGGCAGCCACGTACGTCGCGTAGGCGTGGCCAGGCTTGACTCTGAGCGCATGCTGAGAGGCATGAAATGCGGCTGCGTCTTCACCTGCATTACCCAGGACTTCGCTCGCACGTGCCAGTATCTGCGCGTATTGTTCAGGAGAAGTGATGACCGATTCGGCCTGCGTAATCACTTCTTGCGCTAATGTTATGGCCAGCGCACGATGGCCCCTTATCAACTGCTGTTCAGCTTGGTCCAGCGAGTCCGCGCTCGCATCTGCGCCAGACGCCTGGTGTTTCTGCGGCTGTTCGTTGGATACCATAGCCGTGATGCCCTCCGCGCAACGCTCACTTGACGCTGGGATTCGCATGGATGAGACTCAGTCTGGCGCTACCGGTGTAATACCTGTGAGATGAAGCCGTATCAACGCACAATCACCACCGTGTTGGGATAGGCGGCCTGTGTCCCATCGGTTCCACTACCCCCAATTCCAGAAGCGGCTATTGCAATGGCTGCGGCGCCTGCAAGTGAAACAAGGCTCCAGGGCGTGGAGACAGGATCGAATCCATGGCTACCAGTACGCTCCCAGAATGGCACATACGTGGTCGGGATGTCATACCAACTCGCGTTTCCACGGGCAGCGTGATATGAGGCGATACGACTGGTCACGACATGGATGTGATGGTTGACAATGAGCCAGCCTGTGGTAGACACGATCGGCGACGCTGTGTCATGTGCAGTGCCTTGGTTATCGTGTGCGCTACCTGCGCTGGCATCACGAGTCTGACCGCTAGGATCGAAGACGTTTGGCTGTCCCTCTGAAGGCTTGGGTGATGTGCCAAATGACCCATCTGGTTTCATTTCAACCCAAATTTTCGTCCCAGGCGGAGACCCAGCAGGTAAATTCGGGCTCACATCCGAAGTCGTCTGAGGAGGAGCAGGACTCTCGATACCCGCGTCGCCACCTTGTCCTCCGTTAACATTGCTGCCGGGGTAATTCCCCTGCCAGTTGGGGGCTGGTAGCTCATTGCGTACCGGATTGTATCCTTCCTTGAGAACTGGCTCCCCGATGGCCCAACCGCCAACGATGGTGGCTATACCCTGCAGCGCTTGATCGACCCACCACCATGGGTTCTTCCAGTTCTTGCCTTTGCCACCAAACTGGGGCGTGTTGCCTTGCGGATCTACGAGCGTTTCGGGGTCATCTACTACATAGGCATAGCGGTTCAGCCCACCAGCGAGCGTTGTATCGGCGCTGGCGAACTGGCCAGCCAGCGGGTCGTATCAGCGGGCTCCGTAGTCGTCCAGCCCGGTCGTGGCGTCGGTGTGCTGATGGGTGTAGGCGTAATCGGTCGGCAGCGTCCCTGACTGGTAGCGCACCGCGCCATACGGCCCGTAGAGCTGGCTAGCAGTCACCGTCCCGGTGCTGGCGGCCACGCTCTCCGAGGCGCTGCCCAGCCCATCGGAGAGGGTGTAACTCAGCGTGCCGTTCACGCTCTCCGCCAGTCCGCCACCATAGTAGGCGGTCGTCGTGGTGGTGACCGCGCCGCCCGTATTGGCCCACTGGCTCGCCACATCCTCGCTGCCACCGACGTAGGTGTGCTGGGTCGTCGCATGGGTGCCGCTGGATTCATCGAACTGCTGCACCCGTTGCCCTTCACCATCGTAGAGCGCTTCCTCCATGGCCGGGACGCTGGTGGGGCTGGTCGTCACATTCTCAATATTCTGCCAGGCGGTGAGGCGTCCCTCGTTGTCCCAGGCGAGCAGCGCGCCGTTGGGCGTCGTGCCCGCGCAACTCGTCGCGGTGGTGGCCGCCCGGCAGGCGGTGTTGCCCGCCGCATCATAGCTCGCCGTCCAGGCCGACCCGATGGCGGTGGCGGCATCCACGTGTTGGCAGCGCTGATGACTGCTGCTACGCCGGGTGCGGACCTCGGCCAGATCAAGGCTGGCAGATCGGCAAGACCAGCCAACCTGCCGACATTATGTTCAATCGCGCGGAGACCTTCGACGTCTCCGCCATAAACCTACTCATCCAACTCGCGGCCCGCCGCCGTTCGTGCGCCTGCTTAATACGACAGTCAACTCGCCTCACCCCACGCGCGGAACCTGCATCCACTCGGATCAACTGCCCTGAGTGGCACGCACCCATACCAACTCGAACTCCTCCGCCGTGATCGCTGCCGCCGAGAACTCCGGGTCCTTGTTGATCTCTTCAACACCTGGCACCAACTTCTCTCCCAACATGGTCGTTCCCGTTGAGTGTGACTTGTCGGCATAGTCATGTCTGCCATCCCGGTAGACCTCGACCTTGCGGACCTCGAAGCCCGAGTCAACCTCGCTGTAAAGCACCACCGGCTCGTCTGGATTGTCGTGGTGCCAGAGCACCTTCTGATATCGTGACATCAGTTCATACCCCAACTCATGATGCGTCCGTTCACATCAAGCGGAACTTCATTTGGGACAACGAAGACCCCCGCCCTGCCCTCGACTACATTCAGTCCGGTAACATCTATCTCCACGAAGTGCGTGTACCGCGAGCCCCAAAACGGTGCGCCTAGGAATGCACGCGACAACTGATTCGATGTCATGACTCCTGGCTTGATGTCCGACAGGTACTGTCCATCCCCATACCGGACATCGTTAGGATTTAGGCTCTTTAGCGACGGGTTAATTGCTCCGTCGTCGAGTATCCCATTCAGCCCGTCCCCAGTAGTGTAGTGGAACAATGTACGAGACGCTCCACCGCTCGCATCACCTGCGGCTCCTACACCAGTATTCACTACCTTCGTCGCATCGGCGCCGACCGCCAGGTGATCGAGATCGGCGAAAGCGAACACCGCCGCATCAGCCGCGCGCGCTCCCTCCACGCCTTCTGGTTGAGCTGTGACAATGGATGCGAGCGTCAGGGCATCGGTAAAGGCCGTGAAGCCGAAGACGCCCGTCGCCTTCGCCCTGTCCCCGAGGCTGGCATGCGGGTCCAACATTGTACGGAGTGTTTGCTTCAGCGTGTCCGTCGCCAGAACCTTTTGGGCGACATAACTGACAAAGTCGCCCACTGAGCTGGGCGCGGCCCATTGGTTGGCGTACACCTTGACGGGCTGGGTCTGCGCCTGGTGCATGGCCTGCGACTCGGTGTACTGGTGTGCGGCCGGGGTTGACTTGACCCGCATGTGCCCACTGGGGTCGGTGGCGCTCTCCGGGTTGCCGACCACATACCCATAGCGGTTCAGCTGCCCCGGCTCAGGCTGTGCCACGCTCTTGGGCAGGAGCGTATCCGCAGAGGCGAACTGGCCTGCCAGCGGGTCGTACCAGCGCGCGCCGTAGTCATCGAGGCCCGTCGTCACATCCGTCCGCTGATGGGTGAAGCCGATGTCGGTGGGCAAGATGCCGCTCTGGTAGCGCACGCTGCCATACGGACGGTAGAGCTGGGTCGCGGTGACGGCGCCACTGGTGGTGGAGACGCTGGCCGAAGCGCTGCCCAGCACGGGGTCGCTCAGCAGGTAGCTGAGCGTGCCATTGACGCTCTCGGCGATGCCGCCTCCGTAGTAGGCCATCGTGGTGGTCGTGCTGGGCGGCGGTGGCGGCGGCGTGCCGGTGACGCTGAAGCTGGCGCTGGAGGTGGCGCTGCCACCCGGCGTCGTGACGCTGAGGGGGCCGCTGGTCGCGCCGCTCGGCACGACGGCGGTCAGCTGAGAGTCCGAGACGACGGTGAAGCGGCTGGCCAGCGTGCCGTTGAAGGCCACGCTGCTGGCGCCTGTGAAGCCGCTGCCGCTGAGGGTGACGGTCGTGCCCACCGCGCCACTCGTCGGCGAGAAGCTGCTCAGGGTGGGGGCTGGCGGCGGCGAGCCACCGCCCTGGCCGGTGCCATCCACCACGCTGACGTTGTCGATCTCGCTGTTGTCGGAGGTCGAGAACCCGATCCCGCCGCTGGTGAAGGTCGTGTCCGTGCCGGAGCCAACCACCGTGCCATCAATTGAGCCGGTGATGGTGCTGCCTTGCAGCGAGAGGATGAGGGTGTAGAAGGTGGAACTGTTGTAGCTGAACGTGCCCGTGTCGATCGTTGACCAGTTCCCCGCCTGCTTGACCCCCAGCCACCACTCACTGTTGTTCTTGAGGATCAGCGAGTAGTGATTGTCGCTGTCGGTGTAGCGCCCCATCAGGTTGGCCACCGTCCCGCTGGTGTTGTCGGCGCCGGGCTTGACATCGGCGCTGACGGTGTAGTCGGTCCAGTTGGCGCTGCCCGCGACGTTGGCGGTGATGTAGACCGAGGAGGCGAGGCCGGTGTCGGTCTGCTGCAAGACGTGCGTGCCGTCGTTTTCGACCGCCCACGTGCCGCTGGTGACGCTCCAGCCGGCCGGGGCGGCGCCGAGGGCATCCTGCTCAAAGTTGTCGCTGAACAGAGTGTCGGGCGGCGCGGCGCTGACGGTGTAGACGCTGCTGGTGGTGGCCACCCCGCCGGGCGTGGTGACGCTGATGGGGCCAGTCGTGGCGCCGGTGGGCACGGTGGCCGTCACCTGCGCGTCGGAGACGACGCTGAAGCTGGTGGCGGCGGTTCCGTTGAAACGGACGCTGCTGGCCCCGGTGAAGTGCGCGCCCAAGAGCGTGACGATGGCGCCCACCGGGCCGTTGACGGGGGAGAAGCTGCTGATGGTGGGCGCAGGCGGGGTGGTGGCGACGGTGAAGCTGCTCGGCGTGTCGCCTGCGCTGGTGGCCGTGCCTTGCGCTGTGCTGACGCTGATCAGCCCGCTGCTGGCTCCGGCGGGCACGACGGCGCTGAGCTGGCTGGCGGAGGTGACGCTGACGCTGGTGGCCAGCACGCCGTTGAAGGCGACGCTGGTGGCGCCCGGCGTGGTGGAGAAGCCGCTGCCGGTCACGCTGACGCTGCTCCCCACCGGGCCAGTGGTGGGGGAGAAGCCAGTGATGGCGACGTTGGGCGCCGACGTGGTGACCTCTTGCAGCCCGCCGATGAAGGCGGTGGTGGCCGTGGAATCGCCGCTACCCAGGGTGACGACCTGCTCGGCGACGCGATGGCCCTCGCCGTCGTAGAGGTCATGCAGGCTGCTGGTGGGGTTACTGCCTGCCGTATTCTGCCAGGCCGTCAGCCGTCCCTCGTTGTCGTAGGCGAGCTGTGCGCCGGTCGGGCTGCCCCCAGCGCAGGTGGTGGCGCTGGTTGGCGCACGGCAGGTCATGTTCCCCGCCGCGTCGTAGCTGGCCGTCCAGGCCGAGCCGATGCTGGTCGCGGCATCCACGTGCGCGCTGGCGCCGTAGCTGTAGCTGCCCAGCGGTGAGCTGGTCAGGCGGTTGAGCGTGTCGTAGGCGTAGCTGGCGCTGTAGCTGGCGCCGCTGCCTGCCAGGCTGCCGGTATCGCCGGGGGTGACGCTGCTCCCGCAGGGCGCGGTACCGCTCGTCCCGGCCCAGATCAGGCGATTCTGGGCGTCGTAGCAGAAGGCTTGCGTGTCGGTCCCCTGGGGCAGGGTCGTCGTCTCGCTGGTGACATTGGAGACGGCGTCGTAGGTGGGCTGTGCCTGGGAGAGCGTCGTCGCGCTGCCGCCCGATGGCGTGTAGCTGTAGGCAGCGCTGGTCAGACGCAGCAGGCCATCGTAGCTGGCGCTGTACGTCCCGCTGCCGCTGGTGAAGGCGCTCAGCGTGGCGCCCGTCAGCAGACCCGCCGCGCCCGCCTGGCCGCTGTAGCGCTCGTTGGTCAGCAGACCCACCGAGCCGCTCGCGCCGTGCTGCAGCAGGTTGAGGGCGGATTCCTGCCCGGTGGCGCCATTGTAGGCCGAGGTCACGACATCGCCATCGGGATAGGTCTGGGTGGCGAGTTGGTCCAGGTCGTTGTAGGTGGCGCTGGTGGTGTAGGGCGTTCCATCCACCGTCTCGACGGTCGCGGTCGTGCGGCCACGGCTGTCGTAGGTGTAGGCGTAGGAGCCGCTGAGCGCGCCGCCGACGACATTGCTATTCGCGAAGCTCTCGCCGGTCAGCCGCCCTTTGCCGTCGTTGCCGCTGGCGGTGCTGTCGTAGCTATAGGTGACGTACGCGCCGCTCGCGCTGTTGGTGGTGTTGCGCCAGAGCTGACGGTTCAGCCCGTCGTAGCCCGCGTCGATCGTGCCACTGGCGCCGCGCGCATCCACCGTCTGGAGGATATTGCCATTGGCGTCGTAGCTGTAGCTCTCGGCGGCACGGTTGGGATCCTGGAGCGCCGTCTGGCGACCCAGCGCGTCGTCGGTGAAGGTCGTGATATGCCCCTGCGGATCGGTGACCTGGCGCAGTGTCCCCAGCGGGTCATACTGGTTGGCGGTCACGGCGTAGGAGGAGACGCCGCTGCCCACGGGCTGCTGGCTTGCGCCGGAGTACTCCTGCGTATAGGCCACCCGCCCCAGCGCATCGGTATAGCTGGCCTGCTGATGCAGGTTGCCGTCGATGCTGACCGCTTGCAGATAGGATTCGCCATCGCCGCCTGGTAGCCCCGACGTAGAGGAAGCGACCACCGGCTGGTAGGCCACGCAGGTCGTGTGATGCATGCTCCCACCAGGCAGCAGGCAGCCCGTGCCGCTGGCGCCCACGCCCGTCCCCAGCGGATCATCGGTGGCGACGGTGCGGTTGAGCGCGTCGGCCCAGGTCGTCGTGCCAGTCAGCGTGCCGTTGGAGCAACCCGTCCCACCGACGGCAGGATTGACCCAGGCGCTGCTGCCCGCGCTGGTCTGGGTCGGCGCGATGTAGTTGAGTGTGCTGCTGACCATGCGCCCGCCGTTGCCCGTCGTCAGCGCAGGCGTCGTGCAGACGAGGCTGCTCCACTGCGAGCGATTGGTGTCATTGTAGGCCGTGATGGTGACGCTATCCTGCCCGGAGACCGGGCTGGTCGTGCGGGTCTCCACCTGCCGCCCATCGCGGTCGTAGAACACGCGGGAGACCAGCGTATCGGAGGCATCGGACTGGCGTACGGTATCGACTTCGAGGCAAGGCGAGGTGGTCGAACCGGTCGCGCCCGCGCAGAAGCTATAGGCGAAGACGCGCGTCGTCCACGGTGGGGAGCCGCCCAGCGTCTCACCCGGCAGCGTCGTCTGGGTGTAGACATCCTGGAAGTTGGCCAGGCTGGGCGAGCCGTTGTACTCGTAGACAGGCCCGCCGTAGGTGGTTGTGACGCCATTGGCGTCCGTGCTGCTGGTGGCGACCCCGTGCGTCACATCGTAGGTGGCCGAGCTGGCTTGGTCGAGCGCGTTCCAAGAGCCAGTGGGATAGACG
>JANWJO010000056.1 GCA_025449435.1 Chloroflexota bacterium | reverse complement strand
TGCTCGGCGTGCCGCGCCCGCTGTTGCTGCCCATCTTCGAGCGTAAGTGGTTGCGTCGCCTGATGAAGTGGGCTACTAGTCCGCTGCGCGCACTCAGCCAGTTCGTTACCGTACTCTTCATTTGGTACACGCCTCGTTTGTTCAACCTGACGCTGGCTGATGACCGCATGCGGGTGCTAGCAGGTCTGTCCATCCTCGCCGTTGCCGTGCTGTTTTGGTGGCCCGTCGTCGAGCCGCTGCCAGCTTGGAATAGTGAGCTGGCCGCGATGGGCAAGTTGGTATACCTGTTCGCCGGGAGCATGGTGATCAAGTTCCTCGGCTTCATGCTGGCGTTCGTTCCCCGGCCTATGTACATCCTGCCAGTGGGTGCCCACTTGTTCTGGGGCTTCGACGCGCTGGCGGATCAGCAGGCAGCTGGCTGGATCATGCTTCTCGCCGGCATGCTCGTCTTGCTGGCCGCCGCCACGGTTGTGATGGTTGAGGTGTTTCACGAACCCAGCGCCACGCCCGACCCCATCCACCGGCGCGTGCGGTAGGGGCGGGCTGCCCAAAGGGCGCTCGCCCCTTGGCGCACCTCCGGGTGGTAGCATGCCCCGGTTCAGTCAGTGCAGGAGCGCCAGCATGGCCCAATGGGTCGAAGTTGCCATCGACACCGATAGCGAAGCCGCTGAGGCGCTGGTCGGTGTGCTGCGGCCATTTTGTCCCGATGGTGTAGTGGCCACGCAAGGGCTCGAGGGAATCGAGGCTGACGGTAGCTGGGATGGCAGCACGCCGGCGGGGCCGGTGAGCATCCGAGGCTATGTGCCTGAAGGCAGCTTCGATCCTGCGGCGCAACGGCGTATCGAGGAAGCGGTCTGGCACGTGTCGGTGATTTCTCCCAATCCGGTACAAGGTCCTCGCTTTCGCGTCGTCCAAGAGGAGGATTGGGCCAACAACTGGAAGCAGCACTATCACGCGCAGCGCATTGGCCAGCGGCTGCTGCTCGTCCCCACCTGGGAAACCGTGACGCCAGCGGGTGACGACGTTGTGATACGCCTGGATCCTGGCGCGGCGTTTGGCACCGGCCTGCACCCGACCACACGCCTGGCGCTGCGGCTGCTCTAACATGCGCCGCTGGAAGGGAGCACCGTCCTCGATGCAGGCACTGGTTCCGGTGTGCTAGCTATCGCCGCCGTGCGCTTAGGAGCGTCGCATGCCTACGGCGTGGACACGCATACGGCCGCCGTGACGGTTGCCCGCGACAACGCAGCGGCCAACGGCTTGGAGCGCCAGGTCACCATCTGCGCCGGCAGTGTGCCGCCGGCTGATGGCCCAGCCCACTACGACGTTGTCGTCGCCAATATCATCGCTAAGGTACTTCAGGAGCTCGCGCCGGCGCTCACAGCAGCTGTTGCGCCTGGTGGCCGGTTGCTGCTGTCCGGCATCATCGAGCCGGCTGCAATCGAAACGCTGATCACCTTTGCCCTGCACGGCTTCGTGCCGGTCACCGGGCTGGCCGAAGGCGACTGGCGTGCGTATCACTTGACGCGAGAAGCGTGATGCACCGGTTTTGCGTCACCGATCTTCCTGCCATGGCCCCCTTGTATACGCTGGAAGGCGCCCCAGCACACCAGATCGCCAGCGTGCTGCGCCTGCGCGCTGGCGAGTACGTGGAGCTGTTCGACGGCCAGGGACTGGAAGTGCTGTGTACATTGGCGCAGGTGAGCGAACGCCGCGTGCTGGCCAGCCCCGTGCAACGCCGGCAACACCTCCCAACTGGACCACAACTGCACCTGTATCCGGCACTGCTGCGAGGTCCGCGCTTCGAACTGGTACTGCAAAAGGCCACCGAACTCGGTGTGGCTAGCATCACACCAGTGGTGAGCCAGCGCTGTGTGGCGCACGTCACCCAAGCTGGTGTCCCCACGCGCTGGCAGCACGTCGTGAGCGAGGCCGCCGAGCAGTGTGAGCGCAGCACGCTGCCCGTGCTCAGTGCCCCAATTGCGCTTGCGCAAGCTTGCGCCCTGGCCGCTCGTGTAGACCTGGCCCTCTGCTGCTCCGAACATGGGGGCGCCGCGCTGCTGGACCTGATGCAAAGCCAGCCGCGGAGCATCAGCGTATTGGTTGGACCCGAAGGTGGCTTTGAGGATGCGGAATTCGCGCTGGCCGCGTCGCACGGCCTGCACGCCTGTTCGCTGGGGCCCCTGGTGCTACGCGCCGAAACCGCTTCCCTGGCAGCCTGCGCCGCCGTGCAGTGCCTGAGCGGCGTATGGGCGCAGGCGCGGCAACGCTGGCCACGAGAAGCCGTGGCGTCGTGACTGTGACCAAGCAACCAGCGGTGGCGTTTGAAACATTGGGCTGCCGCCTCAACCAGGCCGATACCGAAGAAATGGCCCGCCGGTTCGTGCAAGCTGGCTATCGCCTCGCCCCAGAAGGCGAACCAGCCGATGTGGTGGTGGTGAACTCCTGCACGGTCACCAACCTGGCCGACCGCCAGTCCCGCCAAACTGCTCGACGAGCCGCCCGGCAGCACCCGAGCGCCGTGGTCGTGCTCACGGGGTGCTATCCATCGGTGTCTCCGGGTGAGGCGGCACAGGTGGAGGGCGTCACGCTTGCGCTACCCAACCGCGACAAGGACACACTGGTACAGCAAGTCGATCAACTGCTTGCCGAACGCAACGGGAACGTACTCCAGGAAAGGCGCGCTTCGCTCCCAGCACTTGCCGTCCTGGCCCCAGGCTGGCTCGGCCGCACGCGCGTCCAGCTCAAGGTAGAGGAGGGCTGCAACAATCACTGCACCTTCTGCATCGTGCCGCAAGCACGTGGCGGCCAGCGCAGCAAGCCCATCGAGCAATGTGTGCTGGAGATCCAGCAGTTTGTCGAGGTAGGCTACCAAGAGGTGGTGCTCACCGGCACGCACCTCGGTGGCTACGGCAAAGACCTGGCACCTGTGACCGTTGGTGGTCGCACGCGCCGGACCAACCTCGGCGACCTCGCCGCCGCGGTGCTTGATCGCACCACAATTGCACGTATCAGGCTGTCATCCGTCGAACCGCAGGATTTCCCGATCCAGTACTTCCCCTTGTGGCAAGACCTGCGCATGTGCCGGCAGTTTCACCTGCCCGTGCAGAGCGGCAGCGATCGCGTCCTGCGAGCTATGCGCCGTGGCTACTCACGTGCTCGCTTTCTCGACCTCATCGCTACCATCCGCGCGGCGGTGCCCGGCGCCGCCATCAGCACGGATGTGATCGTTGGCTTTCCCGGTGAGACCGAACAGGACTTCGACCTGACGTGTTCGTTGGCCGAGGAGGCACGATTCTCCAAGATACACATCTTCCCCTACTCGCCTCGTAGCGGTACACCCGCCGCAGAGATGGCCGATCAGTGCGCTGGCAACGAGAAGCGCTCGCGCGCGGCCCGGCTGGAACTGCTCGGCGAACATCTGGCGCGACAGTTCCGCGACGCACATCTGGGAACGACCGTACCCGTGCTGTGGGAAGGCGAAGCCATGGCCGGAGTGTGGCAGGGCCTCACCGATGATTATGTGCGCGTACACGTTGCCAGCGTAGCCAACCTCACCAACCAGTTGCTCCCGGTAAGGCTCACCGAGACGGCTCCCTGGGGCTGTTGGGGGGAGCTCGCCGGTTCCGGCGAGATCGCATCGGTGAGCGGTTAGCGTGACCGGCGTCCTCGTGCTCAGTTTCGTGACTTCCCCCTTCTCCACTGGTGGAGAAGGGCAGGGAATGAGGTCTGTTTCTTCTCCTTATGCTGCGCTCAGGGAGGCGGGTGAGCTTGTCCCCGCGCATTGACATTCTTGGTATTCCCGTTGACCGGGTGTCCTTGCCCGAAACGGTTGAGGCTATCGCCGGGTTTATTCAGCGTGGTGGCCATCACCGCGTGATCACGGTCAACAGCGAGTACATCATTGCCGCGCGCTATCAGCCAGCCTTTGCGGCCATCTTACGATCGGCGTCTCTGGCGATCGCTGACGGCGCGGGCGTGGTGCTAGCGGCACGTCTGCTGGGCACTCCGGTGCGCGGAAGGGTCACCGGCACCGACCTCTTGGTGCCACTGGCGCAACGCGCCGCTCGTGCAGGCTGGCGCGTATTTTTCCTGGGCGCGGCGCCCGGTGTCGCCGGGGCCGCCGCCCAGGAGTTGCAACGTCAAGCGCCGGGCCTGGTCGTCGCTGGAACTTGGAGCGGCTCGCCACGGCCGGTTGACGACGCTGAGGCCCTCCGGCAGATCGGCGAGGCACACCCCGACATCCTGCTAGTCGCCTACGGTGCGCCTCAACAGGACTTCTGGTTGGAGCGCTGCCTCTGCCACACCCCGGCAACGGTGGGCATGGGTGTTGGCGGGGCGTTCGACTTCCTGTCGGGTCGCAAAGCCCGGGCACCACGGGTGCTCCAGCGCGCTGGGTTGGAGTGGCTCTACCGCTTGTGGCGTGAGCCCTGGCGGGCGCGCCGCATGCTCGCCCTGCCCGCAATGGCTTGCCTCGTCGTGAAGACTGCACTAGCTCGGCGGTTGGGGTAACTCGGCGGCCACCTACTGGAATTAAAGCATGCTCTATTGGCTGTCCAGGGGCGTTATCGAGCTTTCACTTGCAATCGGAGCGCAGGGGTGATGCTGCACGGCCAAGGACGCCATGTCACTGCTCCTCCCGGCCTTGGTATGCTACGGAGTGAGGCGAGCACTAGCCCGATGGTTGGCCCATTCCGGGGGATGTGCCTTGGGTTGGTTGACCGTTTCGAGTAGCCTTGCTTATAGTGTACGCACGGCGCTGCTGCTGCGGCCGGGTTGCACAGGTGGCAACCGTGACGTTGAACGCGCGAACCTCGCAGAGTGGGTGCGCGCAACGAGAGGACGGCGGGCTATGGCCGAAGAGCGCGTCGACTCTTCGAGCTTGCTGTTGCTTATCGACGAGCAAGCAGACCTCATCGACGGCTACGAACGCGACCTCACCATCGCTCGGCGCAGTTTGGAGCGCGCGCGCACACGCTGGCTTGTGCTGCAGAACTACAACACCATGGCGTCAGCACAAGAACGGGCCGAGGCGGCCATGCACCTCGAAGGGATCGCCGCCTACGTCGAGGAACTCGAACACAATATCGATGGCTCGCACGCCCTGATCAAAGCCTACAAGAAAGCGCGCGTCGACAACATGCCGATCGTCCGCGCTTTTGGCTTTGTGCGCCGTAAGGTGGCCGAGCTCCAGTAGCCGCGTCAGGAAGCACCACTGGCGTTGGGCACCCGGCAAGACGTCCCCGCCGTCGAGGAACAGCCCGAGGCCCACCAGGCTACCGGCTAGCTGCGTACAGCACCGCGCCGAGTGCCACCGCGTTATTGATCCCGTGCAGCAGGCCCGACGCCACGATACTGCCAGTGCGCTGGAAGATCAGCGTCAGCACGCAGCCCAGTACAAACAGCACAGGGAACAGCAGCGGGATAAAGTGCGCACCGTCAAACAGCGCCGCGCTGGCCAGGGTACCCGCCACGAGCCCAAACCGGCCGCCTAACCACTGGTACAGCAGGCCGCGAAACACCGTCTCCTCTACCAGCGGCACGAACACCGCGACCAGCACAATGGCGGCAGCGATCTCCACTGGCTGGATACCAGCCAAGCCCTCCGGCCCAAACAAGTCGTCGGTATTCGATGGTAGCGGCTGCCCGTGGTTGAGCACCTGCGCACTGGCTGCCGACACCAGCGCGAGCAAGCCGTACCACACCGGCACGATGGCGAGCACGGTGAGAAACGCCCGCCCACTTGGCCAGCGAAAGCCGAGCTGCTGGAGTGTCGCGCCAGTAGAATGCGTCACCACGATCACATTCACGAACAGTAGGTCATACAGTACGAACACCAGCACAAGCGCAACATCGATGGTATGAATGGTTGAGCTGTTGGCCCGGAAGATGGCGAACGCCGCGAGCACCACGGCCCACTCGACGATCGTCAGCAGCACGATGAGTGCGACGTGGCGCAAGGTCCACGGCATCCGGCCAGTGGGGAACGGGCCGGTATCGCCGGTGGCGGAGGAGTGCACGATCACCGTGCCGTCAACCCACCATCGATGATGAACTCGCTGCCGGTCATGAACGCGCTGTCGTCACTTGCCAGATACAACGCAGCTTTAGCGATCTCGTCTGGCCGCCCCATGCGGCCCATCGGTTGGCGCTCCACCATCCGCTGGCGTTCGCCTACCGGGTCTGGCTGCTGGCTGAGGATGCGCTGAATCCATGGTGAGTCCACAGTGCCGGGGCACACAGCGTTGACCCGGATGTTCTTTGCCACGTAGTCCACTGCCATGGACTTGGTGAGGCCGATGACGCCAGCCTTCGCAGCGCAGTAGGCGGCGCGATTCTGCACCCCCACGATGCCCGCCACCGACGCGGTGTTTACGATGACCCCGCCGCCTTGCTGAAGCATGTGTGGGATCGTGCTCTTGCACATCAGAAACACGCCTTTGAGGTCCACGGCCAGAACGCGGTCCCAGTCTTCTTCAGCAGTGTCCACCACCGTCGCCGCCACGCCAATACCGGCGTTGTTGCACAGCACGTCGATGCGCCCCCAGCGATCGATGATCGCTTGCACGGCGTGGCGCGTAGATACGGCGTCGCTCACGTCGGTTTGCACGAAGAAGGCATCACCACCAGATGCCGTGATGAGCTGCACCGTCTCAGTGCCACCCTCCACCGAGAAATCGGCCACGGCCACGCGTGCGCCTTCCACCGCGAACAGCGTGGCCATCGCGCGGCCGATACCCGAACCAGACCCTGTGATCAGGACGTACTTTCCCGCAAGTTTCAACTGTTATCCACTTCCCGTCGCTTGGCACGCGCGTGGCCGTGCTGGTCAAGCGTACGCGCCAGGGCGGGAAAGCGTCAACGTTGCAGCCTCAGCCCGACATTGGCCTCCCCGCAGGGGAGCATAGGGTGAATTGCTGTTGCCAGTGCCATGCCCCCCTCTCCAGCTTGCTGGGGCGGGTGCCCTTTGTGCGATGGGGGGGCCGTGGCAAACGAAACGGCCACCTGCTTTGTGCAGGTGGCCGCCGGTGGATTGGAGCCAAGCAGCGAATTTAGCTCGAGGGCATCGAATCCTTGAACTGGTTGTACACGTGCAACACGGCATCGTCCATCTTCTGGGTGAGGGTTGAGGCGAAGAACTTGTCCGCGGTGAGGTCTTTGCCTGCCCAGAACGGCTGGACTTCGTTGGTATACGTGGTGTCCAAGAATGGGTGCTGCAGGAACAAGTGGTCCGGCGACTCCTGCACGCGCGACTTGTCGATCGACTTCTGCGTGAGCGTGGTCAGATCATCAACGCTCTGGCCGGTGCGGTCGGCGACCGACTTGAGCCAGGGCGCCGTCGACTCGCGCGGGGTGGGCGGTGTGCCGCTAATGTTGGAGTAGGCGGTCGTGTTGGCGGCGGTGGTCAGCACGCGCAGCGCCTTCCACGCATCGTCTTTGAACTGCGCCCAGCGGCCCATGATCCAGAAGTCGTCAAACACAATCGTTTTGTTGGCGACGTCGTACGGTACAGGTGCAAAGCCATACTTGAAGTCCTTGATCGGCGAGGTGGTCCAGTACTGCCAGCCACCATCCATCACCATGCCGATTTTGCCGGTCTGGAAGGGGTTGGCGAACTGGTTGAGGCCCTGGTCGATCGATGGATCGGGGTGCACCTGGTACTTGTAGATGAAGTCGTGCCGCTGCTGATGTCCCTTGACGTTGCCATCGTTGCCGAAGTTCGACTTCTGCGCGATGAAGTTCTGGTAATGCTCCGGCAACCAGGAGTCCGTGCCCATCAGGTACGAAATGCTGGTCATCTGGTCCCACAACGCCCAGCTCACGCCATAGGTCGCGTCCGGCTTGCCGTAGTTCACGGTGAGCTTCTGCGCATACGTGAGCAGCTTGTCGAAGGTCCAGCTCTTGTCGTCGGGATCGACCGGCGGAACGGCCAACCCGGCCTTGTCCAGTAGGTCCTTGTTATACACCAGGTTGGACCCGTAGCAGGTGAGCTGGTTCAGCCCGTATTGATGGCCCTTGATGTTGTAGATGGCCGGCAGGCCGGGCAGGAAGTAGCTATTCAGATCCCACTTGTCAGCGGTGATATACGAATCCAGCGCCTGGGGCAAGCCACGCGCCCAGTAGTCCATATAGTTGCCGCCGAAGCCCCAGATTTCCAGCGACTCTTTGGCCGCCGCCATGGAGTTGATCTTGGGAATATAGTCGGCGCTAGGAATGATGATGCGGGTGAACTTGATGCCGGCATTCTTCAAGGCCGGCTCGTAAACATTTGCCTGCCCCTTGTTCTCCACGGGGTCGGTACGGACCAGCCAGTTAATCGTGCCGCCCGAGGCTGCCGGCGCCGAGGTTGCCGCGGCAGCGGAGGTCGTGGTGGCAGCAGCTGCCGACGTGGTGGTTGCCGCGGCAGCGGTCGTGGTAGTGGCGGCGGGCGCTGCGGAAGTGGCCGCAGCACTGGTGGCCGCAGCACTGGTGGCCGCGGGCGCTGCGGAGGTGGCAGCGGCGGCGCTCGTGGTCGCCGCGGTCGTGCCGCCGCCGCCACACGCGGCGAGTAGCAATCCGACAGCGCTAAAGGAGGCTGCGCCGATGAACTTCCGGCGTGTCAATCCGAGATACGACATGATGAAAAGGAGACCTCTCACTATTTGCACGGCCCTACTCGAGCCGCAATGCTTCTTCACATCCCCGCGAACCGGCACTTGCCGCGCCGTTCTGGCGAGCGTGCGGTGAAATTAATGTGCTGTCAGTTCCCGCTTCACCTCCTCTGGCCAGTACCCATGCCGGGTACAGCGCGCACTACACGGATGTACACACAAAACGGCGTTATTGCCATTTGCTGGGTGCGCGACAGGTGCCCTTAGGGGGTGCCGGGTGAGGATTTAGCCTTTGACACCGCTGACGACGATACCCTGGATGAAATAGCGCTGTGCGACGAAGAACAGAGCAACCACTGGGATGAGCATCGTGAGTGAGGCGGCCATCATCAGGTTGTACGGAGTACCGCCGAACGAGGCCTGAAAGAACGACAGCGCGACGGCGACGGTGCGGTTGCCGGGAGAGTTGAGGTAGATCAGCGGGCGCAAGAAGTCATTCCAGTTGTACGTGAACGAGCCGATGGCCACCACAGCCAGCGCTGCCTTGATTTGTGGCAGGAGCACGTAAAAGAAGGTGCGGATGGGGCCGGCGCCATCGATGCGCGCCGCTTCGTCCATTTCCAGGGGGATCGTCATGTAGAACTGGCGCAACAAGAAGATGTTGAAGGCGCTGCCAAACCAGGCTGGGATCACCAGCGGCCACAGTGTGTCCACCATCTTGATCAACGCGAAGCCTAGGTACTCTGGCACCAGGCGGACCTGGTACGGAATCATCAGCGTGGCCAGCACGAGGCTGAACAGCACGTTCTTGCCCGGGGCTCGAAAGCGTGAGAACCCGTACGCCACGACGGCGGCGGAGCAGACGTCAGCCACCATGTTGTTCAAACACACCTTGAGGGTGTTGATGAGGACGACGTTCCACTCCATAAAGCCCAGTGCGTCGGGGTAGTTATTCCATACCGGCACATACTGGACAAAGGGGACCCACTTGATGGGCAATGCAAAGGCGGCTCCCTGCGTCTTCAAGGACGTGATGAACATGAACCACACCGGGAATAGCAGTGGCGCACAGCCGAGCAACAAGATCACGGTAATTGTTGCTCGCCAGATGCGGTCGCGCACCGTGCGGCGGGAGAAAAACCCGATTTGTTGCCGTTGAGCGATCGCCGCCCGTGTGAGCGCCGTGGCGTCCGCTGAGCGTTCCTGACCAGCCATTCTGTCTTCTCTTTCGTTGGTCTACAGCGGGCTACCGAATGCCAGGCGCTTCGTAGTGGACCCAGAACCGCGCCGTTTGAAAGGCCAGCAACGTGAACAGCAGCATCACGACGAACAGCACCCACGACAGCGCGTCGGCGTACCCCATATTGCTGATGTATGTGAAGGCATTGTTGTAGATGTTCAACACGTAGAAGTACGTTGCATAGTGGGGGCCGCCTTGCGTGATGATAAACGCCGGCGTGAAGATCTGGAAGGTGCCGATGATGCTCAGCACCAGGTTAAAGAAGATGACTGGCGTAATCACCGGGATGGTGATACTTAAGACCTTGCGTAGGCTACCCGCTCCGTCCAGTTCGGCAGCTTCATACAGGCCCGTTGGCACATTTTGAATGGCTGCGAGATAAATCAGCATCGGGCCGCCAAACTGCCACAGGCTCATAATTACGAACGCCGGGATAGCCCACGACTCGTCTACCAGCCAGCGCGGGCCAATGAGCCCGGTCAGTGAGTACAGCGTGCCGTTGAGCATGCCGAAGTTCGGCTGGTAAATCCATTGCCACATCAGCGCCACGGCCACGCCCGTCATCACGGCAGGCAAGTAGTACACGGTCCGGAAGAACGACAGGAAGGGCACCTTTTGATTGAGCATGAGGGCGACGATGACAGCACACACGATGTTGAGCGGCACCGACACGAAGGTGTAATAGAACGTGACCGAGAGCGACTTCCAAAACAAGTCGTCGTGAATCATCTCGTCGTAGTTGGCGAGGCCGATCCACTTGGGCGGCCAGTTCACCGGGTCGTTGTGCGTGAAGCTCAAATAGGAGGAAGCTGCGATGGGGAAGAAGGTAAATACGGCGAAGCCAATGATCCAGGGAGCAATGAAAATGTAGAACCACATGGCTTCCTGGCGCGCGAGCTTACTGAGCTTTCGCGCCGGTGGCTTGGGTAAGGAGGCCGCTATTGCCATACCACGCTCCTATTTGGCCATGCACCAGGCGAGCAGCAATACAGGAACGAAGGTGCCAGAACAAGTGGCGCGTAGGGGTGCAGGATGGTGCGCCAAGGTGCGCTTTGAGGGTGCCGAGTTCTCCACAGTCACACGAGTAGATACCCACACGGCAACTGAAGCGAGAACTCAGGGCGAGTATAAGCATGGGCATGGGCTTTGTCAAATTGGGGTAAAGAAAAGGCCCGAAGTATTCAGCGCTTCCGATAACGCGGTCACGCTCCCATCGCTGTGTGGATGGTGCCTTGTGGCCACCTTACAAGGTCGAGGCGCGCCTAACGGCAGCGAGCCAGCCGTTGTTACCGTACTTATGGCCATCCTTAGCGTTGCCCACATGCACGGCATGGCTCGCGCGGGGGCCCACTGGCAAGCGAGCCACGCCCCCTTTTGACACGCTCACGGCAGGCTGCGATACTGGCGCAGCGCTTTCGCCTGGACGCATCGTGCAGCAGGAAAAGCCACGTTGGAGCGACTATGCGGCTCTTCGAATTCCAAGCCAAACAACTGTTTGCGCAAGCTGGACTCGCCACACCACGCGGCAGTGTGGCGCGCACCCCCGACGAGGCAGCCGCCGCTGCCGAAGGGCTCGGGCGCTGCGTGGTCAAGGCTCAAGTACACGTGGGTGGTCGCGGCAAGGCCGGCTTTATAAAACTGGCGTCATCTCCGGCCGAGGCGGGCCAGTATGCCAAGGCGATGATCGGTGCCGACCTCAAGGGCTACACCGTGCACCAAGTGCTGGTGGAACAGGCGCTGGATATCGCCAGCGAGTACTACCTCGGTGCCGTGCTCGACCGCGACCGGCGGGCGGTCACCTTGATGCTCAGCACTGTAGGTGGCATGGATATTGAGGAAGTCGCCGCCACCTCACCGGATAAGTTGATCCGCTTCTCCCCCGACGTGTGGCGCGGACCGCACGACTTTGAGTTGCAGCGCATGGTGTTCCAGGCCGGTGTCGATCGCAAGGTCTGGCGCCAGGTGGTTGCAGCAGCCAGAAGCGTATGGACGCTGTTTATGAGGTCCGACGCGTCGCTGGTCGAGATCAACCCACTCGTCATCACTGGCAGTGGTGATGTCGTGGCGGCCGTTGGCAAGTGTGTGATGGACGACAGCGCGCTCTACCGTCACCCCGATCTCAAGCATTACGAAGAAGGCGGCGACGACGTCCCGCTGGACACCGAGGCCCGCCGGCGCACCCTCCACAACGTACCCCTG
>JANWJO010000055.1 GCA_025449435.1 Chloroflexota bacterium | reverse complement strand
GCGGGCCCAGAAGACGCCAGCGAATCGGGCGTGAGCATCGTGCTCGCCTGCAAGGGGGCCTGGCCGATGAGCGCGACTTGTATGACAGGCGGCGTGCGATCGATCGTGAACTTGAGCGTGCGCATGATCAGCGCACCACTGGCGTTGGTGGCCTTGACGGTCAAAAGGTACGTGCCTTCATTGCCCAGCGAAAATATGGGCGCTTCGATGGGTGTAATGATGATGGGCTTATTGACGATCGGGACTGGTGTCACGTACCAAGGAAGAGTTTTCAAGGGGAAGGGGAAACGGAAGATGCCACCTAACACACCTCCGCCCCCAGAGGGCACCGGCGTAAAGGTAGCTGTCGGTACGACTGTTGGCGATGTGACGGCTTCCGTGGTGGATGACGTTTCGCTGGTTGTAGTCACCGTGATGAAGGTGTGTGACGTCGAAGTCGCGCTGCTGGTCGAAGAAGCTTTGCTGGTCGAAGCAGCACTGCTGACGGCGGTAGTGGCGCCGCTCGTCGAGGCTGTCGAACTGGCTACCGTGATGGCCGACGTAGTTGCCGAGGTAGTTTGCCCCACAATGGTTAATTGTGGAGGAACGATGTCGAGATTGATCACGTCGCCATTGACCTTGACCCCGTTGTCGCCGGCGATCGTGACCTGCACAGGGTTTTGATACACCGAACCGTCACTGACACCGGATATCTGTGGCATGTTAGCGGGCGCAGGGACGAGCCGTTTACAGTCGTGATTTGGTCCCGAGTAAATGATGATCCAGGCGAGGTTGTAGCCGCTGTTAATGAACGTCTGGAGCGTCTTGTAGGTCGTGCCATCCCAGGGATCGGCAACGGAGTAGTTGGAGGCTATGCCGCCACCGCCAGCGGTGACGACGATAAAGTGCATGCCTGTCTGCCCGCGCAACATGCCCACGATCGCCGGGTGGCCCTGTTGAAGCACACTATCCAGCGTACTGTAGGAGAAGTCATCCCGCTGGCCACCATTGACCACCCCGTTGGTGCAGCCAGGTACCTGTGACCAGTACAGCGGGTCCGCATATCCTCTCAAGCAGTTGTTGAGTTGCGGCGGCGTGAGTTGCACGCCGTAGTAATTGAGCACCATCGTGGTGGAGGTTAATGCGCAACCGTACGGGCCGATCCCATCCCCAGCAGCGGCCATTACGTCGAACTTCCAGGAGGGATCATTTTGCGAGTAGATCGGCATGCCGCACGCATTGCCGGATGGCTCGGCGTGGGGGCCGGTGGGCATCTGGGCTGGTGCGGGTTGTTGTACCTTGGGAGCTACGGTCACTTGACCGGTCACGACATCGATCTGCACCTGTTGCGCGGGCTGCGCCTGGGCTCCCTGCGGTGTTGGTGCGTTCGCAATGATTTGGATCGTTGGCTGCTGGCCCGCATTCGCCTGGCTTGTTTGTACGGAAGTGGTTGTCGTCCCGGTCTGCTGACCAGGCTTTGAGCTGGTTGCAGCACTCGACTGGCTCAGGGTACCCAGGGATGTGGTGGCCGCGGCGACGGGGGCGGTAGGTGCCAGGCTGAAAATCAGCGTACGGTTGTCCGCTGCCCAGCACAACGGCGATGCGTTATCACCATAAAAGTCTTCGGGGCGTAGTTCGGGTGGGCTGCCGAGGCTGCGCGCTGGTTGCCCGAGTTGATCGACCCACAACACGAGTTTGGTTTGGTGTTGTGCTGCCGCGGCCGGATCGAGCGCCAGATACGCAACCTGCTTATCGTCGGGTGACCAAGCGGGGCGGACGGGCCATAGCCCCGAAGCGATATGGGCAACTTCCTGTCGATTGTTTGGCGCATTGACGGGAATGGCCCAAATGTGCGCCTCGTCCATCACTTCATTGTCAGCGGTGACATAGGCCAGTTCGTTATTGTCGTTGGAGACCGACATGAGCGACTGAAACAGGCCTGGCAGCACCGCGGCCGGCTCTGTACGAAGGACCTTCATCCCAGTGAGGTCGTTGGCGGATAAACGAATCGCCGTGGTTTGCTCATCTGAAAAGAGCGAGGGGACAAGTATGGCCTGGCTAGCGCACACGGCGCTCTTGGCCAGTGGTGAAGGGGTCGGTGTAGCGGCGGGTGTGGGCATCAAGAAATGCCTGGCGGCGAGCACAGCGACTGCGATCACGGCCAGTGCAGCAACCGCCCCGCTCCCAATTATCAGGTTTCTGCGTCCGTTGGCAACAGCGGGAAGCAGCGTGGTCGTGGCCCCTGGTGCTGGTGCAGCCCCACCAAGGAGCGGTGTCTCGGCAAGGAGCGAACCGGTGCGTTGATCGAGCACCCGAAGGAACGAAACTGCCTGGCCCATTTCGGCAAACTCTGGCGGCGCGATGATGACCGAAACAATGACCTGCGTACCTGCCGGCAAGGAAAGCTGGGGTGGGCGGAAGGTTACCCAGGCTGGATCGATGTCTCTGCATCCCATATTGATGTCGACTAACGAGGTCGAGCGATTGGCAATCTGGGCGGAGACGAGGTTGCGCGCTCCTGGAGCCAGCGTGCCAGGCGTTTGAATGATGGTAATCTCGACAGATGGCTGTCCAGGTGATTGCATGCGCCTTGTAGTTCTCCCGATGTGTGCAACGATTTCAGGCTGGAGACTAGCAGATGCTGACCATGTCTGCGCTACCTAACCGCGTCGCATACACAGCACTGTCACCGGTATAACCGGATGCTTGGCGAGATGAACAGCGAGCGCTATGGAAAGGTACGTGCGAGCCCGGCTAAGTGTGTTGCCGTGATCAATACCTGAATTTTACAGTGTTTTGCCAATTTCCGCTCACAAGGCGGTTATGCATAACGCGCGCAGAACATAAACGCCTTGTGGAAAGAACGCATGCGAATTAGCGTAGCCTCATTACATCCTAGAGCCCTCAGCGGACAAATCGATAGTTTGGCAGGCTTGGGGCGCGCGCTAACCCGGCGAGGCCATACCGTGCAGCTTCTGGCGCCGTTCGATAGCCAAGATTTGCTCCACCGCTCAGCGATATCCCTTGATGCGGGGCCAGTACCGCTTCCTCAGGCTGCTCGGCGCATGCTCCAGACGGTGCCACGCATTATCCAGGCATCCAAGGATGCCGATGTGTTGCATTTGTCTCTGCCGACACCGGCATTTGCGTGGCTAGGTGATGCTGTTCAGCGACGAATCGACGTCCCGCTGGTGGTCGGGTTTGAGGGGCATTTGCCTCCCGCCCGCGTGCTGCTCACGCCGCGCCGGTTGCGCGAAAGCTGGCGAACGTACCTCCCGCTGTGCCTGGTGAACAACGGCGCCGCCGCGCGCTTGTCGCGCTATTCGGCCGACCGCATCGTAGTGAGCAGCCAGGTTCAGCGCAGCGAACTCGTCAGGCTTGGTGCAGATGCGGCGCGAGTCGCAGTACTTCCGAATGTGGTCGAGGCCGACAAACTTGTGCAGACGTCGCCGTCCGCCGCTCGCAGCGAGCTAGGGCTCCCAGCGGATGTGCCACTCATCGGCTATGTCGGCCATTTCAACGACGTCAAGGGTGTGGATGTACTGGCAGAGGCATTCGCTCGACTGTCACAACAGATACCCAACGTGCACCTGGCACTTGCCTGGAGCGGACAAGGTAAGGCCAGCCGTGTGACCGATCACGTCGGGGACGCAGCTGGCCGGATCGTCTGGCTCAATCGCGTTCCGGTAGGAACCTTCCTGTGTGCTGTCGATGTGCTCGCGCTGCCGTACCGTTCGACGGCAGGTCAAGGAACGTTTCCGTCGCTCGTCCTCGAAGCCGTTCACCTGCGCACACCACTGATTACATCGAACTTGCCATTGCTCACGGAGTTACTCGGGCCGGCAGGCGCCGCGCTGCTGACGCCGCCGGAACGTCCGTCGGAGCTTGCCGCGGCGCTTGAGCGCATCCTTACCGACGACCGCGCTCGCCGTTCCGTCAAGGAAGGTCAGCGGTTGCTTTCTCAGCGTTACCTCCTTCCTGATGTGCTAGCTGAACAATACGAAGCGCTCTATGCCAGCTTGGTCCGCGTGCCCGCGCGCCCACTCGCAGCAACAGCGATCGCTTAGGCTGCGCATTCCGGCCATCGTGCGGAGCGGCGATTCGTCACACTTGCCTTCTCCCCGGCAGAGTGCTATACCCTGCCAGCGTGTTGCTGGAGGCTGTGATTGTGCGTTTAGCAAAGCAAGTGGCGCTCGTCACCGGTGGCAATCGGGGCATTGGGCGAGCTATCGCGCAGCGTTTCGTCCAGGAAGGTGCAATCGTAGCAATTGCCGGTCGCGACCGTGTGTCGTTGGAGCGGACGGCGAACGAATTGCACGCCCTGGGCAAACGTGAGGCCCTTTGGATTCAGGCTGATGTCGGCATAGAAGCTGACTGCGAGGATGCGGTCGAGACGGTCATCGCCCACTGCGGTACGCTCGACATCTTGGTCAACAACGCCGCCCAGGCATCGCCCGCCCGTCACGAGTTTGCTCAACTGCCTACCGCAGACTGGGCAACCGTGCTCAACGTCAACCTGAACGGCATGTTTTATTGCGGTCGCGCTGCTGCCCGCCACATGGTGGCGCGCCAGTACGGCCGCATCATTAACGTGCTGGCCATCCAAGCTTGGGTGCCGCTGCCCGGCAACGCCCCGTACGCAGCGTCTAAAGGTGGCGGCATGTCGCTCACACGCAGCATGGCTATCGACCTCGCCCCGCAGGGAGTCATTGTGAACGCCATCGCCCCGGGCCCAGTGTATGTGCGCGCCGACACGGTGCCACCCGATGTCGATGCCTCCGCCGCCACGCTCGTCCGCCGGGCCGGAAGGCCGGCCGAAGTGGCAGCCCTTGCGGTGTTCCTGGCTTCAAGCGAGTGCTCGTTTGTGGTGGGGCAAACTGTGGTGTGCGATGGTGGACGGTTGTTATCGCGTCGCGGCGACCCCGAGTGGGTGTGACCGCTGCTACTCAATGTTGCCCGAATGCTGTGGCGACCCTCAGGCTCAACCCAGAGGAGTAGAGCAATGATTATCGACGCTCACTGCCACGCCTGGAATTTCTGGCCATACCAGCCGCAGGTGCCTAATCCCCTCTCTCGCAGCACGATCGATCAACTGTTGTTTGAAATGGACCAAAACGGTGTGGGCGCTGCCACCGTGGTGTGCGCCCGTATCGACCACAATCCGTACAATAACGACTACGTGTTCGAGGCCATCCAGCGCTGGCCAGGACGGTTCGTCCAGTTCGCGGATGTGGATTGCTCCTGGACTACGACGTACCACACCCCTGGTGCGGCGCAGCGGTTGCAAGAATCCATCCAACGTTTTGGGTTGTGCGGATTCACGCACTATGTCCGCAGCGACGACGACGGCGCCTGGTTTCTTTCAGAGGAAGGGCAGGCCTTCTTTCGCGTGGCCGAGCGGTATCGCCAGATAGCCAGCCTGTCGATTTCACCGCGCTTCCAGCCAACGCTTCGCCTCCTGGCAGAGCGCTTCCCTGGCGTTGTGTTCCTATGCCACCACTTGTCCGGCGTCCGCGTAGACACCCCTGGACGTGCCGGTGGTCTCGACTTGTTGCTCGCTTCGGCGCCCCTGGCCAATATTTATGTCAAGATTTCCGGATACCATTATGCGTCACCGGTGGCGTACGACTATCCGTACCTGGATTGTCAATCCATTATTCGCGCGATCTACGAACACTTTGGCGCCCAGCGGATGTGTTGGGGATCGGATTACCCCGTGGTGAGCAAAGATATGACCTACCAGCAGGCACTCGAAGCGTTGCGTACGCACGCTCCCTTCATTCCGAGCGCTGACAAGATGGCAATTCTCGGCGGTACGCTCGAAGGGTTGCTCGCTGAGCGCGGCCACCGGCCAGCTGGTCAGGACACGGCCACAGAAGCGAGCAATGCAGGATGAAAATAACTGGACTTCAAACGGTTGTGGTCGATGCGGGTGCGGGCAACTGGGTGTTCGTGCTGGTGCATACCGACCAGCCAGGCCTCAGCGGGCTGGGCGAGGGGTCGGTGACGAGCAAGGCCATGACCATTGCAGCGGCTATTCAGGAGCATGAGCGCTTTCTTATGGGAAAGGATCCGCTCGACATCGAGTGGCTGTGGCAAGCGATGTATCGCTACGCCCGCTGGCGCGGCGGGCCAGCCCTCAACTCGGCGATTTCTGCCATCGAGATGGCGCTATGGGATATCAAGGGCAAGGATGCAGGCAAGCCGGTGTGGCAACTGCTGGGCGGGGCCGCGCGCCGCCGTATCCGTCTGTACACGCACATTTCGCCGTTTACGGCCAGAGGTGTCGAGCAAGCGCTTGCCTACGCCGCTCAGGGATATACGGCATTGAAGATGGGTCCGTTCCAGGTACAAGATGGTGTGATCGATGCGCGCCGGGATGTGCGTGAGGGTGCGGCCGCCATCGTTGCGTTGAGGCAGTCGCTCGGCGACGACGTCGATATCTTGATCGATGCCCATGGACTCCTCACGCCGACCATGGCTGTCGATTTTGCGCAACGTGTCGCTCCGGCTCAGCCGCTGTGGATCGAAGAAGCGACGCAGCCGGAAGACCTCGCCACGCTTGCGTGGGTGGCGCAACGCAGTCCGGTGCCGCTGGCAACTGGTGAGCGGCTGTTCACCAAATGGGGGTTCAACGACCTGATCCAGCAACGCGCCGTCGCGTACATCCAACCGGATGTGTCGCATGCTGGCGGTATTTCCGAAACGAGGAAGGTCGCCGCCATGGCGGAAGTGAAATTCCTCGAAGTGGCGTTGCACGGCGCGAGCTCCGAGGTGCTCACCGCCGCCAACTTGCACGTTGACGCATGCACGCCCAATTGCACGATCCAGGAGCACCCGCTGGGCTGTCCCTGGCGCTATGACCTCATCAAGACAACCTGCGCCACGGTGGCCGGCTGGGCCGAGTTGCCAACCAGCCCAGGCTTGGGTGTCGAACTCAATCTGGCTGTGGCGGCGCAACATCCCTATCGCGCCGATTTCCGCGCTCAGTACACCTTCGCTGATGGCAGCGTCGCCGATGCCTGATACCTTGTAACGTGTGATCACAATAATAGGGCTGACGGAAGGCAGGGCGCGTGCTACGGCGAGTGGTGACGACCGACAGTGTGGACATCATGCGACCTGGGGTGCAGGCACTCCAAGCGCAAGGAGTCGAAGTCCGATCTCTGGCTGGTGGGAGTCCGCAGGAGAAGCAAGACGGCTTGCGTTGGGCGGATGCCGCGTTAGTCTGTGCCGAGCCGCTCACTGCTGCTGAAATTGAGGATGGGGCGCGGAACGGCAACCTGGCGCTTGCGATCCGCATTGGCGTGGGGTACGACCTGATCGACGTCGAGGCGGCCACAATACATGGGGTGTGGGTTGCCAACGTCCCAGACTACTGCACCGACGAAGTGGCCGACCACACGATGGCACTTATGCTGGCGATGCTGCGTCAAGTTCCTTTCTTCCTGGCTCAATCGCGTACCAACTGGAATTGGTTCGGCGAGAACGTCAACGTCCAACGACTGCGCGGGATGAAGCTGGGGTTGGTTGGTGCAGGGCGCATCGGTTCGGCGGTCGCCGTACGCGCCCAAGCCTTTGGCATGGAGGTGTCGGTAGCCGACCCTATGCCACCGCCTAACTTGCCGGTCGTGCTACTGCGTGACCTGCTGCAGCAGTCGGACGTGGTGAGCGTACATTGCCCGCTGATGCCCAGCACGTATCACCTGTTGAACGACGAAGCCTTTGCGCTCATGAAGGAGGGCTCCGTGTTCGTAAACACTGGGCGAGGCAAAGTAGTGTCGTCGGACGCGCTGTTGCGAGCACTGGACCGTGGCAGGCCACGTCTGGCAGCCATCGATGTGCTCGAAGATGAGCCGGCACCCGACCTACAACAGCCGCTATTGAAGCATCCACATCTGCTGCTCACACCGCACGCGGCCTTCTATTCGCGCACGTCGGGGCACGACTTGACCTTGTTCGCCGCAGATAACGTGTTGCGCTTTCTCAACGGCGGACGGCCGCTGCACCTGATCAATCCCACTGCCCGCGGCTAGTGCCTTAGGGTGTGGCGCCTACAGCTGAGTAGCCAACGCCGCTTCTAGCGTGGAGGCGGTAATCGTGCCGTTCTCGACGAGTAGTGCGCCTACGGTGTTCATGTCGCTATGCTTCGCGCTCTCCACCTGGCCGGCGAGTGCTGCCATGATCGCTGTGGGAGCCACACCAAACGTGGCGGCCAGCACTTCCCCTGGGAATTGATGGCCGGCAAACGGCGCTGGTAACGGCACGCTAAACCGCTCGGCCAGCACCTGCAACTGGCGCACGGTTTCGGCAGGCAGGGGCAGCCAGCGCGACCGGAGGGTGCGTGAAGCGCGCTCGGGGTCCCCCGGAACTTGCACCGGCATGTTCTGCGCGACGGCCGGCGTCGAACGCAGCACCTGTTTCGCGTTGGTCACGGCGCGCGTATAGTCACCGGCGTCGCCAAACGCCGACGGGTTGAGTGCGACCAGGAAGACGCCGGCCACACGATCTACCGCCGTCGCGCCGGCCAGCCCACCGAACAACGCGGCGACGATGGACAAGGCGTAACCCTTGTGGCCACCGAACGGCAATAGCATGCCGCCAGCGTAGAAGTCTTCTACGTTGACGCTGGGCTGGCCCTGTTTATCCACGATCAGGCCCGCGGGAAGCGTCTGCCGCTTGGCGCGTGCCACCTGCAGTTTGCCTTCTGCGACGCCGGTGGTCGCAAAATCGAGCACCACTGGCGCGTTGTCGGAGGCGGGAATGGCGATGGCCCATGGATTGGTACCCAGCATGCGGGCCTTGCCGCCAAACGGCGTGGCGCCGCCGGTAGCTGCTGCTATCGAGCCGTAGGTCAACTGGCCGATCAGGCCGCTGTGCGCGAGTTCCTCCACCCAGCCACCGACTCGCCCGATGTGCCCGCAGTTGCGTATGGCAACGGCGGCGAGCCCACTGGCCTCCGCCTTATCACGGGCGATGGAAACGGCTCCTTCCATGGTCGTGTAGCCGAATCCATGTGCGCCATCAAGCGTAGCAGTGGTAGGCGACTCGTGGAGGATGGACGGTCGCGCTGCTGCCATCAGGAGGCCACGATCCATCTGGCCAAGATAGGCCGGCAGCCGCAATACGCCGTGTGAATCGTGACCGGCGCGATTCGCGCCGACCAAGTGTTTGGCGACGAGTTCGGCGATGTCGAGCGGGGTTTCAGCCTTCAGCAGCATGGCCACGGTCCAACTCTGCAAGTCCCCCGGAGCAAACGGAATCAACTCGGCGGCCACTGAACTCTTCCTTCCACGGTGCCCGATCATCCTGGCGCCTGCCCGATGACGGAGTGCATGTTGCGCGTTGCACACGGTAGCAATCGTGTGCCTGAACGTCAACGCTCCCCTTCTGGCGAGTAGATAGCACTCCCCCAAACGGCCCCGACCCGGTCGCCAACGGAATTTGACAGGCCTTGTCACCCTTTGGTACTGTGCTGGCAGCAGCGCACGATGGGCATTGACGCCCACCGGGTAATGACGACCGCGACATAGGCACAGACGCCTGAGGCTCTCAGCAGTGAAGCCTCAGGCGTTTTGCATTTGGATGTGTGCGCCGTCAGTGCTGCGGACCGGCCCGAAGGGAAGGCCGCGAGCACCGCGGGCAGAGTCGCCCTCCTCCCAAGGTTGGGATGTGGTGATGCGCCACCGCGCTTGAGCGGTGGTTGGTATCAACCCATATGAAGGAGGCGCAAAGGTGACCCCAGACCCATCCTGGTTACAACCTGGCGACAACGCTTGGCAACTTATTTCGGCCACGCTGGTTGGGCTCATGAGCATCCCTGGCTTGGCCATTCTGTACGGTGGACTGGTGCAGCGGCGTTGGGCCGTGAACTCGGCCATGATGGCGTTTTACGGCTTTGCAGCCGTGCTCATCACCTGGGTCCTGTGGACTTACCAGATGAGCTTTGGCAACCCGATCGGACTGCCGAGCCCGTTTGATGCAATACTCGGAATCCCCGGCCCGTCGCTGGACTCAACGGCAGAGCAGGGGCAAGCGGTCATTCCGTTGCTTCAGAGCTCGATGCCGGCCATGCGGTTCCCCATGGCGACTTTGGTGTACTTCCAGTTTGTGTTTGCTGCCATCACGCCGTTGCTGTTTCTGGGTAGCGTGGTTGGCCGCATTAACTTCCGTGCCTGGATGCTGTTCGTTCCCATCTGGTCATCGATCGTGTATGCGGTAGATGCCTTTGGGCTATGGGGCGGCGGCTGGCTGGCGCAACTTGGCGCCGTGGACTATTCGGGCGGCTACGTCATCCACCTGTCAGCCGGCGTCACTGGCTTTGTGGCCGCGGCCGTTATTGGTCCGCGCCTGGCGCGTGACCGTGCTGACTCAGCGCCCAATAACCTGCTCATGACGATGGCTGGTGCTGGCTTGCTGTGGCTGGGCTGGAACGGCTTCAACGGCGGTGACCCGTTCTTCGCGAATCAAGATGCCGCCGCAGCCGTCCTCAACACCAATCTGGCGGCAGCCACCGCAATGCTCACCTGGACCTTCATCGATATGTTCGCGGTGGGCAAACCATCCCTGGTGGGCGCGGTCAACGGCATGATCACCGGCCTGGTGGCGATCACGCCTGCTGCAGGGTATGTGAATGGCCTCGGCGCCATTATCATCGGCATCGCGGCGGCCTCCGTTCCGTGGTTCACCATGAATAAGGTCGCGATCTTTCGCAAGGTTGACGATGCGCTGGGTGTCATCCACACGCACGGCTTTGCTGGCCTGGTGGGTGGCCTCATGGTCGGGTTAGTCGGCGATGGTTCCATGATCGTGTACTACGGCCAGGGAAACACACCCAACTTTTCCGTGACCGGGTTGTTCTACGGTGACTCCGGCCATCAGCTTCTGGTACAAGGCGTGGCCGCACTGTTCGTCATCCTGTGGAGCGGCAGCGCCTCCTTCCTCATCCTCAAGCTGGTTGGGTTGGTCATCCCCTTGCGGATGACCGAGCGCGAGCTGGAGTTAGGTGACGCGAGCGTTCACGGCGAGGCGGTGTCCGCACCGGAACTCGCGCCAGAGGCTGCACTGCCGGCGGGCGTCGCT
>JANWJO010000054.1 GCA_025449435.1 Chloroflexota bacterium | reverse complement strand
GAGTTGATCTGCACTACGGCGCCGTTCTCCAGCAGGAAGGTGCCGTAGGCGGCGTCTTCCACGTCGCAGGCGTAGCGGCGGCCGGACTCGTCGATGCGTTCGGGGATGTGCGTCGCAGCGGTGCAACTCACCGCCTTCACGGCGCCCAGGATGCCATCGAGCACGTAGCGCCAGTGCGCATACATATCGAGGATGATGCCGCCGCCTTCGGCCTGCTTGTAGTTCCAGGAAGGTCGCTGCACCGGCTGGGCGTCTTCGAGTACCCAATAGCCAAACTCGCCCCGCGCGGCAAAGACGCGTCCGAAGAAGCCGCTATCGACCAGACGCTTGAGCTTGAGCATCCCCGGTAGAAACAGCTTGTCTTGCACCACGCCATGCTTGACGCTAGCGCGCGTGGCCTGGCGGGCCAGCTCCAGGGCTGTGTGCAGATCGGTGGCGATGGGCTTCTCGCAGTAAATATGTTTGCCGGCTGCGATGGCCTGCGATACGCTCTGCACCCGCATCGCGGTGGTTTGGGCATCGAAGTAGACGGTATCGTCGGGATTGGCCAGGCAGGCGCGCAGGTCGGTGGACCACCGCTCGATGCCGTGCTCCTTGGCCAGCGCGGCGAGCTTGCCAGCGTTACGTCCGACCAGGATAGGGTCGGGCATCACGGTGGTGCCATCGGGCAGCGCTACACCGCCTTGCGCGCGGATGGCCAGGATAGAGCGCTCCAGATGCTGGCGGGTGCCCATGCGCCCCGTCACACCGTTCATGATGACGCCTATGCGCCGTACGCTGGACACGTCGCTTTCCTCTCGCTGAGCGGTGGTGCGCAGGGCACCGCGGGCATCCTGACTTTGCCTGTGGAGTGATGCGCGGCGCTAATCGCCGCCACCATGCGCGCCACGTCCTGTTTAGAGACATCCTGGTGGCAGGGCAACAACACATTGCCACAGTAGGCGTCGGGGCCCGTTTCGACGCCATGACGGCCGAACTCCCGTATGGTGGCAAACTGCCGCGCCGTGGCAAGGACGTACAGCATGGGCACTGCGCCCGGCGCCAGTGGCAAGGCACTGCGCAGGCCGAGTTGCCCGAGCGCTGTGTCGAGCTGCTGCCAGCAGGCCACGCGGCGCTGGGCGATAGCCTCTTCGTGCGGCAGCCAGCTCGCCAGCGCGGCGGCCACATCGCTGAGGTCGCCCGTGTCCCCAGTGTCGCTAGGCAGCCCGATCGCTAAGCCGCCGCGTCCGATCGGGAAGTACTTCGGCAAGCTGAATAGCGCGAAGTCGCCAGTGGTGCCCAGGCGGTGTCCGGACGCATCCCGGCTGGCGAAGGCGTGCGCCACATCCTCGATGAGCGGTAGGCCGTGGCGCGTGCAGTAGGTATGCAACTCGCCTAGTCGTGGATGGGGCAGGCCCCAATCGTGGATCACCAGCACGGCGGCGGTCCGGCCGGTCAGGTGGTGGGAAAACTGGCAGTGTGCCGCGATGGTAGCGGTGACGCAGGGGCTCACCCACAAGCCGGTAGCGCCGGTGGTCGTGAAGATCGCCACTTCGCCGTTCGGCGGCAGGCGCAGTGCGGCTAGGATGCGGTGGAGTGCCGAGCGCCCGCTCGCGGTGATCGTGACCGGGCGGCCAAACGTATCGGCCAGGGCCGCGCCCAGGTGTGCAACAGGCACAGCGTCCGTGGGGGCGGATCGGGGCGGGGGGAGCAGGCTGACTCCAGCCATCGTTAGCCGCGCGTGGCTACGGGCGTAGCGCCGCGCTCCTCCTGCTGCTGCGCGAGAAACCCTGCCGCGCGGGTGATGCCGGTGCGGATGTTCTCCTCGCTGGCCGCCAGCGACACGCGCACCCAGCCTCGTGACACATCGCCAAAGGTGTTGCCAGGCGCCAATGCCACGCCGCTGTGTACCAATAACGCCTTGCAGAACGCTAGGTCGTCCATTCCGGACGCCGACACGTCGAGCATAAGGTAGAACGCGCCATTGGGCCGCGAGAACGTGGCGCCGCGCTCCCCCAACAACTGGCAGGCTACATCGCGCCGCCGCTGGTAGGCAGCACGCATGGTGGCAACGCAGTCTTGCGGACCCGCCAGCGCCGCCTCCGCTGCCCGCTGGGCGATCGAGGAGGCGTTGGCCACGTAGCCTTCTTGCACTTTGGCGCAGTTGGCTACCACCTCATCGGAGGCGACCAGATAAGCGATGCGCCAGCCGGTCATGGCATAGGTCTTGGAAAAGCTGTACAGGCTGATCACGCGTGGCGCTCGGCCGTGCTGGGCTGCCAGCGCGTAGGGGCTGATATGGGTACCCTCGAAGATGAGTTCTTCGTACACCTCGTCGCTGAGCAGGTACAGGTCGTGGCGCTCGCAGAACTCCAGCAAGTCGAGCAGCATGGCTTCGGTGAACACACAGCCGGTGGGGTTGGATGGGCTGTTGATCAACAGCGCCTTGGTGCGCTTGGTCACCAGCGACTCCAGGTGGGCGATATCGGGAGCAAAGCCACGCTCTGGCGTGAGGGGATAGCGCACCGGCTTAGCGCGTGCACCGATCGCCATCATGACGTAGTTGGGCCAGCCTGGGTCGGGAATGAGCACCTCGTCGCCCACATCGCAGATGGCACGCATGGCCACCGCGAGTCCGCTGGTCGAGCCGGCTGTCACCACCACCTGGTTTGGCGTGGCGGTGATGTGATTGAGCGTAGCGAGCTTGCGGCAGATGGCTTCGCGCAGCGACAGAAAGCCGGTGGTAGCGGTGTAGCGCGTCCAGCCATCGCGCATGGCTTGGGTGGCGGCCTGGCAAATGTGCTCGGGCGTGTTGAAGTCGGGGTCACCAATTTCCAGATGGATCGCGTTGGGGAGGCCGAGCGCCAGCGACTGCATTTCGCGAATGCCCGAAGCTGGAATAGCTCGGATGTCCTCAGAAATCGATTGCATTCCCCACCCCTTACACCCGTCAGCACGTGCACTGTGAAACGGTTCTGACGCCGCGCTGCATGATACAAGCAGATGCCTGGTCTGTGTAGCGCGACGCTACCAGAGGGGAGCTACTGTGGGGGCAAACCGTAGGCGGCGATGACCTGGCCCTCCGCCCGGTTGGACAGGTAGATACTGCCTGCTCCCCCAGCCGTCTGATCGAAGCTGGACATCGCCATGAGCCCGTACGACCACACAAAGCGGTCGGCGTCGCCTGCTGCGCTGCGGTACCACACCGCGTTGCCGCTGCCAGTGTTGTGCGACAGCGGGTTATACAGATCGCCGGCGAAATCCTGCCACCAGCCGATCGCCACCGGCCCATCGCCGGCCACCAGCACCGTGTTCCCCTGGAGTGTGTCGCCGGTAGCAGGTCCGCCATCTGGGCGTTGCTGATTGACCACGGAGATGCCGTTGGCGTTCCAGGCCACGACATTGCCCGCCACCAGCGTGGTGTCACAGTTCTGGCACAGGATGCCGGCCCCAAACCCCCACACGGCTCGGCTCTGACCATTGTTCCAGACGGCGTTGCCCTTGATGACCCCGCCATGGCTAATCTCGTAGCTGATGCCGTCCCAGGTGTTGTCGTGGACCCGATTGCCGGCGATGGTGACGTTAGTGCAGCCGATGTCGCACCAGATGCCGATGCCGTTGCTGCCACTTACGTCGTTGTTGGCGATCAGCGCGTTGGTCGCCGCTCCGAGTTTCATGCCGCCAGCTTCCCATTCGGGATTGAACGCGAGGGTGTTGCTGTTGAAGATGGTGTTCCCGTCGATCAGCAGGTTATTGGCACGGTAGCTGTGGACCCCTTCCTGGCCACTGTTCAGGATGACGTTGCCCAGAAGCCGCAAGTTGTTCGCCTGATCCAGCGATACCGCTGCGCCGGTCGCGTCGCTAAAGGTGTTGTTCTCAACCGTCCAGTTGTCGAAGCCGTTGTTGGTGAGGGCGCCGTGTTGGGCCGGTGAGCCGGCGTCCCGCATGACGAATCCGGTGATGGTGACATTGGGTGCTTCGCCAGTGACCCACTGCTGCCGGGTCGTCACTTCGACGGTGTGCCCTTGCGGGTCGCTGGCAAGCAGGACGTGGGCGGCAGGGTCGAGCGCGAACTGTCCGGCTAGTGGCGTTCCCACAACGCGCACCAGCGGTGTCCCATCGATGAACACTTGGGCCAGCAGGTCGCACCCGTGGCCGGTGCCCGCAGCGCACTCCCAGGTACCGGTGGTGGGGTGCACGGTGAGATTCGAGCGCCACAGCGTGCCCGATGGGATCCAGTCTCCCGTACCCCATACATCGCTGCCACGAATTTCGCTGCCCGCTTGCCCAATGAGGGTGATGGGCTTGCGGATGACGGCGGTTTCGCGAAAGACGCAGGGCGGTGCCACCAGCGTGCTACCGGCCGGCGCCGCGTCGATGAGCGACTGCAACGACCGCGAGCAGTCGGGCGCCGGGCTAGTGGCGCCAGCCGCCGCCGGCGACGGCAGCGCCGTGCCACTGCCAGCGCACAGCGCCGCCGTGAGCAGCAATGCCTGGATGCGCCTTCTGAAAATCATGTGCCCTCTTGACCTGTTCGCTATGGACAGGTTCCGCGCCTCCACCATGCACCGATGGGGACGAAGTGCCACTACCGGTGTTGGCTAGGGGGATGCGAGGGATGTACTATCAGGCCAGGGACCTGCGGACGTGGGGACAGTCCTGGGAAAAGTGGTGGCATGCTACGCGCGACTGAAGTACTGGAGACCTGCCTGTACGCACCGGACCTGGAGGCGGCAGCGACGTTCTATCGCGATGTGCTCGGTCTCACGCCGTACTCGGAGCAAGTGGGGCGGCACGTGTTCTTTCGCTGTGGCCAGGCGATGTTCCTGCTGTTCAACCCAGCAACCACCATGCAACCAGGCCAGGCGCTACCCAATCACGGCGCGGTGGGCCCCGGCCACGTGGCGTTTGCTAGTACGCTCGACGACGTACCACGCTGGCGCCAGCAGCTTGAGCAGCACGGCGTGACGATCGACCGCGAGATCACCTGGCCGGGTGGCGGGCGGTCGTTGTACCTTCGCGACCCGGCGGGCAATATCGTGGAGATCGCCACACCAACCATCTGGCCGTAACGGCGTGGTTGCATCGCCGCGCTGTCAAAACTTGTG
>JANWJO010000053.1 GCA_025449435.1 Chloroflexota bacterium | reverse complement strand
TCGATGGTGGACACGGTGTCGTCGGCAGTTGGCGCGTTGATTGCCGGCCTGCCCAACTTGCTCGTAGGGCTCGGCCTGGTCACTGATGCAACCCGTTATGAGTCGCTGTTTGTGCTTGGTGCCCTGCTTTCTGTGGTTTCCGCTCTCGCAGTGCTGCCAGTGCGTGTGATGCCCACGGCGCGACAGCGACGCAGTGCTCAAGACGCATCGCAACGCCAGCAGCGCCGCCGGCAATCCTTCAGCGTCATTCGAAGGCTGGCCTTTACCAACTTTGTGAATGGTATTGGCGTCTCCTTCTACTCGCCCTTCGTGTCGTATTACTTCTACACCCGCTTTGGTCAGAGTTCCGCCTCGATCGGTCTGTTGTTTGCGCTGGTGAGCATCACGTCACTCATTCCGTACTTCGTTGGCCCGGCATTAGCGGCGCGTGCCGGCCTGGTCAATACGGTGGTGGGCATTCGCGTCGCCGGGGTGGTGTTGCTCGCGTTGCTGCCCTTAATGCCGGTATATGTGTTCGCGGCGCTGTGCTACCTTCTGCGCATGGTGGTTCAGCGAGCGAGCGTGCCGTTGCGGCAGTCGTTCTCAATGGGTGTGGTATCCCCAGAAGACCGTGCCACAGTGGCGAGCCTATCCAACGTGCCCTCACAAGTCGCAGCAGCAGCGGTGCCACCACTTGCCGGACGCATCTTCGACACCGTGTCGGCAGTGCTCCCGTTTGAGCTCGGCAGCTTCTTCCAGCTCATCAACGCCGTGAGCTATTACGTGCTATTTAGGCGCGAGCAACTTCCCGAAGAGGGCGTTTCACGTGGAACAGTTGACCCCTCCCCGGCGCCGAACGCTCAGCACGGCAGTTGACCCCTCGATCGGGTGCCCTCTGGGCGTGGGGTGGGGGGTGAGGTCGTGTCTGTCCGCCGTAGTCCCCTCCTCCTCAAGCACGTGTGGGTAACAACGAGGGCGGGGGGACGGAGCCGCTGGAAGCGCCGCCCTCTTCGTCACTGTTTCACGAGGTCCGCGTACGTCCGGGGGCAACGTCCCCCCGCCAGGGGGACACTAAGCAGGTTCGTGTCTTAGTGCTCCCTTACCGCCCCGCTACCCCGGTGGTCTGCGCCCGTGGGGAAGCCGCGCCGGCCAGCACACCGTCTGGCTGGATGCCGATAGCGGTGACCTGACCGTGACTCCAGCCGTCACTGGTCTGCACGTCGTGGCCACGGCGCGCCAATGCTTCACGCACCGAGCTGGGCACGCGGCCCTCGATCACCAGGCGCTGGGGCTCCAGCCGCCGGGGATAGAACGAATTGCGCAGGTGTAGTGTGTGGAACGAGGCAGCTTCCACGGCCGTCTGCAAGTCCATGCCGAAGTCGACGACGTTGAGGAAGAATTGGAGCGTCCATTGGTCCTGCTGGTCGCCACCGGGAGTTCCGAACGACAGCCACGGCTTGCCGTCGCGTAGGGCCAGGCTCGGCGTGAGGGTTGCACGTGGGCGCTTGCCTGGCGCAAGTGCGTTGGGGTGAGCTGGGTCAAGCACGAACATCTGGCCGCGCGTGCCGAGGGGGAAGCCCAGGCCGGGGATCACCGGTGACGATGGGAACCAGCCACCCGACGGGGTGGCGGACACCATCAAGCCAGTAGCGTCCACTGCATCGACGTGGGTGGTATCCCCAACATACACGCGTGGGTCGGCAGCAGGGCCTGCAGTTGCTGCGAATGCTGCGACATCGCCAGGGCGAACGTCGGCCGAGGCTGCTGTGCCGATCAACGCACGGCGCTGCGCAGCGTAATTCTTCGACAACAGACGGTCGAGCGGAACCGTCGTGAACAATGGGTCACCGTAATACAACTCGCGATCCGCAAAGGCCAGCTTGGCTGCTTCAACCACGGTGTGAATGTACTGCTCGCTGTTGTGCCCCATCGCGCTGAGGTCGAAGCCCTCAAGCAGCGCGAGTTGCTGCAAGAACACCGGCCCTTGCGTCCACGGGCCACATTTGAACACGTCAACGCCGCGATAGGTGATAGTGGCTGGTGCTTCAACCTGTGCCTGGTAGTGGGCGAGATCCTCCTTGCGCAGCAGCCCGTGATAGGCGCCGGTCACCCCTTGCACGCTGGTGGTACGGCAAAAGGCGTCGATGGCATCGGCGACCGGTCCCTCGTAAAACCAGCGACGCACCGCCTCCAGCGCTGTTTCGCGCCCGCTTGGCCGCTCGTGCGCCTCGATGTCCAGTGCCGTTTTGAACGTTGCCGCCCAAGCTGGCTGGCGGAGGCGTTCGCCCACCGCTGGCACACCGCCGTTGGGCATGAACTGGGCCAATGAACTCGGCCACCAGTCGCGGAAACGGTCAGCGCTGGCCCCGATGGCGTTGTGCAATCGGGGATAGACGGCGAACCCACTCTGCGCAAGCTCGACTGCAGGACCCAACGTTTCACGCAGGCCCAACTTGCCGTAGCGTTGCAGCAGCGTTATCCAGGTCGCGAACGACGAAGGCACCGTCGAGGGCAGCAGCCCATCGCCTGGAATCAGGTCGATGTGCTGCGAGCGAAACCAGTCGATGGTAGCCAGGCCAGGTGCCGTGCCCTGGCCGCTGATGGAGCGCACCTGTTGCAACACAGGGTCGTACACCAGGATCGGGCACTCGCCCGCGATGCCGTTGGACTGCGGCAACAGCACCGTGAGGCAGAAGCCGGCCGCCGCGGCGGCGTCGGCTGCGTTGCCGCCGAGTTCGTAGGCTCGTGATCCTGCCTCCGCTGCCAGGTAGTGGCCCGCCGCCACTAGGCCGTGCGTGCCGTAGTACAGCGGCCGGCACGTGAAGTCGCTCAAGATCGACGATGGCACCACGTGCCAGCCTTCATTGACCCCACTCATGCTGCGTACTCCTCATCTTCTGTTGTTCCTATTGGACCCATTCAGGTTGCGTTGCTTCCTATGGTAGAGCAGCCTGCAGCAAACGCAACCAGTTCCCATAAAGGATGTTCTCGATGTCGGCGTGGGAGTAGCCGCGCTGCTCCAGGATCGGTATGAGCTTTTGCAACTCGTCAATGGTGTTCAGGCCGCTCGGCACCTGTTCGATGCCATACCCTCCATCAAGGTCGGTGCCAATAGCCGAATGTAAGCTGTTTCCCGCGAGCTGGCAGACGTGGTCGATATGGTCAACCACCGTTCCCAGGTCAACCACCTCGCGCGTGGTGCGGCCACGCTGCCAGCCGGGGTAGAGCATCCAGGCGTCAAAAGCGGCGCCGATCACTGCGTCACGGGCGATGAGCTGTTTGATGTGCTCATCGGTGAGCTGCCTATCGCCGGGCACGAGCGCCCGGCAGTTGTGATGGCTGGCCAGAACCCGGCCCCCGAATGCTTCCAGCGCCTCGTCGATGCTCTGGTCGGCCAGGTGGGTGACATCGAGCACCATGCCCAGGCGCTCCATCTCCTTGAGCAATGGCTTTCCCGTTGGGAGCAAGCCGCCCTCCGTCGCCGTGCCATGGGCGTAGCGGCTCACGCCGTAGTGGGTCAGGCCAATGATGCGCAGGCCCAGGTTGTACCACTCATCGAGGTGGTCGGGCGACACTATAGGGTCGGCGCCTTCCATGCTGATAACCAACCCAATGCGGTGCTGCTCGGATCCGTTGATCCAGGCACTGGCGCAGTTCGTGAGGTCTGCTTTGGTGCCGAGTACTTGGCACTCACCCTCGCGTTCCAACTGGCGGTAGTAGGCAAGCTGCCCGCGGGCCACCGCGTGGGCGATTGCCGGGCTGGGGTATCCTGGCAACGGGTTGCCTGGCCGGCTGACCCGCGCTATCAGGGTGGCCACGCACACGCCGATACTCCCGCGCCGCATATCCGGGAAGGACACGGTGCCGGCGGCGCGGCCCTTTTCCAGCAAGCGCTGTTCTTGGCGGCGTGTCTCCAACGCCGGAACGGTGAGGTCGCGATTGAGGTGAAGCCCGTTCATGGCGAGGTCGAGATGGGCGTCGATGAGGAACATAGCGATCACGTCTCCCTGTGTTCGGTCCAGCAACTGGGAAGAAGTGTAGCTACTCTGGCAGTGGACACAAGGAGTGGAGGCTACGGTTTGCCAGCCACTGCGTCGACCGCGCGCCGCAGCAGATCAGGCCGGTCGCTGGCGAGCGCCTGCGCTCCCGACGCGATGCCGTGCTGTATCTCAACTTCGGTGTTCACGGTCCACAGGGTGACGTACATGTCCAGGTCGGTCGCGGCACGCACGTGTTCCGGTGCGACGAACGTGTGCTCCAGGGCCACAAACGATGCCCCGAGTTGGTGCGCGTACGCGAGCAACTTGGTCGGATCGGCCGCAAGGTCAGCGGCAACCGACTTGGCCGACGCGATGAACCCAACCTGGTGATGTGGCAAGGTAGCGCTCAACGTGCGCACAACGTCTGGGTTGAATGCGAACAGCGCGGCCACATTGCCCCCCTTAGCTTGCCACAGCTCGGCCGCAATCTTCGCCTCGATGCCGGCATATCGCCCCTTGTCGGGCGTCTTGACCTCAATTTGCAGCGGAACCCTGCCATTGATGTGATCGAACAGGTCGGCGAGCGTCGGCACCGCTTGTGGTGCAACGGGTGCTGGACCCTTCCACTTGGCCGCCGCGTTGAGCGTGCGTAGATACGCAAGGCGCAGGTCACGGATGTTGCCATGGCCCTGCGTAGTACGCGACACGTCGCCATCGTGCATGACGATGAGCTCACCGTCGAGCGAGACGTGGACATCGCATTCCACCATGTCGGCGCCCGCGGCGATGCCCGCATCAAAGGCCGCGAAGGTATTTTCGGGCGCAAGCTGTGAGCCGCCGCGATGCCCTACCACCAGTATGGCCATAGTGCCTCCCCCTCACCACGTAGCGAGTGCCGTTGCCTGCCTAGTGTAGTCCGCGCAAGAGATCCGCCCATACGACATAGTCCTGCAATTGCTGGTCCGCCGGGCGGTGTACACAGGCACGCGCGCCGGGGTGGTAGAGCGGCAACAGCAGCCCGCCTTGCCAGGGCACAGCCTGCGCAACGTGTAGGCGAAGCGTAAGGCCGTGCGGCGCTATGGCCCCGAGGCTTGCAAGTGCGGTTGCTCCTAGCGTCACGACCAGACGCGGCCGGAGAATAGCCAGCGTTGCACGCAAGTGCTGCCGGCAGGTGGCAAGTTCACTTGTGCTCGGCAGCCGGTTGGTCCCGGCCGCAGTCAGTGGATTGCACAGCACGGCATTAGTGAGAAACACTCGCGACAAGTCAACGCCGGTTATGGCGCACCACGCCCGGAACGTGCGGCCCGCCTGGTCGCCGCTGAGCGGTATGCCGGTGACGCCAGCGCCTCGCCGCCCGGGTGCTTCGGCGATGGCTACGCAGGGCGCGTCGAGGCTACCGTTGAGGGAGGAGAAGACGCGCAGCTGGCCATCCATCGCCGGGCAGGCGCGGCATGCTTGAACGACGGAGACCAGTTGGTCAAGGGCATCGGCATGGGCCTGCTCGGACTGACCTAGCGCATGCCACGCCGAACCATCAGCAAACGGATCACTCGACGGTGAAGGTAACCGACCGGCTGAGGGACTTGCCATTAAGCGTCGCTGCCGCCACTACGGTATACGAGCCAACCGCCGCATTCTGCGGCACGTAGAACCAGCCATTGATCATACCGGTCTTGATAGGCGAAAACTCTTGCGCATCGATCTTGGCGCCGTGCGTGCCGGTAGCCGTAACCAACACCGTTGAGCCAATGGAAACGCGCACGTTGTAGCTGTACTTACCGCCGCGAGCGACTGCCCCGTCTGGACTCGTGAGGGTGAGCGTCAATGCAACCGCCGTGCTTGTTGCTTTAGCGGTTGTCGTGGAGGTGGTCTTACGCGTGGTGGTCGTGGTGGTCTTGCGCGTGGTGGTCGTGGCGGCGACGGGCTGCTGTGGTTGCGCCTGCACGGCCGGTTGCGTCGTCGACACGGTGGTGACCGCCGTTGTTGTCGTCGCTGGTTTGGCTACCGAAATTGCCGCCGTTGACGGACCCATGCCCCCGGCCGGAGCCTTCACGGACGAGACAGCAGACGACGAAGCTGATGTCACGGTGTTCTTGGCCGTGATAGCTACGCCCAGGACGGCATCCACTGCAGCGGTGGAGGCAGTGGCTACGGTCAACACTTGTTGGGGGGCATCGGTCTCGACGGCTTGCTGCGTGTACACGACCGTCGTGGTCTCGGCGGTGGTTGGCGCAGTGGTGGTGGCGCCAGGCACACCGCAGGCGGCTAGTAGGCTGCACGCGGTGACAATGCCGGCAAGCGTCGATGAGCGGAGTGGTCGGATGCTCAACATGGCGAAACCCTCTCGTCTTGCCGCCTTGGGACTCCGTGTCTGGCCATGCACATGCGTGCATGCTCGCCAATCCGCAGCCTCTGCCAGCAAGTCATAGCACGGTAGCCGAGTTGCACCATACGGGACGATGGCGATGCCCCTCGGGTCCCAGGCCCAGTGACTCGCCACCGCCGAGCAGCCGTCGCTATACTGCGGGGCAGGGCCGGTTGCTCAAGCCGCCTTCCACTGCCAGTACACAGCGTAAGGGTGTTGTTCGCGCGTGACTCTCCAGGTGGACACCATCAGGTCCGGCAGCGTAGCCACGCCAGCTTCACAGCCTCAGCCACGCGCCGCTCGGCGTGGTCTCCTGGTCAGCTGGATTGCCGCCGCAGTGGGAGCGACCATCGTCTGGCTCGCGATGCGCGCCTACCGGCTCGACGATGCCTACATCACCTATCGCGTCGCCCAACACGTGGCGCAGGGCCAAGGCTTGCTCTATAACTTGGGCGAGCGCACGTTGACCACGACCGCGCCTGGCTATGCCCTGTTGCTCGCGCCGCTCGCTTTGGCTGGTCCGGCCATGCCGCTGCTCGGCCTCGCGCTCAGCGCCATTAGCCTCGCACTATTGGCATGGCTAGTGTGGCAACTGGGCGCACGCTGGATCGGGTTTGCACTGGTCATCTCGTCGCCTTTGCTGTTGCAGTCGATGGGTATGGAGACAATCACCCAGCTGGCGCTGGTGGTGCTTGGAATCTGGTGTGCCCGCACCGGACGTCCACTGTGGATGGGCATGGCGCTCGCCGCCGCAGTGGCGCTGCGGCCCGACGCGGTGCTGCCTTCGCTCTTCACTGGGTTGGCGTTCATCGCCTGGCATAGGCGGTTCCCGGTTGCCGGCCTGCTCAGTGGCCTAGTGATCGCCGCCGCCATGTACGGGTACATCTGGTGGGACTTCGGCTCGCCGTTTCCCGTGACGCTCGCTGCCAAGCAAGCTCAATTGACGCTCGGCTTCTATGGGTATCTGGACGGGATCACCGTGTGGCTCAGCGACATGCGCGCGTTGGTGCCGTTCCCGGGTTGGATTGCTGTGTTGGCAGTGCCAGGGCTCCTGGCAGGCGTGGTGACCGCGTTGCGGCGCGACGGCCGCTGGGTGTGGCCTGTTGTTCTGTGGGCCGTGAGTCAATCGGCTGCCTACACCACGCTCAAAGTGGCGGGTTATACCTGGTATTACGCGCCGATCGCGCTGGCACTGGATGTCGTTCTGGGCATTGGTGCAGCAGGGTGTTTCGCCACCTTGCGCGACGACACTGCTGCCACGCATGGCGATCCGGTGGGCAAACCTGCTGCACAAGGCTTAAGGTTAGTGCGAGCAACCGTTGCTAGCCTGTCTCTTCTTTCAGTCGCCGCGGTGCTCGCGGCGCAACTGGGGGTCGACGTGGCCTTTGTGCGGTCGCTGCCCGAGCCACGCACCGGTCTGTACGTGCAGGCTGGCCAGTGGCTCCAGCGCACGGCGCCTGCAACCGCCACGGTGGGCGTGATGGAAGTGGGGGTCATGGGGTTCTACGCCCAGCGGACCATGATCGACTTCGCTGGGCTCACGCGGCCCGCGACCATCGGCGCGCTGGCGAGGGGAGACATCTTCTGGACGATCGCCCATTTCGAGCCCGACTACTTGGTATTGAGCAACAAGAACCCGCTGTTTTCCTATGACATTCAGGATGACCCCTGGTTTCAGCACGCCTACCACGCCGTTGCCACCTTCCGTGACGATCGCTGGCCGATCGGCCCGCTCACGATCTTCCAGCTGAACGAAAGCGAGGCGGTGCAGCCGTTTGCCGCTCCGGTAGGTGCGCGTTACGGCAGCGCCGTCACACTGGTTAACGCTCAACTTGACAGAACAGTCGTACGCCCGGGTGACTTCATCCGGCTTACCGCGCACTGGTCGCTAAGCACTGCATTTTCGGGTCAATGGAAGTTGTTTGCCCACCTGATCGACAAGACGTTCAAAGTGTTTGGCGGCTCGGATGCAGCCGTATCGCCTGGCTTGTGGACTCTACATCAACCGGTCGAGACCGTGCAGTTCATTAACGTGCCTGGTGACTTGCCACCCGGTCCATACTTCGTCGAGCTTGGTTGGTACGACCCCCAAACGCTCAAGCGCCTGCCGGTGATCGACTCGAGTGGCAAGCCAGCAGGCGAGACCGTGATCATCCATCCGGTTCAGGTTATAGCTGGGCCGTGAGCGCAGTGAACGAAGAGCCGCCCATGGAGCCTTGGCGAGATCGGAGTAGCCGTGCCTCCCGATGACAGTAATGGTGAGCCCGAGCAGAATCCATACTACGCCTTCCGGGCTGATTGGGACGCGGTACTCGAGCAGTGTGCTGAGGACTGCCGGGACCTGCGCAACCGACTGGATGCAATCCTTGCGGCAGACAGCGCAGCGCGAAACAGGTTCAAGCCGATCGACCTGGCCGTGCAGGTGGGCAGGCTGTCTACCAATTTGTTTGATGCCATTGCGCCAGGGGAGCGCGACTTGCGCCAGATGATCACCACGCTACGCACGGGCTTAGCCCTTTGTTGGGATATGTACAGCGCCACTGAAGCTGCCAAGACATCTGTCGAACAGCATATGTATCGCCTACAGCGTGACATTGATAGCTTTGAAGCCGACCTCGCGACCATGAGCGAGCAGCGCGCACCAAGCGATACGTAGCGTGGCCGCAGCGTGCTGAAAGCGCCTGCCGCTCGCTGGTACACTAGCCAAGCGCCGTCGTTACGGGGTGTAGCTCAGCTTGGCAGAGCGCCTGGTTTGGGACCAGGAAGTCCGCAGTTCAAATCTGCGCACCCCGACCAC
>JANWJO010000052.1 GCA_025449435.1 Chloroflexota bacterium | reverse complement strand
TCCATCGGATTCTGCATCCGCAAGCCAAGCGCCCATTTTGCGCCCAGGTAGTCCTGCGCCTGGACAGCGCCCAGCCAGGCGACGATCTCCTCTGGGGTCGCCAACGGATTCTGTGAGAGCCGCTGCTGATTCAGTCGTTGAAGGACAATTGCCGTTGCTGCCATGACTTTGTTGTTGCTCTCAGTTCGTGGGCAGTATCATCGCACGCACGACTCCATCCTTGTAATCCGCTGCGACATCAAATGCGGCAGCCGACTGAGCCAATTCAAAACGATGGGTTGCCAACGCCTCCAAATCGACCTTGCCACGCCTGACCAGATCGATCGCGGCGGGATAAGTATGCTTCATTCGCCGGGACAGCTTAATCGACAATCCCTTGCGCCTTGCCGGTGAGGCGCGAAACGAAATCGCATCCTCAGCAGGAATACCCACGATCACGACGCGGCCGCCATTACGCGCGGCCTCGACACACTGATTGGCGGTGTCCTTCACCCAGGCGGACTCGATTGCCACGTCCACGCCGCGCTCCGCTGTAGCTTGGCGCACGTAAGCGACAATATCCTGCTCATTGGAATTTACGGCAACGTCCGCGCCATAGCTTTGAGCAAGCGCCAACCGCCAGGGATGCTGATCCGAGGCGTAAATACAGCGTGCGCCGGCCAGCCGCGCCAGCCTGATCAGCAACAGGCCGATTGCCCCGCAACCGATCACGAGTACGTCGTCGTTCAGTTTGATCTTTGCCAACCGAATGGCGTGTAATACGACGCCCAGCGGTTCGAGCAGCGCAGCCGATACAGGACTGATGCCGTCAGGCAATGGGATGCACGATTTCGCTGGGTGAACCATCTGTTCACGTAGCGCCCCATGACGCGGCCACAACCCCATAAATTCGAGGCGCGTGCAAAGGTTCTCGTTGCCTTCGATACACCGTTCGCATTCGCCACATGGAATGGCCGGGTCGATGGCGATCGATTGCCCGACGTGGAATTTCCCTTCCGTGCCAGCGCCAAGCGCCGCCACACGCCCGGCGGCTTCGTGTCCCAAAATCAGCGGGCCAGTTGCTACTGTATCTCCGATTTGGCCGTTCAGATACGTATGCAGATCGCTGCCGCAGACGCCAACCGCCGTCACGTCAATAAGCAGTTCACCGGACCCAGGCGTTTCGTCAGGCACGTCCTCGATGCGTATGTCGCGCGCGCCGTAAAGCAATGCCGCTTTTGTCACTCAATCTCCACGACGTTTCAACCGTCAAAGGATAACGCATTTAAGCCGAAAGTCATTATGATTCCGACTGCTCATGCACTATTCATGTCCCGGCGGCCCCGCTTGACACCAGTGCCGACACATCCCACAGCCGCACTGTCTGGTCAGCGCTGGCGGAGGCGAGCGTTTTGCCATCCGGTGACCACGCCATCCCCCATATAATGTCTGTGTGGCCGCTGAAACTGCGGAACACCTGGCCGCTTTGTACATCCCACAACCGAACCGTCTGGTCAGCGCCAGCGGAAGCGAGCGTTTTACCGTCAGGTGACCATGCTACACTATACACCTGATCCATGTGGCCGCTGAGAATACGAAGTAATTGCCCGCTTTGCACATCCCACAACCGAATCGTCTGGTCAGCGCCAGCGGAGGCGAGCATCTTACCGTCTGGTGACCATGTTACGCTAAACACCCGATCTGTGTGGCCGCTAAAAATGTGGAGTAACTGCCCGCTTTGCGCATCCCACAGTCGCACCGTCTGGTCAGCGCCAGTGGAAGCGAGTGTTTTGCCATCCGGCGACCAGGCCACACTAAACACTTGATCTGTGTGGCCGTTCAAAGTACGAAGTAACTGTCCGCTTTGTACGTCCCATAACCGCACTGTCTTGTCAAAACTAGCGGAAGCAAGTATTTTGCCATCTGGTGACCACGCCACGCTGTACACACCATCCGAATGACCACGCAGGATACGCAATGGCTCTCCATTTTGTGCGTTCCACAGCCGTACCGTCTGGTCACCACCAGCGGAGGCGAGCGTTTTGCCATCCGGCGACCAGGCCACACCATATACATATGACTCATGACCAATGAGCGCACGTAGCGGCTTGCCACTGTACGCATCCCACAATCGCACCGTCTGGTCCAGACTGGTGGAGGCAAGTATTTTACCATCCGGTGACCAAGCCACACTCATTATGGCGTCTGTATCACCGCTTAGAATGCGTGCAGTATTTGTTGGGACAAGAGTAGGCGCGGAGATACTTGTTGCCAGATTCGGTATTTTCCATAGCCGCACTGTCTGGTCACGACTGGCGGTTGCCAGCATCTTACCATCCGGTGACCAAGCTACGCTTGTCACGGTGTCCGTATGACCGCTGAAGATAAGTAAAGGTTTGCCGCTGTGCGTATCCCACAGCTGTATCAGCTCGTCTACACCGGCAGAGGCGAGCAACTTGCCGTCCGGCGCCCAAGCCACGCTCCATATAGTAGCCGTATTACTTTTCTGGAGAGTATGTAGGCGTTGGCCGGTAGTCGCATCCCATAATTGCACCGTCTGGTCAGCGCCAGCGGAGGCAAGTGTTGTCCCATCCGGCGACCAGGCGACACTCATCACAGAATCGGTATGATCACGGTAGGTACGCAGCGGCTGTGCGGTGGCTGCATCCCACAGGCGAACGGTCTGGTCATTGCTGGCGGAAGCGAGCATCTTGCCATTTGGTGACCACGCCACGCTATTTATACCTTTCGCTTGGTCACTCAGAGTAGCTAGTCTTTGTCCACTATGCACATCCCATAAAATCGTCTGATCATTGCCGGCGGAAACAAGCATCTTGCCATCCGGCGACCACGCGACACTCATTACACCGCTCGTATGGCCGCCGAGGGTGTGCAATGCTTCTCCTGTGGTCGCACTCCATAATTGCACTGTCTTATCCATACTAGCCGAGGCGAGCATTTTGCCATCCGGCGACCACGCTATGCTGGTCACCCAGTCTTTATGACCGCTAAAAATGTGTAGGAGTTTTCCGCTGCCCGCGTCCCACAATTCTACTGTCCGGTCCGCACTGGCAGAGGCAAGCATTTTGCCATCCGGCGACCACGCTACACTCAATACGGCGTCAGTATGTCCGTTGAGGACGGACTGGGCGCTAGTTGTTGCTTGCTCTGTTGATTCTTGCGCGTATGTGGGAGTGGATAATGAACTAGACAACAACGCGATCAGACCGAATGTGACAACCAACAAGATCGCGTTAAAAACTGGGCGTGTATTTTTCACGGTGTTCCCATTATGGGACACTTGTTCATGCCTCCATTTTACCCACACCCGCTTCCTTCGCCACTCCCCGACTGCTCATACACTATTCATGTCCCGGCAGCCCCGCTTGACACGAGTGCCGACACATCCCACAACCGCACTGTCTGGTCGGCGCTGGCGGAGGCGAGCGTTTTGCCATCCGGCGACCACGCCACACCCCACACGGCGTCAGTATGACCGCTAAGGACGCGCAAGGGCTGCCCACTGGCTGCATCCCAGATTCGTACCGTCGTGTCATCGCCAGCAGAGGCGAGCATTTTGCTATCTGGCGACCACACCACACTCCACACATCGAACGTATAGTCGCTGAAGGTACGAATGGGTTGTCCGCTGGCTGCATCCCACAGCCGGATCGTATGATCTTGGCTGGTAGAGGCGAGTGTCTTGCCATCCGGTGACCATGCCACGCTCAATACCCAGTCCGTATGACCGCTGAGGGTGTGCAGGAGCTGCCCGCTGGCTGCGTCCCACAGCCGCACTGTATGATCCCAACTGGCGGAGGCAAGCGTTTTGCCATCCGGCGACCACGCCACGCTATACACGGCGTCCGTATGGCCGCTAAGGACGCGCAAGGGCTGTCCACTGATTGCATCCCACAACCGCACTGTCTTGTCATAACTGGCGGAGGCAAGCGTTTTGCCATCTGGCGACCAGGCTACACTCGTCACGTCGACTGTATGGCCGCTGAGGGTGTGCAGCAGTTGCCCGCTGGCCGCGTCCCACAACCGGATCGTCTCGTCATAGCTGCCAGAGGCGAGTGTCTTGCCATCCGGTGACCACGCCACGCTCACCGCCGGCGCCGTATGGCCGCTGAGAGTGCGCAGCGGTTGTCCTGTGGCCGCGTCCCACAGCCGCACCGTCTTGTCATAACTGCCAGAGGCGATCATCTTCCCGTCCGGTGACCACCCCACACCCATTACCGTACCCGTATGACCATTGAGTACCCGTAATGCACTGGTCACCGCTGTTATGCCAGAGAGCGTAGGCACGGCACCGGATGGCAGTTTCGGTACATCCCACAATCGCACCGTGTTGTCTTTGCCGCCAGAGGCGAGCGTTTTGCCATCTGGCGACCACGCTACACTCTCCACAATGTCTGTATGGCCGCGCAGGGTGTTAATAGTCTGCCCCCCTGTGGCCGCGTCCCACAGCCGCACCGTCTGGTCACCGCTGGCAGAGGCAAGTGTCTTGCCGTCCGGCGACCATACCACACTATACACAGGGGCTGTATGGCCCCTAAGGGTGCGCAGCGGCTGTCCCGTGACCGCATCCCACAGCCGGATCGTATTGTCCGCACTGGCGGAGGCGAGCATCTTGCCGTCTGGCGACCAGGCCACAGTCGAAATCCAGTAGGTGTGACCGCTGAGGACACGCAAAAGATGCCCGTTGGCTGGATCCCATAGCCGTACCGTATGATCTGCACTAGCGGAGGCGAGCGTCTTGCCATCCGGCGACCAGGCTACACTTACCGTAGCGGACGTATGGCCGCTAAGGGTGCGCAGCGGCTGTCCTGTGGCCGCGTCCCACAGCCGTACCGCATTGTCCGCACTGGCGGAGGCGAGCATCTTGCCGTCCGGCGACCATGCTACGCTTACCACAGCGTCCGTATGACCGCTAAGGGTGCGCAGTGGCTGTCCTGTGACCGCGTCCCACAGCATTATCGTCCGGTCACCACTAGCGGATGCGAGCGTCTTGCCATCTGGCGACCACGCTACACTATATACAAAAGATGTATGGCCGCTGAGTGTGCGCAGGGGTTTTCCGCTTTCTCCATCCCACAACTGCACTGTCTGATCGAAACTGGCAGAGGCGAGCGTCTTACCATCCGGCGACCACGCCACACCAAACACCCAATCTGTATGACCACTAAGGACGCGCGGCGAACCAATCACCACTTGCTCTGTTGATCCTTGTGCGTATGTGGGAGTGGATAATGAACTGGACAACAACGCGATCAGACCGAATGTGACAACCAACAAGATCGCGTTAAAAACTGGGCCGGTATTTTTCATGGTATTCTTTTGCTGAAAGACCCACAGCAATCATCAAAAATATTCCAAAATGCGCCAAATGCCGATTGTTCCATCTGAGGTTGCAAGCTGCTCACCGCTCGAACTCCAACTTAGATAACCAACGGAATTTTTAAACCCCGCGATGGTTTCGATAAGCCTGGCAGTTTTAGTGTTCCAAATGTATACAACTTGTTTGCTCTCGTCGCTCACCGCTAGAAATTTCCCGTCGGCACTCCACCTTGGAGTTGCGGATAAAAAACTACTGCCCGGATATTGAAAAGGAGTAGACATTTGACGAGTGGTAAGATTCCACATCCAAAGAATACAACCACCAGACGGATTAGAACAGTCAGTACCTACCAAGAGGTCGCCGTCGGGGTTCAAAATTGCCTGACGATTTGGAGATCTTTCCAAACCGGCATTGGGTAACATACTAACAACTTGATAAGAATGCGAGTCCCATGCCTCAAGTCGTCCATCCCAGGAATATGTAATCAAAAACCTGTTGTCGGGACTCCACAAAACCCATTTGAAGCGATTAGTATCATCTTCGAGGGTCCTGATGAGGCTGCCAGTGTGAGTATCCCAAATTAAGATTTGTCGATGTTCATCATCTCCCCACGCGCTGGCAAGTTCATCGTTGGTTGGACTCCACGCTAAAGCAGGTGCGCGCCCAATATGATGAATGACGAGCGGTTGGGTCGGCACGTTATTGCTTAAATCCCAAATATTAATAACCTGGTCTTCAAATGCACTGGCTAGAAAGCGCCCATCAGGACTCCAAGCCAAATCGGTAATCCCAAGTGCTGGGGCCACTTTCGAGGGCGTGTGCAGTATATATTGCACTGTCTGAGTAACAGCATCGACGAGACCAATATCTGATGATTCAGAATAGGTAACGGCGAGTTGGTTTTTATGAGGACGCCACAATGCACGGGTTACAGATGAATTAGATATATATCGCGTCTTCATTGCCGCTGGCATTGCGGGAGGGAATATTCTAGCTTGATAGGGAACCATCAGAACTATAAAACATGCTGACAACGCTGATATTATTTTTAGCTTCACCATCGTTTTCCCATATAGTTCTCAAGCCGAATATTATAATGCGTTTTCATGGCGTCTGTAGACGAACCTTATAGCTCGAAGTCTTCTTGACATTTTTGACCAAATGTCAAGAAGCTCACCTTTAGACGCTAGAGTACAAGAAATCGAGAAGCAACCAGAATTAAAAGGCGCGGTCGTTGCGGTACTGGAGACCTAGCCGTGCCCGTGTCTGTGTGCAAGTGACCGTCCCATCGCTGCCGGGGGTTAAACCCTCCGGCTATTCTCAAAACCCCCTTCAGGGGATAACTGTTCGCATCACCCCCTTCAGGGGGTGGGTCTGTTAGCCGGATGGCTTTAGCCTCCGGCGCACTGCTGTCGATTGAACTTGCCTTATAGTTGAACTGCGAAACATCTAAAAAATTAGTCGAGCGCGTTACGCCAGGATCGCGCTCGACTGTTTTACACTTCCAAGCGCTTATCCATAAGGAACTACCCCATGCCCGATAAATTTTGTGTGAGTTGTGGTCAAAAGTTGGAAGATCCCGATGTGCGTTTTTGCCCGAATTGCGGCGCATCACAAGTAAGTCAACAGATTGCAATGTCCCCATCTTCGGTGCCGACAGAAGATTATCCTTGCCCTAAATGTGCCGGCAGCGGAAAGATAACTGTTCCATTCCAGGGCCAACGCCCATGCGACTATTGCTCTGGCAGCGGGCGCGTAGACCAGAATAAACGCGAACAATATCGCAAAGAAGCTGCATCGAATTCAACGAATGGGATACTAACTCTTATAGGCATTGTCATCATTGGTATTTTAGTAATCGGTGCCTGTCTATTTCTTATTCATTCCACCCAATCCTCCTTCGATAACTTTTATTCAAATCAAAGATGAAGAATTGAAAATTGCACTTCGGTAGGGACACGAACTTGTGCCCTACAAATTTGGTTTCGGCGCTTATTCCGTTGCGATCGCCTGATCGACCTGCTGGTTGGCCCGGACAACCTTCACGAACTCTTGCTGCCAGCGATCGAG
>JANWJO010000051.1 GCA_025449435.1 Chloroflexota bacterium | reverse complement strand
GCACTCGTCACGTTTGCCTTCCAGAGCGGCGTCGTGGGCACCTGGACTTGGTCGGCCGGCCTAACCGGCCAGGCCGCTGCATCTCTCATCTTTTATGGCAGTGAGGGGTCCGTGGCCGACACCGGTACCCATAGCATGTACGCCGTGTACCATCTGTTCATGAACGGCGGCGCCTTACAGCGCGGCGAAGACGTCATCGAAATGCCGGAGCTGCGCGATCGCCACCTGGCGGCGCTGAGTGACGCCCAAAAAGAGCGGCTCTTTCCCGGCGGCGTAACCGATGAATTCGCCATCGAGATGCACGACTTTTTTGAGGCCGTGCGTACCGGCGGCAAGCCCGAAGTCGATGGTCACGGCGGGCTAGCGACGCTGGCTCTTGCACTCGCCGTGTATGAATCCGGCTATACGGGACAAGCCGTCAAGGTCGCCGACATCCTCTCAGGCAAGCTGGACGCCTACCAACGCGAGATCGACGCCCACTGGCCGGTGTAGTAGTAGGCACAACCCCGCGCCCAGAGGGCACCCGGTCCCCCGCCAGGGGGGACCGGGTGCCGGAACAGCGCTCGTCGTTCCTTCTCCCCTCCCCAGAGCGGGGAGGGGTTGGGGAGGGGTGTGAATTCCTCCCTATTCGTCTTCGCTCGGGCGGCGGGGGTCGTAGCGATAGCCGCCAGCGGGCCGGTCTTGCCCACTGCGTGGTTGCACGTTGTAGCCACCCGGCGGCTGGTTGCGGACTTCGCCGCCACGCTCAGCGTGCTCAGAAGGTTGGTGTTCGGCCGGGCCACGGTCAAAGCGAGGGCGGTCCTGTGGCGGCCGGCGATTTTCAAACGGTCTGCTGCCAAAGCGCGGACGCGGTCCACCCTCACCACCACTTTGGGGTTGGGGGGTGCGCTCCTCACCTTCGGCGGGTTCCACGTAGTCAGCCAGCGTCACTTTGTGTGACAAGTTGATGCGGCCGAGGTTGTCGACGCTGAGCACCTTCACACGCAGCTTGTCGCCCAGCTTTACCACATCCTCGATGTGCTCAACAAAGTGGTTGGCCAGGTTATTGATGCGCACCAAGCCTTCCTTGCCAGGAAGCACTTCTACAAACGCGCCGATGTCCATAATGCGCTTGACGGTGCCGTCGTACTCTTTGCCGACTTCGACCTCTTCCACCAGGCCGCGAATCATGGCGATGGCCTTGGCGGCCTGTTCACCGTTACTCGTCGCGACATTGATGGTACCGTCGTCTTCGATCTCGACGGTCGATCCCGTTTCTTCTTGGATCCTGCGCACCATCTTGCCGCCCGGCCCGATGATCGTGCCGATCTTTTCCGGGTTGATCTTGATAGTGAAGATGCGCGGAGCGTACAGCGAGAGGTCTGACCGTGACGCGGGCAGCGCTTCTAGCATCTTGCCCAAGATAAACAGACGGGCGGTCTTAGCCTGCGCGAGCGCGTCTTCCATGATCGGGAAAGGAAGGCCCTGCGCCTTGAGATCCATCTGCAAGGCTGTAATGCCTTCAGCTGTGCCGGCGACCTTGAAGTCCATATCGCCCAGTGCGTCTTCCATGCCCAGGATGTCCGTGAGCACGGCATAGCGGCTATTGTCATCGGAAGAAACCAGGCCCATCGCGACGCCGGCCACCGGCGCCTTGAGCGGCACACCGGCATCCATGAGTGACAGCGTGCTGCCACACACCGACGCCATCGACGTCGAGCCGTTTGACGACATAATCTCGGTAACGACGCGAATCGTGTAGGGAAATTTTTCCTTCGGCGGGATGACAGAGAGCAGAGCGCGTTCTGCCAGCGCGCCGTGACCGATCTCACGCCTGCCAGGGACGCCGACTCGCTTTACCTCACCGGTCGTGAAGCCAGCCATGTTGTATTGGTGGATATAGCGCTTGGTGGCCTCGGGGCCGAGCGTGCGCAAAATCTGTTCATCAGAACCAGAACCCAGGGTGACTATCGTAAGCGCCTGCGTCTGGCCGCGCGTAAACACCGCAGAACCGTGGGTGCGCGGTAGCAGGCCAACTTCGCAGGTGATATTGCGGATCTGTTCCAGCGAACGGCCGTCAGAGCGCACGTGCTGGTCGAGCACTTGTGCGCGCACCGCCTGCTTGATGATGCCATCAAAGGCTTCGCTGACATCGCCCGCGGGCGCGTCGGGCAACGCGGCGCCCACCTTCGCACGGAGCGCCCCAATAGCCTGGTCGTACGCGTCCTTGTCATCAAAGGCAAACCGTTGTGGCAGCATGGGTGTGACGGCCGCGCGTACCTGCTCAGCAACTTGGTCGGACCCGTGATGAAGCGGGAAGACCTTCTTGGGCTTGCCAGCGAGCGTCCTAAACGTCTCCTGCAAGGCACACAGCTTTTGGATTTCCGTATGTGCCAGCTTAATGGCCTCGAGCATCCGCTGTTCGGATACGCCATCGGCCCCGGCTTCCACCATAAGCACCGCGTCCTTGGTGCCTGCAACGGCAAGGTCTAGTTGAGACGATTTCAATTGAGCATCGCTGGGATTGATAACCAGCTCGCCATCGAGCAGCCCCAAACGCACTCCGCCGATGGGACCGTCGAACGGGATATCCGAAATCGACACGGCTGCCGAGGCCGCAACCATGCCCAAGATGTCCGGTGCATTGTCCTGGTCGGCAGACAGCGTCGTGATGACGACTTGGACGTCGTGGCGCATGCCCTTTTGGAACAACGGGCGCAAGGGCCGGTCTATCAACCGGCAGACGAGGATGGCCTCATCGGTAGGACGGCCTTCACGCTTGACGTAACGGCTGCCCGGAATCTTACCGGCGGCGTAGAGCTTCTCTTCGTAGTCAACGGTGAGGGGGAAGAAATCCGTGCCGGGCCGTGGTTCTTTGGCCGCGACTACCGTGGCGAGGACGATGGTGTCGCCGTATCGCGCGACGACCGCGCCGTCGGCCTGGCCAGCTAACTTGCCAGTCTCCAGAGTAAGGGTGCGACCTGCTATGGTTGCTTCGACTCGATGGATCATGATGTGGTTGTACTCCACCCGTGTAGGTGGTGTTCTGTTTCCTAGCCGCGCAAGCCTAGTTGGGTGATCAACTGCCGGTAGCGCTCGGGATGACTCCGGTTGATGTAGCGCAGCAAGCGCCGGCGACGTCCAACCATCTTGAGCAATCCGCGTTCGCTACTGAAATCGTGTTTATGCACCTTGCCGTGCTCCACGAGCAAGTTGATCCGCGCGGTCAGGATGGCTACTTGCACATCTGGCGAACCAACATCGCCATCGTGGTGTTGAAAGGCTTGGATGAGTTCACGCTTCTGCTCAGTATCAACCGCCACGCGCAGGTCCTAACCGCCCCCCAGGGCGCGAAATATAAGAACACCTGTTTTTTCTCTCGACAATCGCGCAGTATAGCACGCCGTGAAACATTGTGTACAAGGAAGCGCTGTAAAGTGCTGCACGACACGGGGCAGCGCCACTCCATGTGCTAAACTAGTTGGCCTTGTGAGTGGCTGCGAGATGCCATCTTGCTGCTGCCTGCCCGACGGCCCAGTAGTCTGGCCGCATTCCGGGCGAAGTGCTGGAACGATGGGGCAGGAGTTTTCTAATGCAGGAGCTTATTCAAGCGGTTCAAGCCAAGTACCTTAATACTAAGGCGGTGCATCTGCGTCCTGGCGACACCGTGAAGGTTCACGTCAAAGTGGTCGAAGGTGCACGTGAGCGCATCCAACCCTTTGAGGGCATCGTGATGCGCGTCCGCAAAGGCGGACTGGAGACCGACTTTACGGTCCGCCGCATCACTCACGGCGTTGGTGTCGAGCGTACGTTCTTGCTTCACTCGCCCCGCCTCGATAAGATCGAAATTTTGCGGCACGGCGCGGTACGCCGGGCACAGCTGTACTACCTACGCGACCGCGTCGGCAAGAAGACGCGCGTGAAAGACCTGCGTGTCTCCAAGGCGCAACCGAAGCCAGCACAGGTCGAGGCGGCACCTGCCCCAGAAGTCGAAGCGCCGGCTATCGTCGAAGTCGCCAGCGAGTAGGCGCACTGCGTGCCGGTGGCGCTTGTTCCCACTCGCGACGCCGAGCAGGCTTTGTGGCAACACGGGTGTGGCCTTGTCGCCGGTGTCGATGAAGTAGGGCGGGGCGCCGCCGTTGGCCCGGTGGTCGCCGCCGCTGTGGTGCTTCCCCGGCGGTCACTGCCTGAACTCGCCGCGGTACGTGACTCCAAATTGCTCTCCGCAAGTCACCGTGAGGAATTGGCTCGTGTCATCCTGGCAGTCACAGCCTGTATTTCCATTGGCGCTGCTTCTGCGAGTGAAGTAGACGAGTTGAACGTGCGGGTGGCGACGGTGGTGGCCATGCGTCGGGCACTTGACCGGCTGCACGATTGGGATCATGCCATCGTTGATGGGTTGCCGATGCGTGAACTCGCAGCCAGCAAGCATACGGCCCTGGTTGATGCCGATGCCACGAGCTTGCCGGTGGCGTGCGCTTCCATCATCGCCAAGGTGACTCGTGATCGTCTGCTCCGCCAGCTCGCGGTGCGCTATCCCAACTACGGTTGGGAGCACAACGCCGGCTACCTGACGGCGGAACACCGGACCGCCATCACAGTGTGTGGAACATCGCCCCACCACCGGCAGCGCTTTCTCACCCGACTTCACAGCGACGAGAACGTGGTAGCGGGCAGTTAAGCGCTGCCCTTGTGCAACGATTGATCGACTAGGCGCTGACTATCCTCAGCGTAGTGGCACGCCACGGTATGGCCGCTGGCCAGAAGACGTAACACTGGGACCTCTTGAGAGCAACGGTCCGTGGCGATCGGGCAACGCGTGTGAAACCGGCAACCTGATGGCGGGTTGACGGGGCTCGGCACCTCACCCGTAAGAATGATCCGCTTACGTGTCCGCTCGATGATCGGGTCGGGAAACGGCACCGCCGAAAACAGTGACTGCGTGTAGGGATGCAAGGGGTGTGCGTACAGCTCCTCGCGCGTGGCGAGCTCCACGATCTGGCCGAGGTACATCACCGCGACACGGTCGCTCATCTGGCCCACTACGGCGAGGTCGTGCGCGATGAACAGGTAGGTCAGTTCGAAGCGTTGTTGCAACTCGAACAACAAGCGCAGGATTTGTGATTGGATGGAAACATCGAGCGCCGACACCGGCTCATCCAAGACAAGGAACTGCGGCTGAACCGCTAGCGCCCTGGCGATGCCAATACGCTGTCGCTGGCCGCCACTGAATTCATGGGGAAACCGGCTGAGCGCCGAGTCATTCATACCTACCATCGCGAGGAGCTCACCAGCCCGTTTTTTGGCTGCCTGACCGGACGCTATTCCGTGGGCGCGCAAAGGCTCGGTGATGATGCCAGCGATGGTGTGGCGCGGGTTGAGCGATGCAAACGGGTCTTGAAACACGATTTGCATGTGTTGCCTGAGCCGGCGCATGGCTTCATTCGACAGTGCCGTGACGTCCCGACCCTGAAATGACACGTCGCCGGAAGTCACCGGGGTCAAGCGGAGGATCGCTCGGCCAGTAGTCGACTTTCCGCACCCACTCTCGCCCACTAACCCCAGCGTCTCCCCTTTGGCAATAGAAAAGGTCACGTCATCAACCGCATGCACCACACTGCGTGAACGCCTGAAGAGTGAACGCCGGCCGGTTGCAAAATACACCTTGAGATGGTCGATCGCGAGGAGGGCGGTATCGGTGGACGCGGCCGGTTGAACAGCTACGGCCATGCTGGTTGCCCTACCCTCGTTTCGGTGTTGGGATTCCAGCAGGCGACCACCCCTTCCGTGTCGTTGTGGGTAGTAGTTTCAAAGTGCGTGCGAGTCAGGGGTGGAAACTCTGAGACACACGCCACTACGGCATAGCCGCAACGCGGATGGAACGGGCAACCCGTTGGCAGTGCTAAGGGGTCAGGGGGCGAACCCGGAATCGTGAAGAAGTTGCCTTTGCCTTGCCGGTCCAGCCTAGGCACACACTCGAGTAGTCCCGTCGTATACCGGTGTCGTGGCATAGCAAACAGTTGCTCCACTGGCGCCGACTCCATGACGTGACCAGCGTACATCACTGCAACGCGGTCACAGTGGCTCGCCACAATCCCAAGGTTATGCGTAATCAGGAGCAGTGCCATATCGGACTCGTGGGTGAGCTCGGCGAGCAATTCGAGGATTTGCGCTTGAATGGTCGCATCGAGCGCCGTGGTGGGTTCATCAGCAATGAGCAGCGCAGGTTTGCACGCAATCGCTAACGCAATAAGGACGCGCTGCCGCATTCCACCGCTCAACTGGTGAGGGTACGCATCGAATCGCTCGGCCGCCGAAGGGATGCCCACGCGCTCCAGCAGTTCGATGGCGCGATTTCTGGCCGTGCGGCCCTTGAGCCCAAGATGGAACTCCAGCACTTCCAACAAATGATCGCCGACTTTAATCACCGGGTTGAGCGCCGTCAAGGGGTCCTGCGGCACCATGGCGATCCGCTTGCCGCGAACCTCGCGCATGCCGTGATCGTTCAGCTTGACCAGGTCGTGACCCTCAAACAACACTTGGCCAGAAACGATGCGTCCAGGCTGCGGAATGGCGCGCAGCACCGACAGCGCAGTGACGCTCTTGCCGCAGCCGCTTTCACCCACAAGCCCCAGCGTTTCGCCTTTGGCCAGTGTGAGTGACACGCCATCGACCGCACGCACCTCGCCGCGGCGGGTAAAAAAGGAACTATGGAGATCCCGTATCTCCAGCAGCGGTCCTTGATCGGTCATGCGCGGTGCCTCAAGAGCGAGAAGGGGCAAGCGACGATGGTGCCGCTCGCCCCCTCGTGCGCTCCTTGGCCCTACTTCCGGCCGCTCGGTGCGTCGCCGGTCATGTATTCGCGGAACGGGATAAGCGAGGTCGACGCGAATCCCGGCCACTCTTCGCCGTTATAGCCAAACTTGTTCTTATCCAGCACATCACCCTTCAGGTAGGGCTTGATGAGCTGGCCCGTGAGGGAGTGGTACACGAAGATGCCCGGGCAATCGGTAACCAGGATCTTCTCAGCTGCTTGCATCTCGGACGTGCGCTTGGCCGGGTCGCCCGAAAGCTGCGAGGCTGCCTTGACCGTGGAATCAAACTGGTCGTTCTTCCAGCTGTGCCGGCCACCGGACAGCCACACACCTAGCATGTTTGACGCATCAAAGTAGTCCATGCCGTAGGAAATCCATCCGAAGGGGATCTTCGTCGGCTTGGCGTTAAGATTGGCCATGAACGCCGGCGAGTCTGGCGTTTGCAACTGCACGTTGACACCAAGAATTTGGTTGAACCCCTGGGCTATCGCCTGCGTGACAGCCGGATCAGTCACCGGACCTGCACCGCGCACGAACAGCGTCGTCGCTGGGAATCCCTTGCCACCCGGGTAGCCAGCATCGGCGAGCGCCGCCTTGGCCGCCGCAGGATCGTAATTCTGGATGCTGCTTAGCCCCTGGGAGTTGGAGTCAGGGAAGCCTGGCATCAGGAATGAGTAGGCCGGAATGGCCAGCGGCTGCAAGATCGCCTTGATGATCGCGTCGCGGTCAACGGCGTGGCTGAAGGCTTGCCGTACCTTCAAGTTATCCCACGGCTTGGTGTTGACGTCGAAGAACAGGTAATACGTGCGGAAGTCCTGGGCATTCTTGTACATCTGCGCCGACAGCGTGGGGTCGGCGAGAATGACCTTAAGGTCAGCCGGGCCGATCGACGCCGTAAAGTCGATCTCGCCGGCCTGATAGCGGGCGAAGTCGGTGCCGCCGGTCACGGTATTGCTGATGACCGACTGCAGGAAGGGCTTCTGGACCCCGGTGTACTTAGGGTTGGCCTTGATCACGAAGCGTTGGTCTGGTGTCCACTCGGACAGCATGAACGGTCCAGAGGTGATGGACGTAGTGGGGTTGGTGTTATATGTCCCTGATCCATACTTGTCCAAGCCCGCCTGGGACAACGTCCACGAATACAGTGCTTGCGATGGACAGTAGGGCACCGGGACCGCGGTCTCGAAGACCAGTGTGTACTTATCGGCACCTTGTGACACGCCGATCTGGCTGGTGGGCACGGTGCCCTTTGTCGCCTCGGTGTAGTTCTTGATGACGCCGGACCAGTACCAGGTGAAATCCCAAGCGTGCTTAGGGTCGGCCGAATACTGGAATGTGGCCACGTAGTCGGCGGCGGTCACTTCGTTACCGTCGCTCCACATCAGGCCGGGCCGGAGTTTGAACGTCCAGGACATACCATCGGCAGAGTTGGACCACGATTCGGCAGCACCTGGAATAACCTGAAAGTTCGGGTCGAGGCGCACCAGGGGCTCGTTGAACAGGTCGGCAACGTCGGTGCCGACGCGTCCATAGACGCTTTCCATGAAGTCCATGGCTTTGCCGGTGGCCCCGGTGGAGTTCCATACCACCACCTTGACTTGCTTGTCGATAGAGCCGGCATCCGATGGCAAAGCCACAGAAGCCGCTGCCGCTGCCGTGGTAGAAGTGGTGGCCGCGGCGCTGGATGTCGCAGCAGCACTGGTCGTTGGGGCAGCGCTGGACGTAGCCGCCGCACTTGTGGTCGCCGCTGCACTCGTGGTCGCCGCTGCACTCGTGGTCGCCGCTGCACTCGTAGTTGCGGCGGCACTTGTGGTGGCGGCGGGGGCCGCAGACGTTGCGGCGGCGCTGGTTGTGGCGGCTGGAGTTGCGGAGGTCGCAGCGGCGCTGGTTGCGGCCGCAGATTGTGTGGTCGTCGCGGTTACCGCGCTGCCACAGGCGGCTAGCCCAAATGCGCTAATGACGCCAGCGGCGCCTGCCAGCACGGTACGCCGGCTGAGAGCGCGAGTGATCCGGGCGCGCGTGTCGTTGGTAGTCATGCGTGTCCTCTCCGAATGGTGTCGCCACAGTGGTGTGGCACGTTTGTCAATACGATGTGCTGCGTCCCCGTCTGGAGGGCGCACGCGATGATAGGCAAGGTAGCAGTGCTGGTGATGGCGTTGCCTGCCGTCGTCGCTCCTTTCTAGCGATCGTAAGGATCAAGCGCGTCGCGCAAACCATCGCCAAGAAAACTAAATCCTAGCATTGCCAGAGCAATACACACGATGGGGATGAGCGCGAGGTACCAGTACACCGAGGCATAGGGACCCGCCTCGGCCACCATTTTGCCCCAACTCGGTGTCGGGTCATTCACACCCAGGCCAAGGAAGCTAAGCCCGGCCTCGCCAAATATCGCGCCCGGGATGCCCAGCGTGAACATAACGATGAGTGGCCCAGCAGCATTTACGAGTACGTGACGAAGCATGATGGTGCCTTCTCTGGTACCAGATGCTCGCGCCGCCACTACAAACTCGCGCTCGCGCAGAGACAGGAATTGGGCGCGCGCCAAGCGGCACGACGCCACCCATCCGGTGAGACCAAGGTACAGAATCAGCTTCTGGATGCCGCTCCCAAAAAGCGTGACCAAGAACACGGCAAATAGGATCGACGGGAACGCAGTCATGAACTCGATCAAGCGGAGCACGATGAAATCGACCCACCCGCCAACCCATCCAGCCACCGCGCCCAACGGAACGCCGATCAGCAGTGCCACGGTCGGCACGGCAAACCCTACGGCCATGGATGTCCGCGCTGCGTAGAGCAACCGTGTGTAGAAATCACGGCCAACTTCGTCGCTGCCAATCCAATACTGTCCGCTAGGAAATTGCAAGGCATCGCCGAGGTTGGAATAGTTGTAAGGCGTGCGTGACAGCTGTGGCGCGAAGATGGCCGCGACGACAAACAGCGTGGCGATGCCCAGGCCAAATGCTGCCGGCCGGTTGCGGAAAAAGCGCTGGACAGCTTGGAAAACCGCTCCAGTCCGTTCCACCGGTTGAGCAGCTGCCTTCGGTGCACCGGTTGCCGGGAATCGAGATCGCTCCTGCGCTCCTACTGATGTCATGCCTTGCTCCCGCCCAAGCGAATTCGGGGGTCCGCAACGGTATACAAAATGTCGCTCACCAGATACGTGAAACCCCACAGCAGCGCCACCAGAACGACCAGAGCCATGATCATCGGATAGTCACGCGCTTGCGCGCTCGTCGTGAAGAAGCGACCGAGGCCCGGCAACGAAAACGTGCCCTCGATGAAAATGGACCCCGTCATCGTGTCGGGAATGGTCGGCCCCAACACGGTGATCATGGGAATGAGTGCGGTTTTAAGCACATACCGGAACAGTACGCGGCGCGGTGGGATGCCGCGGGCCCGCGCCAAACGCACATACTCGGTGCGCAACACCTCCAGAACACTCGTGCGCGTGTAGCGGGCGATGATGGCCATGGGGCCCAAACAATACGCGATCACGGGCATGATCAGCTGTTTCGGGGTTCCCCACCCACCAGTGGGTAACACGTGAAAGTGCACCGCCAGGATAAAGATGAGCAAGTACCCAATAATGAAGTTGGGCAGCGTCAGCCCGAGGGTCGCCGTGAGCGTCAACAGGTTATCGACCCAGGAATTCTGGCGAAGCGCAGCCGCGATGCCCAGAGTCAATCCAGCACCGTAGGCGATAGTGAGCGTAAACGCCGCCACCGTGAGCGTCACCGGCCATGCCCGTTTGATCAGCCCCAATACCGTCTCGGTTGGGCTCTGAAAGGGCACGCCGAAGTCGAAGTGGAGGACCGCCCAAATCCATTTAAAGTATTGGATATAGACTGGTTGGTCGAGTCCATACTTTCTGTTGATGTTTTCCATCTGGTAGGGAGGCAAAGGCTGCTTGTCAAATACAAAAGGCCCACCAGGAACGCTATGCATCAAGAAAAACGTAAACAGCGTCACGCACATGAGCACAAACAGCAGACCAAGGATGCGCACCGCTAAATAACGGACGAGTTCGACACTCATAGGGTCAGCACCTCCCACACACCTGGTAGTCGGGAATAGGCGCCGTTGCCACGGTTAGTATAAACGACAGTGACGAATGTGCAAGTTTGAACACCGCACTACTCAAGCGGGCACGTGGACGCCTCGCCCTCCAGCCAGGTTTTTACGGCTCGCAACAGACGTCCGGCCGTCGAACCATCGTATGCTCGATGATCAAAGCTCAATCCGACGACCATGATCGATCGAATCGCAATGCTGTCGTTGCCGTCGGCGTCGGTGAGTACCACTGGCCGCTTAATGACGGCATCCGTCGTCATGATGGCGGTCTGCCCGTCGGGGATGATCGGCAGCGACAGCATCGCGCCCATGCCGCCTGTATTGTTGACCGTGTACGCCGCTCCTTGCAGTTCGTCGGGGCTGAGCTTGCCTTGCCGTGCCTGCGTGGCCAGTTCGGCAAGCCGGACAGCTACCTGCGCGACGCTGAATGTGGCGGCATTGCGGATAACTGGCGTAAGCAGCGAATCGGCGCCCACGTTGCCCTGACCATCAATCGCCACGGTTATCCCGATATCTACCGATGACAGCGCCAGCAGGCCATCAGTGCTCACCCGCACGTTAGCGCCCGGCACGCCAGCCAGTGAGCGAGCGATGGCGACCACGACGAACGGTAGGTAGGTGAGATTGACGCCATGCCGCTCCATAAACTGGTCTCGCTCCCGTGTCCGACGGCGAGCAATGCTGGTGACATCTACCTCAAAAAACGTGGTCGCGTCGGGGATACTGTGCCGGCTCGCGAGAACCCGCGCAGCGATGATCCGCCGGACTGGGCTGAAGGGCGTCACCACCGGCGGCCCACTCTCAGGTTGAGGATCGATGGGGCGCCTGGCCAGGTGCTCTTCCAAGTCTTGCCGGCGCACCCGGCCGCCAAACCCGGTACCGATGATGTCACTCAGCGGCACACTGGCTTCGTGGGCTAGCTTTCGTACCAGGGGCGTACTGCGCAGGTGGGCCAGGTCTTCGCGTGACAGCTCTGTGCGCGCTTCTGTTTCGTCGGGTCCGCTCGCTTCAAGTAGCACATCGCCATACCCTTGTGTCGAGTGTGTCACTTCAACGATAGTCGGCGTTTCCACCGGTACCTGGCCATCTGGATGACTCGAAGCACTAGGAGTGGTTGAGATGATAGCGATAACTGTCTCAACAGGCACGGGCGTGCCCGGTTGAACCAAGATGCTGGCCAGTACGCCATCCACGGGCGACGGTACTTCGGTGGTCACTTTGTCGGTAGATATCTCGACAATGGACTCGTCGATGCGAACGGCATCGCCCTCGCGCTTCATCCAGCGCTCAACAATGCCTTCGGTAACTGACTCGCCCAGTTTGGGCATGATGATCGAAACGGAGACAGCGGCCATCGGTCAATACCGCGCGAGCTGGCGGACCGCGGCCGCCACGCTGGACGCGTTGGGAAGGAACGCGTTTTCCAACACCGGACTAAACGCCACGGCCGGCACGTCGGGTCCGGTAACCCGCAAGATGGGGCCGTCGAGATACTCAAAGGCCGCTTCGCAGATGGTGGCGGCCACCTCACCGGCAAACCCGCCCGTGCGCGTATCTTCGTGTACCACGACGATCTTGCCCGTGCGTTTCACCGCCTCCAGTATCGCTTCTCGATCGAGTGGGAGGAGCGTGCGCAAGTCCAGCACTTCCAGTTCGATACCTTCACTCGCCAGCGTAGTAGCTGCTTCCAGGCAAGTATGTACCATCAGGCCATAGGAAATAGCCGTCACATCCTTGCCTAGTCGTTTCAGCTCTGCCGAGCCCAGTGGGGTCGCCTTAGCTTGGTCGTCTACCTGCCCGCGTACGCGGCGATACGCCGCCTTGTGTTCAAAGAACAGCACCGGGTCGGGATCGCGAATTGCCGAGAGCAGGAGGCCACGAGCGTCGGCAGGCGTAGATGGGATGACGACCTTGAGCCCAGGCACATGCGCATAAAAGGCCTCGACACTCTGCGAGTGATACAGCCCGCCGTGAACCCCGGCGCCAAATGGCGCGCGAATGACAATCGGACATCCCCAAGCCCCGTTGGAACGGTAGCGCACGCGGGCCGCTTCGTTCACGAGTTGGTCGAAGGCTGGATGCAAGTAATCGGCAAACTGTATTTCGGCGATGGGTATCAGCCCATTAGCCGCTGCCCCGATAGCGACACCGGTGATGCCCACCTCTGCCAGTGGCGTGTCAATCACGCGGTCTGGCCCAAACGCCTCCAGCAAGCCGCGCGTTGCGCCAAACACTCCACCTCGCGTGGCAACGTCCTCGCCCATCACGATCACCCGCTGGTCGCGCTGCATCTCCTCGAACAGGGTGTCGCGGATCGCTTCCAACATGGTCTTGACCGTCATGGCTACCGCTCGGCGTACACGTGGTCGGCCAGTGTGTGCGG
>JANWJO010000050.1 GCA_025449435.1 Chloroflexota bacterium | reverse complement strand
TTCATGTTGGTCGAGGTGCCCGACCCGGTCTGGAAGATATCCACCACAAACTGGGCATCGAGTGCGCCACCTGCCACTTCTTGGGCCGCTTGCGCTATGGCGGCGGCCAGCTTATGGTCGAGCAAGCCCAGGTCGGCGTTCACCTCGGCGGCGAGGCGTTTTATAAGCCCAATAGCATAGATAAAGCGGCGTGGGAAGCGCAGGTTACTGATCGGGAAGTTTTGCACGGCGCGCATGGTGGATGCGCCGTAGTACGCGCCATCGGGCACGGGCAGCTCGCCCATAGAGTCGCGTTCGACGCGGGCGGGTGGAAAGGCCGGCATGAGGACTACCCCCTTGATACACGGTGCCAGCGCGCCGCCAGCACACCGGCATCAGTGTAGCGTAGGGAGAGTGTCGCACCCCATCCCCCTGCCCGGTGCTCTTTGGGCGAGCACCCGCCCCGATCTCCCGGGGAAGGGAGTCGGCACGAAGGCTAGGCTACCGCGGTACCGCATTCGTTGCAAAAGCGAGCGCCTGGCTTGAGCGGTGCGTTGCAGTGCTGGCACGCGGCGGCCGTGAGCGGGCTGCCGCAGTTGGCGCAGAACTTGCCGCCGCCGCCATCCTGGCCACAACTGGGGCATGTGCCCATCGCTTTGGTCTTGAGGTCCAGGCCAGCGGTCTGATCCATCTGACTGAGCTTCGCTTGGGCTTGCTGGATGGTGGCTTGCGTGCGCAGCGAGGCGATTTCCTGATGCACTTTCGGGGAGCACTGGGCGCACTGGCCCACCTCGGCGTTCCAGCACACTTCCTTGCACACCCACTCACCACAGCGGGGGCAGCGATCGAAGTGGGGTCGCATCTCCTCGACGGCGTTGGTCAAGGCTTTGTCGCGGCCGGTGCCACGGGCCATGTCAGCCAGGTTCGACCCGGCATAACTGGCATTGCCAAAGAAGCCGCCAAACAAGCTGCCGGCTGACCGCAAGACCGTCTCGCCTATGCCAGCCGCCGACTTTTGGAAGCTACTGGCATAGCCATTGCCGCAGCGCTGGCAGATGAACTCAAACTGATACCCGAACTCGGTGGAATGATCGTTGTAGTTGCTGGTGAAAGGGATCATTGGTGGCATGGCATTCCCTCCTCTACAGAACCACTAGCCCAAGCACGTCGCAGCCAGATAGTATCAGCTTGCTTTTGTAAACCAACCAACTAAGGACCCGCTGAGCCTAGGTGTCGCGCCAGTTGGTCACCGTTAGCGACACGGTGCGCGTGGGCAACGGCTGTAGCACGGCCCGTGGCCGGTTACTGGCCCCACAGATCTTGCAATGTGCTGCCCCCAGCGGGAGGTCGGCGTTGCAGGTCCGGCAGCGCGTAGCCATGCTGGCAACCAGCGCGTCAGCCACTGGCCTACCGCAGTTCGGGCAGAACTTGCCGGTGGGCACCCGCGTGCCGCAATAGCCGCAGTGCCGCGGGCGCAAGTCGACCACGCCGCCGGTGGCCTGATTGATCTGTTCGGCGAGCTGGCCGACGAGCGATTGCACCGCTTGGCTCTCAACCGCTTTTTCGACAACCTTGTTCAGCCCCGCCGCTGCCAGGCCACCAAAGATAGCCCCGCCGATGGCCGCGACCGGGTCGTCCGCTTCGGACAGCATGTCCCCGAGCGCTCCCCCGAACATGCCCCCTAGGGATTCCTTCTCGCGTTTCGGCTGCTTGGAACCACCTTGCAGTTCAGCGAGCCGCTGCGCCAGCGGGCTCATTCCGGGCGTGACTGGCGGCGTCTGGCCGCCTGGGCGCTGGCCAAGCGGGCCAAATCCAGGAGAAACGGGGGGCACCGGAGATGGCGCTGAATCCGGCTGGCGGGTAGGTGCTCCGGCGGTGCGGCTGATCGGCACGCAGCGCGAACAGCGGTTGGCTTCAGCGTTCCAGTCTCGCTCGCGGCACACCCACTCCCGGCAATCGGGGCACTGCGCGAACTTGCCGCGTACTTCCTCGACCGCTGCGCCCAGCGCGCGGTCGTAAAACGCCTTCTTGGCCATTTCGGCCATCTTGTTGTGACTACCACCCAGCATGCCGCCGAACATGCCGCCGGCAGCACGCGCAAAGTTGTCGGTGGTGCCTGCCGCTGACTTCTGCGGCGTGCTGGCGTAGCTGTTGCCACAGCGCCGGCAGGTGAACTCGAACTGATAGCCAAAGTCGGTCGAACGGTCGGTGTACCCATCGGCGTACGGAATGATTGGTGGCATGGTCTGCTCCTCAACGTGAACGCGTGACGCGATAGGGTGACTGGTACCGCTTACTGTAGCGTATCAGCAGCACTTCACACCGCCGTCACGGTGTTCACCATGCTGGGAAAGGTTGGCCACATGCCAGCTTGGCGTGATGGCGGTATGTATACTGCGCGTTCCGACCGGCGTGCACTTCATGGTCGGGCCAGGTGTGAGCATGAACAAGACACCAGTTGCCCCGCTGCTGCTCATCACCGGCCCGGTTGGTGCGGGGAAGACCTCGGTGGGCGGCGAAGTGTCTACGCAACTGTCTGCGCTGCGTGAACCGCACGCCTTTGTGGATGTAGACGCGCTGAGTTGGGCGTATCCCAGCCCGAGCGACGACCCGTATCGTGTGCGCTTGATGCTGGCCAACCTCGCCGCGATCTGGCCCAACTTTCAGGCTGCCGGCGCTCGCCGTCTGGTGCTGGCGGGCGTCATCGAGCACCGTCACGAACTTGAGGGCTATACCCAAGCTATTCCCGGCGCGCTCATTACCGTGGTGCGCCTCTGCGCACCGGTGCCCACGCTCCAGCAGCGGTTACGTGGGCGGGAGCGCGGCGGTGACCTCGAATGGCACCTGCAGCGGGCGCCCGAACTCGCGGCCATCATGGATCGCGCAGCGCTGGAAGATGTGCTGATCGAGACCGAAGGCAAGTCCGTGCCGGCCATCGCCACGGAGGTGTTGCAACGGACCGGCTGGCTAGTGCCCTCCAGCCAGCACTAACTCGCTTCGGCTGCTCCCGCGCCGCCCGACCACGCCCCCAGCGCCATCAGGCCACCATCGACGCACACGTACTCACCGGTCATAAAACTGGCCTTGTCGCTCGCCAGAAAGAGTACGGCGTTGGCGATATCCTGGCCGGTGCCGATGCGCCCGATGGGATGCGTCTCACCGTAGCGCAGTAGCGCGGCTTCCACGCCGCCCGGCTCTCGTGCCGCCGACTTGCGCACCATATCCGTATCGATGGTGCCCGGGCATATCGCCAGAACGCGGATGCGTTCGCGGGCATACTCAACGGCGAGCTGCCGGGTGAGCGACAGCACGCCGCCCTTGCTGGCGGCATACGCCGCCACGCCTTTCATGGATTGCAACCCTTGCACGCTGGCGTTGTTGATGATCACGCCGCCACCACGCTTGCGCAACTCGGGGATAGCGTATTTGGCCATAAGGAAGTGACTCTTGAGGTTCACGTCCACGATGCGGTCCCACAACTCCTCCGGCATACGGTCGGCCGGCACATAGGAATCGGCGGGCTGAATGCCGACGTTGTTGAACAGCACATCAACGCCACCAAAGGCCGCCACCGTCTCGCTCACCACGCGCTGGGCTTCCCCAGCTTGAGCCACGTCGGCGTGAATGAAGGCGCCCTTGCCGCTGAGTTCGTGCAAGCGCGCGACGATCGCCTTGCCAGCCTCCGCGTTCACGTCGGCCACGGCCACGGCCGCTCCTGCGCCCGCGAACGCCAGCGCGGTGTCGCGGCCCATGCCCAGTGCGCCGCCGGTCACGATCACGCACTTGCCGGTGAAGTCTCCCACGTCAGCATGCTCCCTTTCCGCCGCTCATCAAGCCATCTGCACTTGGCCGGTAGGGCTGATGTGCCGCACACTGGCCGCTGGCTCGAACAGCACCGCACACATGGTCATCTCAACCTGCTGGCCGGGGTCGAGCCAGCGCGCCTGTCCGGCCTGGATGGCGTTGACCAGGCCGTGACCTAGCGCGCTCGTATTGGGTTCGACGCCCATGACATAGCACCGGCCGTACCAGGGATGGCCCGGCGAGCCATTGAGTTCCTGCCACAGCCACACCACTGGGAACACCTCGAGCGGCCAGCTCAAGCCGACGCCAAGCCCCAAATCGTGATTGACGAGGCTATACCACCCCTCATCCAGTTGCAGGATGTATCCCATATTCGCCACGGCTGCTTCGGGCGGTGGCACCTTGCTCAAGTCGTGCGTGGCACCATCGGGACCGCCAATCTTGGGCCAGGCCGGCCAGCTGACGCCAGGCGTCAACCAGGTATGCCCGGCGGTCTGCGCTTTATCTGCCGTGAACACATGCGCCGGCACGGTGAGTTCGCACGAGCCCGACAGGAATGGTGCGCCGTAGGCTGGGTGGTGCCCCCACATGTAGGGCATGCGCTGCGTCCCGTGGTTGGTGATGCGCTCCCCAATCGTCAAGCGCGGCAGCTCAGCGTCCAGCGTGATGGTCTTCTCGATGACAAAAGGTGAGCGCGCCAGGGCCAGTGTCATGTGTACTGCTACCCCGCCACTGGCCTGCGAATCTATCGTGAACTGGAAGGGTGACACCGATACCTCGCCGTGGAAGCCCAACTCGGCGCCCATGTAGGTACACGCTGCACCACCGTTGGGGAACAGCTCTTGCCAGCCACCGCCGTAGGCGTCGAGCCAGGCGGTTTCGGAGCTCGCGCCGGCCTGAGCCACGCCGGCCGGCGGACGCAGGCCCCAAGGAGATTTCCAGAGCACGTCCAGGTCGTGGGCGCGGGAGCGCAGCTCGTAGATCTCCCCACCCTTCTCTGGCAGGATCAGCACCGAGACGGCGCCGTTCTCCAGCGCCACGGCTTGCCAGCCGCTCGCCAGGCGCTTTTCCACTACTGCGGCCATACCGTCTCCTGTTCTGTAGGCATTGCGTGTTGGCGCGTGCCGGTATGGTAAGCGCTAGAGGGGCGGTTGCCAAGAACCGAGCCTCACCCCTCACCCCTCCCCTGGCGGGAGAGGGGAGTAGGTACGACGAGTGACCCCCCTGTCGTCCCCCCGGTGGGGGGGACGTTGCGCCGGTAGGTGGGCACAATTCCTGGAACAGGCACGGCCTCCCTATTCCAAGCAGGTCGCGTTCTCCCAGCGGCGCTGTCCCCCCGCCAGGGGGACATTAAGGGGGGTCCGTAACCTTGTTCCCTCCCGCCAGGGGGGACTACAAGAGGGTCGGACCAGTGGTAGGCTACCAACTTGTTGGGACCGCAGCCGGGATTGGGTGGTGATGCCACGAT
>JANWJO010000049.1 GCA_025449435.1 Chloroflexota bacterium | reverse complement strand
CCCAGCGTGAGCGGGGTGACATCGAGGAGGAGGACATCCTTGACCTCGCCCTTGAGCACGCCGGCCTGGATCGCTGCTCCCACTGCCACCACCTCGTCGGGGTTCACCCCCTTGTGTGGTTCCTTGCCAAACAGCTTGCGCACCGTCTCCACCACCGCTGGCATCCGGGTCATCCCCCCCACCAGCACCACTTCGTCGATCTGCGCCGCGCTGTACCCCGCATCCGCCAGACACTTGGTACACGGCCCGATCGTCCCCTCGATCAAGTCCCCCACCAACTGCTCCAGCTTGGCGCGCGTCAAGGTGATCGTCAGGTGCTTGGGTCCAGCCGCATCTGCCGTGATGAACGGCAGGTTGATCTCAGTTTGCTGCGTCGTGCTCAACTCGATCTTGGCTCGCTCGGCCGCTTCCTTGAGCCGCTGCAGCGCCATGCGGTCCTGTCGCAGGTCGATGCCTTCCTGCTTCTTGAACTCATCCGCCAGCCAACCCAAGATCCGCTGGTCAAAGTCGTCGCCGCCCAGGTGGGTATCCCCGTTGGTGGCTTTGACCTCGAACACGCCTTCGCCCAAGGACAGCACCGAGACGTCGAAGGTGCCGCCACCCAGGTCGTACACCGCGATGATTTCGTCCTTGTGCTTGTCCAGGCCGTAGGCCAGGCTGGCGGCGGTGGGTTCGTTGATGATGCGCAGCACGTCGAGCCCCGCGATGCGGCCGGCGTCCTTGGTGGCTTGGCGCTGGGCGTCGTTGAAGTACGCCGGCACCGTGATCACCGCTTCGCTTACCTTCTCGCCGAGGTAGGCCTCAGCATCGGCCTTGAGCCGCTGTAAGATGAGCGCTGAAATCGCTTCGGGAGCGTATTCCTTGCCGCCGGCCACTACACGCACTTCACCATCTGGCGTGCCGGTTACCTGGTAGGACACTAATGCCTTGGTGCGTCGAACTTCCAGATCGTCGTATCGGCGCCCCATAAATCGCTTGATGGAGTAGACCGTGTTCTCGGAATTCGTCACCGCCTGCCGTTTGGCAAGCTGCCCTACCAAGGTTTCTCCGGCCTTGTTGAAGGCCACGATTGAGGGTGTGGTGCGGGCACCTTCCGCGCTGGGAATGACCGTAGGGTCGCCGGCTTCCATAATGGCGATACACGAATTGGTGGTACCAAGGTCGATGCCGACAACTCTACTCACTGGCGTTCGTCATCGTGGCTGGTGTGCCGCCGGCAGCGTTTGGCTCCTCGGTGGGCGGTGGCGTTGCGGGCTCTGGGCCCTTGGAAACGCGCACGAGGGCCGGCCGCAACACCCGACCGTGTAGCGTGTACCCGCTTTGGACAGTAGCAATGATTGAGCCCGCGGCGACGGTGGCATGATGCTCCTCGGCGAGCGCGTCGTGCCTAGCCGGGTCAAACACCTTGCCGGTCGTGTCGATCGCCTCCAGGCCGTGTTGCTTGAGCAGATAGTCCAACTGGCGGTGAATGAGGATTACGCCATTGATCCAGGTCAGGGTGTTCAGGCTGCGCGGAATCGTCATCTCGGCCCGCTCGAAGTTGTCCATGACTTCACACAGTGCGGCAGCCAGTGGCGCTGTGCCATACTTTTGGAGTTCCTCGCGCTCTTGCTGGGTTCGCCGCTTGATATTCGCGATTTCGGCTTCCGCATACTGCCAGCGCTTCATGTACTCGGTGGCTTGCGCTGACTCTTTCTCCAGTTGGGCTTCGAGCACGGCAATGCGCCCGGCTAGGTCGCTGCCCGTCTGTGGTTCAGTTTGCTGACCCTCGGCTGGCGCAGTTTGGTCACTCATGACAGTTCTCTCCAAGAAAGCTTCCCCTACGTCACGATACAGACGGCTATGGATGATGGTGGCACCAGAGGAACTGTACATGGCCTACCGTCACGTAGTGACTTGAGGAGCCCCGCCAGTCCACTCATTCATAAGCATAGTCAGGATACCGGCAATGAAGCGAGTGCCGTTGATGGCCCTTGGGTAGTCAATGCGGGTCGGCCCGATAAGCCCAAGCACACCGCTGCCGCGCAAGCCCGAACCAAACGGGCACAGCACCAGCGAATAGTCGCGCAATGCGGCCGGCTGCTCCTCACCAATCAACACCTGTAACACACCCCGCTGAACGACATTTGGCAGCACGTCCCGCACGGCGTCACCGTGCTCAACGATGGCCACGAGATTGCGCAAGCGCGCTGGCCCTCCCTGGACGCTATTTACCGTCGAGAACTCCGGCTGTGTAAGCACGTTGGCCAGGCCATCGTGCCAGCGAACGTGCCAGTGTTCTCCGTCGTGGCGGGCCAGCAATCCGGCCAGGGCGTCACGAATGGCCAGCCAGAATGCCCCACGAATGGTCTCCGGTAGGTCGTATACCTGGAGTTCGTTCGCTGCGAAGTTCAACCACGTAGTGTTGAGTAGCGCGTTGTGCCCACGAACGACCTCAAAGTCCACAGGGTCGAGCCACTCCACGAGGCGCCGGAGAACCGCTGAGTCGTGCGTCACCGCGATCAGTAGCAACCGGTTGCCGTCAAACGGCAACACCTCGAAGTGCCGCAAGCGAGCGACGGCCGGAGCGGCGTCGGTGACGATCGCCGCTGCCCCGCACGCCGAAGCTAGCGCCGAACACGCGAGCCGGAGCCAATCACTCACTTCGCTCTCTGCTTGGAAGAACTGCTGGCGGATGGCGCGCCGCTCCTGAGCCGTCAATCCACGATCTGGCAACAAGTGCTCGACGAAGAACCGGTACCCCTGGTCCGACGGCACCCGGCCCGACGACGTGTGAGGTTGGAAAACCAGCCCTTCGCTCTCCAGCACAGCGAGGTCGTTGCGAATGGTGGCACTGCTCACCGGTGGCGTGACGTGCCGGGCAAGCCCCTCCGAGGCGACTGGAATGGCAGTGCTTACATACTGCTCAACAACCGCACGCAGGACGGCACCTTGGCGTGGAGATAAGCCAGCCATTGCCTCGTTGCCTCCCTGGCTTGCCCGAACCGAGACTTGGGAAGTTGGTAGGTGTGACGTGCCGCCGAACATGCTTCGACAAGGCATGATAGCACTGGCGCGTGACGTTCCAGAGCAGGCGGCAATCTAGCGGGGCTACTCTTCTTCGCGTTCGATGTCGAACGACTGCTCCAGTTCGCTCATGATGTTGGGTGAGTCTTCATCGTCGTGCTCTTCATCCCCGCGGTCACGATCGTTGTAATCGCCGTCGCTGTCTTCCATGTCCTCATCGTCTTCATCGGGATCGACACGGAACAGCGAGTCACGGGTGTAGGCGCGGTGCGCGTTGTCCACACGAGGAGTGAACGTTGGCTTGCCAGCTAGGCTGGGGTGCTGAACCGTTTCCCGAATGAAGATCTTGATCTCCCCGCTGTCCACCGTCATGACTGCGGCTTGATACTGGTTTCCCTTGGCCATGTAGTTCATGATGCGCTGGCCCAGCTTGGTCTCCAGCACCCCCAGCAACTCGTTGCCATTGTCGACCACGCGTAAAGTGCCGGCGCCCGGTTGCAAGCGGACCAGATCACCACTATTCATGCGGGCGAGCACCGCAGCCGAGGCAGGCTGGAGCAACGCGGTGACAGAAGTTTTGCCGGCCTCCTCGACGAACAGACGCGGATCCATCTTGGGGTTCTTGACTGCCGTCAACGTACCGGCGGCTTCGCGCTCCGCGAGCACCTTTAGGCGCTCGATATTTCGGCGGGCAATGCCATTGCCAGGGTCTGCCGCAAGGGCTTGGCTGTACGCTTCGAGGGCCGCGCCATACTGGCCGAGTTCGGTGAGAGCCTTTCCCAGGCGGTTGTGCGCCTCAGCCTCTTGGGGATAGAAGCTGATCAGCTTGCGGTTGAGATCGGCAGCTTCTTCCCACTTGCTCTGGACCGCAAGGGCAATGGCTTGATCTGTCAGCACTCGCTTGTTTGGTGGTTGATCGTCAATTACGACCCGGTTGCGCAAGTTGACTCCTTTCAACTGCTTACCGTACGACTCGACCCTGAAGGGCATGCGGCGTGGCGCGCGTGACGGTCACAGGGAGGAGGTGTCCGGTGTAGTCTCGATCGGTGGTGTCGCTATCAGCACTGAGCACCGAAAAGAACGTGAGCTTGTTCGTACGCGTCCGTCCCCGCCAGCGTGGGTTACCTTCCTTTTCCCGTCCCTCGACGAGCACTTCCTGTACAGTTCCCAGTAGCTGCTCGTTTATGGCTAGACCCACAGCTTCCTGGAGGTGTTCGACGGCCCACAGGCGCTCTTTCTTCACGAGGCCAGGGACATCGTCGTCCCACCTTTCGCCCGATGGCGTTCCCGGTCGTGGCGAATACGCAGCGACGTGTACCACGTCATACCGCACTCGCTCGAGAAGTTCTACGAGGTGCGCAAATTGCTCAGCCGTTTCGCCACAGAAGCCAACGATGATGTCGGTACTGACGCTACAACCCGGGACGGTGGCGCGTATGCGCTCGATGAGGCGCTCATAGTCAGCCACCTTGTAGGGCCGGCCCATCCTGCGCAGAATGGCATCATCGCCGTGTTGCACCGGTAGGTGCATGTACTCGCACACCTTAGGCACGTCGCGAATGGCCTCAACCAAGCGCTGATCGATATAGCGGGGATGCGAGGTGAGGAAGCGGATGCGTTCCAGCCCTTGTACCTCGTTCACGCGCTCGAGCAGCGTCGCCAGATCGGTCCGCGTTGGCAAGTCGTGCCCGTAGGAATCCACGATCTGCCCCAGGAGCGTCACCTCTTTGGCCCCTTCAGCCACCACTTGCTCGACGTGGCCGATGATCTCATCCACGGGGCGGCTACGTTCTCCCCCTCGCCGCGACGGCACGATGCAATACGTACAGTGCTCGTCGCACCCGTAGATGATGGGAATGAAACGGGTCACGTCGCGCGAGCGCTTGACCTGGAGTTCCGGCGACAGGCTCTCCGGGCCGGCTTCGATTGGCACGGGAGCGAACGTGATGGGTACCGGCACTTCTGGCTGGCGATCCACCAGGGGCTGCAAACGTTCAGGGCTCAGCGACGAGAAGAACATGTCAACCATCGGAAAGCGGCGTTGCATGGCCGCCGCGTCGGGCACGACCATGCACCCAGTCATGGCGATGGCCAGCGCAGGCGAACGCTTCTTCAAACCAGCAAGCTGCCCGAGCTGGCCCTCAGTCTTTTCCTCGGCGCTCTGGCGAACTGCGCAGGTATTGACCACCACGAGGTCGGCTCCCTGAGGACTTCCGGCTTCCCTGCATCCCTGGTGCTCGAGGTAGTCTTGAATACGTTCGGAATCGGCCTTGTTCATCTGGCAGCCGACTGTCAAGATGTAATACGTCGATGGGCGTGAACGCACTGCAGTCACTTCGTTGATCCCTCCTCCGCGACGTGCGTACTCGACAGCCGCCCTGTGATGCCAGTATTCGCTTGGAGAGCAACTATACCGTGAGAAGGTTTCGGGATACCTCCTGACAACTAGTGGCCTTCGCGAGCTTCGCCGCCAGCGCCGGAGTCTCCATTGGGCGGCATGTCTTGCCTAGCCGTGGCGTCGGATCGCGCCTGCTGGTGCAAGGCGCCGACGCGGGCCACCACGAGCTCCGGACTAAACGGACGCGGCAGTACCTCAGTCACCACAGCTGCCGTTTCGGGGTCAATCTGGTCCCGCCCTATGAGGGCGATGATTGGTGTCGCGGCGAGGACGGGGTGGCTCTTGAGCCGCACGGCGAGCAACGCTGCCCCGTCCAGTGGGGTTGGGAGATGGATAACGATCGCATGCGGTGTGAGCTTGACCGCCAGGTTCACACCCGACTCAGGCGAGCGTGTGGACTCTACCCGCGCACCAGCATCCGCCAGTGCCCCGCCGATCAGCACCGCCGTCCCCGCATTGTCATCGACCACCAGCACGGTCAAGCCAGCGAGCGGGCCCGTTGGCGCCGAAACCAAGCCATTCGTGTGGTGATCGCCCTCGTGGCTGCGCCGGTCTCGTCTGGACGGTGGCTGATTGTGCGCATGCCGGTTACTCAGTGTGAACCCTCATCACCAACGGAGAGTTGTTTCCCACCCGGTTCGTGCCGGTGGGGGATGAGATGTCCCTCACGAGTTTCCCACAGCAGGTCCGAGTCGCGCGGCTCGGGATAGTCGCCCATAGAAATCAGCAGGCCATCGTGACGCTCCAGGACTTCGACCACATCCTCGTCGACGACCTGCCGGCTACCCTGACGCACCAGCACCACGGCGTCGGCGTCGGGGAGCAACCGTACACTCCAGCCTCGATCTGCCAGGTCGTCGATGATGCATCCTGTGTCATAAAAACGTTGGGCAATGGTAAGTCCCGCGGCAAACAGACGCCTGGAGTCGATTTCGCTGTCTTCTTCCAGTTCGAGTTCTTCTTCCAACGGGTATAACAGCGGTAATTCCAGCGTGAAGTAGGGCAAACTTGCACTCCATGTCAGCGTTAGCTGCTCAGCATACCATAGGGCACTGACCGCCCTCTCTGGTGGAGCAATCTCCGGTGCCCACCAGAGGGTCGCAACGCCGCTTCGCTTGTAGGCGGAGGGCGATTGCGACGGCTCGCATGTAGCAATTGTCAAGCTTGTGGACACAGTCGCATACAATAGTAAAAACCTACGTGGAAACATGGTGCAATTGCCTTACGCGCCGTTTTGGAGTCCCTTGTCCCCGTTAGCGGGCGCGGCCATCGACCACGGAGTACCACGAGTGAGTAGCAACGCTGGCCGGCCCCGTCCGCGAACGCTGGCGGAGTTTCAGGCCCAGATCCAAGCCGAGCGTCGCGGCAAGTTGAGTCGAGCGCTCTCCCGGCCCGTGCACTATGTAGCGCTTGGAGCCAGTGACGCTATCGGCGTCGGCGCGACGGTGAGCAACGGGAGTTATGTCCACCGACTGGCCGGCCGCCTGCAGGGCTACTTTGGAGCTTCCCGCACCGTGCTGCTTCACAACCTAGGTGTTACTGGCTATACCCTCGGCGATATCCTCCAGCACGAGCTTCCGGAGGCCCTCACCCTTTCGCCCGATATTGTCACGCTCTGGGCCGGTGGCAATGATCTGGTACAAGGTATTGATGCGAACGACTTCGTCGACCAGTTGCGACAGGTCCTCACGCTCCTACAGCGGCTGGATTGCCAGGTGTTTGTGGCCAGTCCGCCCGACCTCTCTCTGGTGCCGGTCATTCGAAACCTTCCACCGTGGCTGATGCCGTTGACCGGCCTACAATCCTACGCCCAGAAGCGGTCTCAGGAGTTGCTGGACGCAGTGCTGCGCCTGGTCCCATCCATGGGGGCCACCTACGTCCACTTGCCCTTTAGTGAGCTTGCCGCCGATCCGAGTTTGGTGTCCGCTGATGGCTTTCACCCCTCGGACGCTGGCTATGAACGGCTAGCCGGCGCCTGGTGGCAGGTGATCGCGCGTGCCCTTTCCTGACTCGACGCGCTTAGTACATTCTGGCGAACAGCCGTGTGTCCAAACCGGCATATGGGTGGAAACGTGTACGCTGTTGCCCGTGAGTCATCGCCACCAGCGAACGGAATGTCGATTTGGTAGCCCAACCAATGGCTGAGCGGCCAGATCACACCCCTGTCCTGCTGCAAGAGGTGCTTGCAGCGCTCCATCCCGTGCCTGGCGCTCGGCTCGTTGATGCCACCCTGGGGCTAGGCGGTCACGCCGCTGCACTGCTCTCTCACACCGGACCTAATGGGCAATTGCTGGGTCTCGATCGCGACCGCGATGCGCTGGGCATCGCCCGAGACCGGCTGCGCCCATTGGGCGAGCGCGTGTTGTTCCGGCACGCCTCCTTTGACCAGTTGAGCAACCTGATTGCCGAGGCTGGCTGGGAGACGTGTGACGGCATCCTACTGGACCTGGGAGTGTCGTCACCACAACTGGATTCGCCAGGACGCGGCCTGTCGTTTCAACGGGACGAGCCACTCGACATGCGCATGGACCAGGACGCCACTATCCCCACGGCGTTCGAGTTATTGCGCGATCAACCTGAGCCTGCGATCGCGGCGATGCTGCACGAGTTTGGCGAAGAACCTCGGGCTCGCCGGATCGCTCGCAGCATCGTGGCACGTCGAGAGCGGGGAGCGCTGAACACCACAGCGGACCTGCGTGCCGCGGTGTTGAGCGGTATCGGCCATCTGGCGCCAGCCGATTGGCGCATCGATCCCGCCACACGCACGTTTCAGGCTGTGCGCATAGCGGTCAATGATGAGCTTGGGCAGTTGCGCCGTGTGTTGCCACAAGCGATTGCCGCGCTCAGGCCCGGTGGCACGCTCGTCGTGATCGCATTCCACTCGCTCGAAGATCGTATTGTAAAACAGTTCTTGGCGGAACAGGCGGCGAGCTGCATCTGTCCACCTGGATTGCCAGAGTGCCGGTGCGGGCACACGGCAGCTATCACCTTGCCGGTGCGTAAGCCGGTGATCGCCAGTGAGTTGGAGGTTCGTACCAACCCACGCTCCCGCAGTGCAAAATTGCGGGTGGGTCGGAAGCTGGATCATGGTGAACAGCCCGATAAGCTGACCTTGCCAGATTGGGCCATCTAGATGGCCAGGTCTGTGGTGTCGCTGCCCCTCAGTGGCCGCCCCGCTCTGCGGATGCGCCGCCGGTTGTCGCCGTGGCTGCAACAGGCGCAGCCCGTTGCCTGGGTATTGATGGCATGTCTCATCGTCGGCTGCATGGCCATTTTGTACCTCTCGACGCAAACGCAATCGGCCGCCATCAAATACAACATCAACAGCCTCAACGACGACGAGACCGCCCTCCTGCAGCAGGAAAGCGATCTACGCCTGCAAGCCGATCAGCTAGAGTCGCTGCAACGCATCCATACCGACGCGGCCAAACTCGGACTCACGCCGGTTAAGCCTGGCGAAGTCACCTATCTGTCGGTTCCAGTGGTCAACGTCACACCGACTGCCGTGCCGTATACCCCAAAGCTGGTCGGACAGCCGTGAGGCAGCTGCGCACACCGTTATTGGGCCGCAACGTCACGGTGTACGGTTTCGGCCGGCGTGAAGGTGTAGCGCTGGTCCGCTTCTTGGTGGATGAGGGCGCTCATGTCCTTGTGACCGACCGCTTGCCTGCCGAGCAACTCGGCCAGAGCTTGGATGCTATACGTGGCCTGCCAGTGGACTTGAACCTTGGCGGGCACGACGAGGAACGCATCTTGGGGTTTAGCCAGTTGATCTGCGTGAGTCCGGTCGTGCCGCGCACCACGCCGCTGCTCGCCCGTGCCTCGGCACTTGGCATTCCACTGTCGAGCGAGGTGGAACTGTTCTTCGAACGATGCCCCGTCCCGATAGCAGGCGTCACCGGCAGCGCCGGCAAGACGACGACGACCACCCTGATTGGGGAAATGCTTCGAGTCTCCGGCCACCCAGTATTCGTGGGCGGTAATATCGGTATGCCCTTGACACCAGAACTCCCGTCAATTGGTGCGCCGGCCAAAGTCGTCATGGAGTTATCGAGCTTCCAGCTTCAGCCGATGCGTCAAAGCCCTGCCGTGGCTGTGGTGACCAATGTGACGCCGAACCACCTGGACAGGCACTCTTCGATGGACGAGTACACGGAAGCCAAACGGCAGATCGTCGCGCATCAGTCGGTGGGTGATATTGCCATCCTCAATGCCGGCGATCCGCTGGCACGCTCGTTCGCCGGGCACACGCCGGCGCAGGTGCAGTGGTTCGCTGGCGACGAGCCAGCGCTGAGTGACACCAGCGCATGGAGCGCCAATGGTGCGCTGTGGGTCAGACACAATGGTGAAACGATGCACTTGATTAACCATGCCAGCATCGTACTGCCGGGAGAACACAACCGGGAAAACGCGCTAGCTGCGGCACTTGCTGCCCTCGCAGCGGGGGCAACGGTCCCAGCAATTCGGCAAGTGCTCACCAGTTTTACTGGGGTGGAGCACCGGCTCCAGTTGGTGGCTGAGGCCAACGCCATCCGCTATTACGACGACTCGATCGCCACGGCGCCGGAGCGATTGCTGGCTGGCTTGCGCGCGATGACTGGTCCGGTAGTGCTGATTCTCGGCGGCCGTGACAAGCACCTACCATGGGAGGATGCAGCCGCTGCCATTTGCCGGCGCTGCCGCGTGGTTGTACTCACTGGCGAGGCAGCGCCGATGTTGGAACGGCTCTTGCATCATGCGGCGGCCACGACCGGGTCGGCGCCGGAGATCGTACCCAGTGAAGCGTTCGACGGTGCGGTCCAGCGAGCGATCGAATGTGCCAGACCCGGAGATCAAGTCTTGCTGTCACCGGGATGCACGAGCTTTGACCAGTTCATCGACTTCGCCGCACGGGGCACGCGCTTCAGTGACCTCGTGCATCAGCATCTCGCCAGCTCACATGCGAACCCAACAAAGGGCATAGTCGCACGATGAACACACAGCAGAGCTTCCTCTTGCGCACCGGGCAATGGAGGACCGATCCTGTGCTGCTCGCCGTCACGATTGGCCTCGTCGTGTTTGGGCTGGTGATGGTGTATAGCGCCAGCGCTGGGCTGACGGCCGTCGTCAATGAGGATGTGGCTTCCAAGTTTGTCCGTCAGTCGCTGTTCGCGCTGGTTGGGGCCGCTGGCATGCTCACGGCGGCGCGCGTGCGGTATCAGTTCCTCGGCAAGCTGTCCTGGTGGCTGTTCATCGCGACGCTCGTGTTCCTCGCCGGTGTGCTCGTGTTCGGCTCGTCGGTGAACGGTGCCCGCCGCTGGATCGTCATCGGCAGCAACCAGTTTCAGCCCAGTGAAGTGTTAAAGTTCGCGGTTGCTCTGCTGTTGGCTAGCTGGTTTGGCGAGTTAGCTGGGCGATCCCGGGAGTTTGTTCGGGGTTTGCTGGCATTCGTCGCTATCACGCTCGTTGCCGTGACACTGGTATTGCTAGAACCGGACATGGGCACGGCCATGATCGGGGCCGTCACCGGCTTCGCCGGGTCTGTTGCGGCCGGCGCACGCTGGCGTCATCTGGCGCTGTTATCGTTGCCAGCCATTGTTAGCGCGGGGGCCCTGATCAAGCTGGCTCCGTACCGCCTGGCACGCCTGGAGACGTTTCTGGACCCACTGGGCGCTTTACAGCCCGACGCGGCGACGTATCAGGTAAAGCAAGCGCTGATCGCCCTGTCCTCAGGGGGACTGTGGGGCATGGGTTTGGGCGAAAGCCAGCAGAAGTTTAGCTTCCTGCCCGAGCCCTACACCGACAGCATCCTTGCGGTTATTGGCGAGGAACTGGGTTTTATAGGCTGCTCCATCGTCGTGATCGCGTTTATCGTGCTGGTGTGGCGCGGATTTGCCGTCGCTCGTCACGCACCGGATCGGTTTGGCTCGCTCCTGGCCACGGGCATTACCGCCGGCATCTGTTTCCAGGCGCTGGTGAACATCGCCGCCGTCACCTCCAGCATTCCCTTCACCGGCGTGCCGCTTCCCCTGATTAGCTTCGGCGGCACATCTGAGGTGATGACCTTGATCAGCATCGGCGTGCTGCTCAACATCTCAGCGCAAGGCGTTGCGAGCAGCCAACCGGTCATCGAAAAACCAGCGCCAGCGCAAGCCAATGACGTCCTGCAGCCAACCGCTGTCCCACGCGTCCGGCGGGGCACTGCCTCGAGCGCGCCAGCGTTTTATCGCCGCGCGAAACTCGGGTAAAACGCCAAGGCATGCGCGTTCTCATTGCTGGTGGCGGTTCGGGTGGGCACGTCTCTCCCGGCCTGGCGGTTGCTAACGTACTTCGAGAGCAAGACGCTCAGGATGAAATACTATGGCTTGGCTCCAGGGGCGGCATGGAAGCGCTGCTGGTCCGTGATGCGGGGTTGCGTTTCACCGGCGTGCTGGCGGGCAAGCTGAATCGGTTCCTGTCGCTCAAGACGTTTTGGGACCTGCTGTACATACCGGCGGGAATCCTGCAAGCCATCGGCGTTGTCAGGCGCTGGTCACCGGACGTGGTACTTACTTGCGGTGGGTATGTGGCAGTTCCCGCAGGCATCGCCGCCGCCCTCTGCCGCGTTCCGCTTGTCGCGCTGCAACAAGACGAGGCGCCCAACCTGGCCAACCGGCTCATCGCTCCCTTGGCGACAGTAGTGGGTGTGTCGTTCGCGAGTTCGCTAACCAACTTCGCTGCTGGGAAAGCCGTCTGGGTAGGCAACCCGGTGCGGAGCACCATCACAAGCGGTAGCGCGGCGAGAGCGAGGGCGATGTTTGGCCTGCCTGACGGACTGCCAGTGGTGTTCATCACCGGCGGCAGCCAGGGTGCTCGGAGCCTTAACCGGTTGGTGCTGGCCGAACTGCCGCGCTGGCTAGAAAACGCTGTGCTGGTCCATCAATGCGGCTCACTCAGCGAGCACGAGGCAGCGCAAGCTTGGGAAGCGCTGCCGCCCGCGTTGCGCGAGCGCTATATCGTGCGGCCATACATTGGGGAGGGCTTCTCCGACGTACTGGCATGTGCCGAGTTGGTGGTGTCACGGGCCGGCGCTTCGACCATTGCCGAGCTCGCGGCGGCACGCAAGGCAGCCGTGCTTGTTCCATTACCGCCAGGGATGGGTGGATCGCCACAAGAACGCAATGCCCGCGTGCTCGAACTTGCCGGAGCAGCCAGCGTTGTATTGGAGCGAGACACCTCCGCGGCAGAGCTGTGTGTTCAAGCAATGGCGCTACTGGGAGACCAGCAACGTCTCGATCAACTTCGCCGAAACGTAGCGGCCTTCGACAAGCCCGGCGCTGCCGTGGCCGTAGCCGATCTGCTCTACCGGCACGCACAACGGTCACGTTGACCGGTGCCACTTTGACGGGACGAAACGAACCGCTCAGCGTGAGATAAAATTCCTTGAACTGCCACCCAGCAGGGGTGGGGGGTGAGGAGCGTGATGAACGCCCGGTTGTTCCTCTACGGCCTGCGCCATCGCCTGTTTGACCGGAACTTCATTGCCCTCATCGCGACAGCAGCTTTCGCCATCGCCGGCGTCGATTACCTATCGCATCGCGCCTTCGCCCCGCAATACACGTTGACCGTGATCGACTACAACTTGAATCCGTCCAACGGCAACGCGCTTTACCTGTACCAGGGCAGCCAGTTGGTGTCACAGGGGAACGTGTTTCAAGGCACCTTGCTGGGCGGCGGCCGGGCCCAGTTCAAAGTGTCGCCGGGTGCCTACCTGATTTATGTCACGCGAGCGACGTTCAACACCGCCGCACAGCCCAGCGGCCGTGTGCTCACCGCGTCGGTGCCGGTCACCATACACCAGGACCTGGTCGTGGACTTCCTGGAGGATGCCAAAATCCAGGTGGTTGGCGATTGACTCT
>JANWJO010000048.1 GCA_025449435.1 Chloroflexota bacterium | reverse complement strand
TTCCTTGCGACTATTAAGGTTGGTTCCGCACCAAAAGCTGTGGTCAACGATTCGCTGTCACATTTAGCTTTCGTTGCTAGTGCTCCGGACGGTGTCGTTACCGTGCTCGATGGGGAAACGCTGCACGTTCAAACTAGTCTTCAATTGGCGCAGCCTGCTGCCCTTGCGGTCGATCCCGAACTTCAGGTTGCCCTTATAGCTCAGGATGTGCCAGAACATCCAATGCTTACCGTGCTTCGCGAACGTGACGGTGCCATTGCTGCATCGGTACCATTATCAGGCGCACCGGTAGACATCGCCCTCGACCTCAATACACACACGGTCTACGTCGTGGAGAATCCAGCACCGTCGCGGAATCTGCTGGAAGTCATCCGCCTTGCCGGAAGCGGGCAGGCGCCACAGTTGACCATCATGCAGCGTGTTGCCGATATGCCGACGGGGGGCGTGGATGGCACGGCCATCGACTCAACAAACCACACCTTGTTCTTCTCAACGTCCGATCGAGCGAACCCCTCTTTTGTCACCGCGCTCAGTGATGTTGACTTTCAACTCATTGCAGTCACCGGCTCGAGCGCTGGCGTCCCGTATTACGGTCAGCTTGCTGTCGACCCTCGCACGCACAATCTGGTCATTGCGCCGGTCAATGAAAAGAGGCTCGCTATTTTGCCCGTTGGCACTGGCCTGGAATTTGGTACCGTCTTTCGCACTGCACCGCTCACCGGATTTCCCTGGGGAGTGGCTATTGATTCCACCACTGACACCATTTACGTGACAGATATCGGCATTCATAGTGAACCTCCCGAGAGTAACACTGTCTCAGCCGTCAACGAGACGACCGCAAGCGAAGTGACATCTTCGCCAGTCGGGAAAGCGCCGTGGGGTGTTGCTGTCGATGCCACAACCCATCGCGTGTTCGTGGCGAATAGCGGAGATGGGACCGTCACCGTCTTACAAGGACTTACCACGCCAACGACCACAACCCCGGCCGCCTTGCCCACTGGCGGCAGCGGTGGCATGGCCGGATGTACCCCACCGTAACGGGGAGCCTGTGCTGTTCGCCCGACTGTCGTGGCCACTGGACCGCCAGCACCTTGGCAAGTGGCAATCCGCCCCCCACCACCACGTATGACCCGATCCACCATGCCTTCGAGGCAAACGTGACCACTCCGCCGACCCCATAATGTGCCCGCGTGTACGGGGTATTACCCCGACCTACCTGCACCACAATCACCTGGTGCCGGCCATCGATGCCACTGACCGTGGAGTGGAAATGCGGGTGCGCGGCGCAACCTATGCGTGACGGCTGGCATGTACGGCATACTCGCTGATCGTGGGCATCGACAAGCCCAGTTCCAGCGCCACCGGCACGATGTACTCCTGGGCAAGACGGTCGGCGGCCTCGCGGCTCTCATACACATCCACAGCGCGCACACCAGTGGGCGTGGGGGCCATCCAGTGAAACAGCACACCAGGCGCAGTTTTGCCGGTCTGCAGCGGAATGCGCTCCGTGAGGCGACTCATGAGTGCGTCGTACTGCTCGGTGGTCCAGCCGGGTCCGTCGAAAATCCGTGCGATGGCCATCGGAACATCTCCTCGCTATACTCCTAGTAGGAGTAAGTCAAGACGTGGCGCGAACGGCAACCACTGGCAACGCGATCTTGGGACTGCTGTCACTGCGGTCGCACTGGCCCACCTACGCTATCACCCAACAATTGCGGCGCAACATGCGTTTCTTCTGGCCTCGAGCCGAGAGCCGCATCTACGACGAAGCGAAGCAACTCGTCGCTCGCGGCCTCGCGACCGCGGAGCAAGAGCAACAGGGGGAACGCACCCGCACCACCTACGCCATCACCGCCACGGGTGCGGACGCCGTTGCACGCTGGCTGGCGACGCCACCGCGCCCTACCGCGTTAGAGTGCGAACCGCTCCTGCGCATCTTCCTGACCGATCTGGACACGCGCGACCAGGCACGCGCGGCGCTAGCGCAAGTGAGAGCGGATGCCGAGGCTATCTTCCGCGCCGGCCGTCAGGTGGGCTCCGAATACTTGCAGGGCACCGCGCCGTTTCAAGATCAACTGCACGTGCGAGCGCTCGTGTTCGACTTCCTCTGGACCCACGCCATCATGCTGCGCGACTGGGCCGATCGGACGGAGCAGGCTATCGCTGCCTGGGATACTGCTCCAGAGCCCAGCGACCGTGTCGAGCCGGCCTTAGCGGTGATACGCCATCACCTTGCCCAGGATCGCGCGCACGGAGGCTCCTGAGCGAAAAGGCTGACCCCACGCCCAAAGGGCACGCTTCGCCAGCCGAGAGAGAGGGACCCCGGACACTGAAGTGTCGGGCTCCGACCGACCAAGCCGGCCTGCGCCGGCTAAGAAGGATCGCGCTTCCCGCTCACGCACCTACGATGGCGTGCGGCACTAGGAATGAGCGGAGCCACCCCAGGTGCCACCCGGCTGCGCCTGGGATGTACCGTCGTAGCGATGGGGAGCGTAGCGAGGGTGGTCCATCATCGCCAGTGGCGTGCATCTGCGCTGGGCGACCCCGCCCTGGCGCGGAAGCCGCGCGCCATGCGCCGGGGAGCGTGCGTGCCTTGGGCCGTCCCAGCCGGCGCAGGCCGACTTGGTTCGTGGGAGCCCGACACTTCAGTGTCCGGGCTCCCGCTGGGCGGTATGGTCATCCGCCCGATTCCTTGCTCACCAGCAGTGCGGCAGCTCGGTTCCCCTCTTGGGGAACCTTTAAGGAGGGGTCCGTATCTGCTCCCCGCTCCGAGGAACCAACCCAACGAACGGCCGCGCTGTACAACCCTGGTACCCGTGTCTGCCATGCGAGTGCTGCCGTTACTATGGCAGTGCTACCGTGCTGTGGTGAGGAGACGAGTGTGTCAGGTTTTTTGGTCGAGGGTGGTCGACCACTCCGTGGCCAGGTGCGCGCTGCTGCCAACAAGAATGGGGTGCTCCCCATGATCGCGGCGACGTTGCTGACCGACGAAACGTGTGAACTGCGCAACGTGCCGCGCATCAACGATGTCGTGGTGATGGGCAGGATCTTGCAGGAACTCGGCGCCGAAGTGACCGGCCTGGGCACCTCAACCTTGCTCATCAACTGCAGTGGCGTACACAGCTCGACCGTGCGGCGAGACTTCGCCGAAGCCATTCGGGCCTCAGTGCTAGTGATCAGCCCGCTGGTCGCGCGCACCGGGCACGTGGACATCGGGCGACCCGGTGGTTGCACCATCGGCCGGCGCGACATTGGTACGCACCTGGAGGCACTCGAAGCCTTGGGCGCCGAGGTGCAGTCGCTGCGGGAGAGCACGCGCGTCCATGCCGAACGTTTGCAGGGCGCCACCGTGTTCCTCGACGAGGCGTCGGTGACGGCCACGGAAAACACCATGATGGCGGCCTGCGCGGCCACCGGCACGACGACCATCAAGCATGCGGCGTGCGAACCGCATATCGTGGACTTCGGTCGCTTCCTCATTTCGATGGGTGCAGAGATCAGCGGCCTGGGCAGTAACGTCTTGACCATCGAAGGCGGGCACCGGCTGCACGGCACCACCTATACCGTGGCTGCCGACCACATCGACATCGGCACGTTCGCCATCGCGGCGGCTGTGACCGGCGGCAGCATCGACATCTCCGGCGTCGATCCTGACCAGATGGAAATGATTGGGCTCATCCTGGAGCGGATGGGCGTCACGCTCGCCTACAGCGGCGACAAACGACAGTGCTTGCACGTCGAGGCAGGCGAGCTGGTCGGCACGCGCAAGGTGGATTCTAACATCTGGCCGGGATTTCCTACCGACATCGTCTCCCCCATGATCACGCTAGCCACGCAGGCGCGGGGTACGACGCTCATCCACGACTGGATGTTTGAGTCACGCATGTTCTTTGTCGACAGGTTGGTGTCGATGGGCGCCAACATCGTGCTGTGCGACCCGCACCGCTGCGTGGTCACCGGCCCCAGCAAGCTCCACGGCGCGCGCGTGGATGGTCCCGACCTGCGCGCTGGCATGGCGTTGCTCCTGGCCGGGCTGGCGGCAGAGGGAACGAGCGACATTCGCGGCGCCGAGCGCATCGAGCGCGGCTACGAGGACATCGAATCCCGCCTCACCGCCCTGGGCGCTAATATCCAGAAAGTGGACTAGTGGCCATGTCGCCACGTCTTATACTCAAACCGTGGACCCTACGCACAGGGATGCAAATACTCGCTTGAGAGCCGAATGGTAGTCATCGAGCCCGACGCCCAAGCGCCACCACGGCTGGACGAGTCACCCAGTGTGCTCGACCGTCCGTTACTGGCTGGCATACGAATTGATGGCGTGGTCCTCGCCTATGGCGCACTGGTGCTGCTGGCCCTGGTGTTGCGCCTGGCCATGTTGGGCGACAAGCCACTGCACCACGACGAGAGCCAGGACGCCTATTTTTCTTGGGTGCTGTTCACCGGTGGTGGCTACGCCTATAACCCACTGCTGCACGGGCCACTGCGGTTCTACCTCGATGCGTTGAGCTATGTGCTGCTGGGCGCGAGCGATTTCTCGGCGCGCCTGATGCCCGCGCTCATGGGCACCGCGATGGTCGCTATGCCCTACTTTGTGCGCCGGCAGATAGGGAACGTGGCCGCCTTCACGGCGGCCGTGCTGTTCACCATCGAGCCCGCCTACTTATATTTTTCGCGCTTCACCCGCGAGGACATCTTTGTAGCCAGCCTCACACTCGCCCTGCTGGTCACTGTGTTTTGCTTCCTCCACGAGCCCAAGCCGTGGCAGCCAGCGCTGGCGCTGGGGCTGCTGGCAGCATGCTTCGCCACCAAGGAAACGACGTTCATCACCGTGTTCATCGCGGGCCTCTTCTTCTTGGAGGCGATCACCTGGACCGGGCTGTTGGCCAGGCGGCAAGGTCTGCGCTTTACCGATCAGCCCATCTTGGGTCCGGTCCTCAGAGTAGGGCTGGACGCTTGGTTTTGGGGGCTGGCATCGTTTGTGGCCGTATTCACCGTGCTGTTCACTACCTTCTTCACCAACCCCCAAGGGCTGGTGGATGGGCTGGTCAAGAGCATCCAATACTGGCTGTCGCAACAGCCGGTAGGGCGCGGCGGCGAGCCTTGGTACTACTACTTCATGCTCCTGGTGCTGTATGCCTGGCCGGAGCTGCTGCTGGCGGGCGCCGGCCTGGTCACGATCCTCCGGCGGCCCACGACACTCGGGGTGTTCTGCGTCTGGGCATTCGTCTTGAGCGTCGTGATCTACTCCTGGGCTGGCGAGAAGATGCCCTGGTTGCTGCTCCACATCCTGCTGCCACTGTTCTTCATCTCAGCCATCGGCTTCCAGACCCTGTGGGAGCAACGGCGAAAGATCCCCGGCATGGTGGGGCTTGCCATAGCCGGGTTCGGTGCGCTGTACTTGGTGCATTCCAGCACCGCCCTGTCGTACACGCACCCGGCCGACCCATCCGAGTTGCTGGTGTTCACCCAATCCTCGGTGGATGTGGTGAACGTGCGCAACCAGATCTTGGAGATTGACCGGCGCACCTATGACGCCACAGCCGCCCATGTGAAGGTGGAAGTGGATACCTGGGACGGCGTGGACTGGCCCTGGGCGTGGTACCTGCGCGACCTGCCTACCGTGTCCTTTGTGGACATGAGCCTTCCCGGCTACACGCCGTCTGGGCAAATCCTGCTGCTGGACGACCCGACCCAGCAGACACTGCTGCCCAAACTCGGCAACTACACCGGGTATAAGTTCCGCCTGCGCGTGTGGTGGGTCACCGACTTCCAGGGCGTGACGTGGTCCGACTGGATACAGTGGCTGTTGTATCGCAAGACGTGGAGTCCGTTGGGTTCCCTGGATGAGTGGTTGTACGTCCGCGACGACGTGCCTGGCGTGCAACTGGTGGGCGGTGCGACTGCCGTCACATCGACAGGGACCAATGCGGTGGCCGCTGCGCCGGTGCCATCGTCCAACGAGCCGTTGCCGGCACCAACCCAGGTGACGGCGCTGAGCACGATCGGTGAGACGGCGAGCCAGAACACGCCGCTGGATCAGCCGCGCCAGCTTACGGTGCTGCCCGACGGCTCGCTGCTGGTGATCGACCAGGGCAAGAACGCGCTGATCAAGTTTGATAGCAAGGGCACCGTGGTGGGCACGTTTACCGGGCAAAATACGCCAGCAGGTGAACTCAAGAACCCCACTGGCGTGGCGGCGGACGCGCAGGGCAACATCTACATCGCCGATACCTGGAACCATCGGGTGGTGAAGCTCAATCCGGCCCTGCAGTTCGTCACCACCTGGGGCACGTACGCCTCGACCAACGGCATCGTAAGTGCGTCACCGGGGACGTTCTACGGTCCGCGCGCCGTGGCCGTCGATAGCCAGGGCAACGTGTACGTCACCGACACCGGCAACAAGCGCATCGAAGAATTTAATAGCGACGGTAAGTTCCTGGCCGCCTTTGGTGGCGTAGGCACAGCACCGGGCCAGTTGAACGAACCGGTGGGCATTGCGTTCACGCAGGATGGCAACCTGGTGGTGGCCGACCTATGGAACCGGCGCATCCAAGTGTTGGGGCCTGACGGCACGGCCAAGCGGCAGTGGACCGTCGCCACCTGGCAAACCAACGTGCACAACGAACCCTACGTAGCCGTTGCGCCCAACGGCACGGTGTATGTCAGCGACCCCATGGCGCAGCCTGGCCGCATCCTGGTGTATGGCGCCGATGGCTCGCCGGAAGCGGTGTGGGAGGTGAGCGGCGCTGGTCTCAGCTACCCCACAGGCCTGGCGGTTGGACCTAACAACACGCTGTATGTCACCGACAGCCAGAACCACCGTGTGGTCGTCCTGGCCGGCCGGCCGTAGCAAGCACATCCTCGCTTTCTGCCCACCGGTGTATCACAGTGGTTTAACACCAACTCCGGAGAATTCGTTCTTCGCCGGAGTAACCGGACTCATCGCTGCTGAAGGAATCGATGACTAGGCAACGCGCTCTGTTCCTGTGCACACACAATTCAGCGCGCAGCCAGATGGCTGAGGGCTGGTTGCGGGCGCTCGCGGGTGATCGTTTCGAAGCTCATAGCGCGGGGACAGAAGCAACGGCCGTGCGCCCCCTGGCTATCGAGGCGATGGCAGAGCTGGGGGTCGATATCTCCGCTCATCACAGCAAGACGGTGGAGCGCTATCTGGATCAGACGATGGACTGGGTGATCACCGTCTGCGACCAAGTCAACGAGTCCTGCCCGCATTTTCCCGGCGCCAAGCATCGCCTCCACTGGTCGATTCCAGACCCTTCACAGGCGGCTGGTACCCATGAGCAGCAACTCGCTACCTATCGCGTGGTACGGGACGCCTTGCGCGCGCGCATCGCAGCGTTCATCACGGATTCTGCCTTGGAACCGAGCCGTACGTGACGGCCGTGCCGCCTATTTTACGTACAGCGCTGGCAGAGCTCACGGGCACGGCGTTGCTGCTTATGGCGATCATCGGCTCTGGCATCGCGGCACAACGGTTGAGCCCAGGTGACCCTGGTCTAGAGCTGCTGGAGAGCGCCATCGCCACGGCAGCTACATTGGCGGCCATCATCGTCGCGATAGGGACGGTGTCGGGTGCTCACCTCAATCCGATGATCACGCTGGCCAGCTGTCTGCTGAGCGGGATGCGTTCACTTGCAGCGTGCGCGTACGTGGTGGCGCAGTGCATAGGCGCGGTGTTGGGTGCGATCCTGGCAAACCTGATGTTCTCGTTGCCGGCAGTAGACGTCTCCAGCAAGGCACGGCTGGGACCAGGATTGTGGCTGGGCGAGGTCGTTGCCACCTTCGGTCTGGTACTCGTGGTATTCGGCACCGTGCGATCGGGCCAGGGCAGGCTCGCACCGTTGGCTGTGGCTGGGTACATCGCGGGGGCGTACTGGTTTACGTCTTCCACCAGCTTTGCTAACCCCGCTGTCACACTGGCACGCACGCTCTCCGACACGTTTGCCGGTATTAGTCCGGCATCGGCACCAGCTTTTCTCGTGGCGGAACTTGCTGGTGGGTTGCTGGGGACGGTCGCCGTGTGGGTGTTCCATCCCATCGACCGATCTGCACCAAGCGTCGCTGCACTTGCGCCTGACTTCCAGACAGACAAGCAGTAACGCGCCAGGCAAGCGCTGGCTCGTCGCCGTTTCGGTGAGAGACGAGTGGCAGGGGGCGAGCGGCGCACGGCAGGCAACGTCGTATGATAGATGCTGTCCACGGTAGCTTGGTGAGGGGAGAGCTGTATGGCGCTTGCGACGAACCAAACCGACCACTCGCACTACAACGTCATCGTTATCGGCAGCGGGCCCGCTGGGCAGCGCGCGGCGATCGCCTCGGTAAAGTCGGGACGGCGCACGCTCATGATCGAGAAGCGCGGCGTGGTGGGCGGCACCTGCGTCAACACCGGCACCATCCCCAGCAAAGCCTTCCGTGAGGCAGTGGTTTACCTCTCTGGCTATCGCGAGCATGCCATTTATGGCGAGAGCTACGCGGTTAAGCGCGGCATCACGATGGAAGACCTCAACGCACGCGCCTCTTTCGTGGTGAAGTACGAGCGTGACCTCATCCAGCAGCAGGCCTACCGCAACGGCATCGCCATGGAGTGCGGGATTGCCTCGTTCGTGGATGCACACACTGTGGGCATCACCATCCCCGATGGGGGTGGCTCACGGATGGTGTCGGGCGATACGTTCGTCATCGCCACCGGCAGCGAGGTGGCGCAGGTCGGCGACATCGAGTGCGATGGCGTACACATCCTCAACTCGGAATCTGTGCTCAC
>JANWJO010000047.1 GCA_025449435.1 Chloroflexota bacterium | reverse complement strand
CCAGGCTCGTCGCTGGTCACGTTCGGCGAGTATCTGAGGGCGCGCCAAGACTAGGTCCCCGACTATCGGGTGCGGTGGCGGGCGTGTCGCTACATTGGCAGCCCGAGGCTCCCACGCCACTGCTCGCCGCTGCAGCGTAGCCCACCACTTCTGCGCGCCTCCCGAGAACCTGGGTAAGTGGTTGATTCGGCTGTGCCACGACTGAGGGTGATCAATTTCGGAGCCACGCACAACAAGCGCGGTACCTCGCCGGACGCTGGCGCCACTGTAGCGGGAATGGCACACACTGTGCACCAGACTTTTATCTGGGTTGGGCGCGCCTTCCGCGCTCGGCCAGGACAATACGTATCGAAAGGCTCAACGGGAAAGCAGGCGCGTGCAACGGTGGCGGCACCGTCAACCAGGCGGAGCCTAACAGTCCTGGGCGCGCCAAGAGTGCCAAGCAGCGCGAACGCAAATTGGCCCGTGTTGAAGTCACTCTGTCCGTCGAGACTCCCTGTGCCGGTGGCGCCGCTGAAGCGACCCGCGCTCTCCTGCGCGAGATCCCACAGCACGTCCCGCGTCCGCCTGTCCAAAAGGCCGACAATCGGCACCAACCCCCGCAATCCGCCGCCGAGGAAGAGTGCGCGAGCTACTAACCACAGCACGGCACGCAAACTCCCCGAACTGCATGGTTCGGTGGCCGACTTGCTCATGGTTAAAACGCAAGGTCAATCCCCGGCGACGCCGGCCGCGGCGTCCGCCCGTGCCGCACTGCGCATGGCGTGACGCGCGCGCAGCATGGCCTCGCTCGGCAGCAGCGGCGTGATCGCAATGGTGAGCACCACGATCAGCACCTGCAGGCGGAAGGCCGCCGGCATGCCGAATGCATCGGCAATTGTGCCGGTGATCGGTACGCCGATGGCGCCGGTGACGAAGCCGAGCCCCAACAGCAGGCCGCTTGCCAGGCCTGCGCGCCCAACCATCAGATCCTGGGCCATGACCAGGGTCAGGGGGCCAGTGGAGGCCGCCAACAGGCCAAGCGCCGCGCCGCTCAGGAATGCACTGGGCCCGGTGAATTGTGCGAAGAGCAGGATACAGGGAATACTCAGGCACAGCGTGCCGGTGATCACGGCCCTGCGTCCGAAGTGGTCGGCAAGCCGCCCTGACCCGATCGTGCCCGCGGCGCTCGCCAGGACGACTGTCGTCGCCAGAGGGCCATAGAAGGTTGGCGCGTAGCCGAGCGATTTGTACCAGCTCGGGATGAAGGCTTCGAAGGTAATGACCGTCCAGCTGCGGGACATCATCACGCCGATCACCGCGAGCAGCGGCAGTAGCGGTATGGGTTGCGCGGCGGCCGAATGAACAGCGGCCGGCATGCGTCGGCCGCCCGGCACGCCGCGAACGGTGGCTAGCAGCCAGAGGGCACTGCCGATGCCCGGCGCCAGCATCGCGAGCGTGCCATGCACGCCATAGAGAGAGAAGATTACGGCACCAATCAGGGGGCCGAGCGCGAATCCCACGGTCCCCGCCGTCACATAGACCGACATGGCGGTATTGCGCTGGTGCTCCGGGATAGAGGCGCGGGCACTGAGCGCGCCGAGCGGATGATACATGCCGGAGCCAAGTCCGGAGACGGCGGCCAGGATCAGCATGACCGTGAAGGACGGCGCCAGCCCGATCGTGGCGAAGGTCGCGGCCGTCCAGATCAGCGCCGCGCCGATATAGCGGGTACCGTAGCGGTCGGCGAGCCAGCCGAAGAGCGGCTGCGAGACGGAGGCCATGCCGCTGTAGGCGAGGCTGATCAATCCCACGTGCTGCAGGTCAAGCCTGAAGCGGCTGATCAGCAGCGGATAGAACACCGGCAACAGGCCGGAATACATATCGACAGTGAAATGCCCCAGCATGAAAGTGAGCAGGGCATGATTCTGGAGTATACCTTGCCGGTCACGTCGTCGTGTGTGCTGCACCACTCGCCCAACTCTGTTGTCCGTGCCAACGCTTCGCCGCGCTGTTGCTTCAGCATACGGGTACACGCCTAACCTTTGCCTGTGCTGGCTACAGGTCGCATCCATCTGGCAGCGGAGCATCACGAACAGCCTACGCAGCCCGTTGGTAGTCATGATGCAAGCCACCCAACACGGGTAGCGCTACGATGTGCCCGGCGCCAGGCGCTGGGACGCACGCTGCCACACCACCTGGTAGCCGCTGCTCGATGCCCTGGTGGGGTCGGGCACCATTGAAGTACGCGATGTATTCGCGTAGTTGTCGCCACAAGTGCCGCTCGTTCAGCATGATCACGTGATCCAGGCACTCGCGGCGCAGGCTCCCAAGGAATCGCTCACAGATAGCATTCGCCCGAGGCGCCATGTACGGCGTGCGCAATACTTCGATGCCGCTTCCAGCCGCCACACGGGCAAACGCCGAGCCGAACTTCGCATCATTGTCACGGATGAGGTACGTGGGGCGCTGATCGAAGGGCGTGGCTTCGCGCAGTTGTTGGGCGACCCAGGCATCGGTGGGATGCCGCGTCACGCCGACATGGGCTACCCGACGTGAGGCCAACTCGATCTCGACGAAGGCGTAGATGGGCCGGAAGAACAGGTCGGTTACGGTCACGAAATCACACGCCCAGATGGCGTGGGCGTGATTGTGGAGAAAAGTGGACCACTTCTGGCCTCGTGGCCTCGTGGCCTCTGCGGCCGAGCACGCCGCAGGTACTTCTGGATTGTCCGCTTCGAGAGGCAGATGCCGAGTTTGAGCAACTCGCCGCGGATTCGCTCTGCGCCCCAGAGGCGATTGTGCGCGGCCATCTCTACAATGAGCGCGATAGTCTCTTCCGACACCCGTCGAGTGCGCGTCAGAACCTTGGACTGGGTGCGCCAGAAGAGCCGGAACCCCGCTCGGTGCCAGCGGACGATGGTGTCGGGTTTGATGATGAGGAGTGCCTGCCGCCAGGCACGCACCCTGTTGCCAGGAGCACGATCAGCACCCGATCGGTCCGCGTCACCTTGGGGCGCTTGACACTCCAACGAAGCACGATCAGTTGTTGGCGCAGCAGGGCGTTCTCGGCCACCAACTCCGGCTTGGAGCGTGCAAGGTCGGCGAGCGTGCCCAACGCCTGGCCGCTGGTTGCAGGTTTGGTCCAAGCAAGGGTACGAGCACGGGCAAAGGGTACTGTCACATTAACTTTTGCCAATGATGAAAGTGGGGAAAGTCGTCCCAGTTCGACCGAGTTTCGGCCCCATTTCGGTACCAAACCCGGCCAAAACAGCCCGAAGAGGGAGCATTGCCGGCGCACGCATGTCCTAACAGCGCTTAATGTGACAGTACCCCTGCGGTTGCACATCCGGGTGCGTAGCGCCGCGTGCGCCTCGCGCCGTTCCGGTGCATGCCTCAGCAGGATCAGGGCTCCGTCTAGCGACTGGATTTGCGAAATGAAGCGAGCGGTCATCCCACCACTTTTGCGCGCCTCCGAAATTGGCGGGGAAGTGGAGGTGCTTCATGGTTCGGCTGTAGATACGGTTACTGTCCGATCGCCGCGGCGCGCAGTGACACCGTGCGCCACGGCGGCGCACGTTCAATTCGCGAGGAGTAACCCGTGTTATGATCAGTACATTCTTGGAGAGTTCCTGACGGGCCACCGTTTGGAGTGACCAACCAGCACACGAGCCATGACCGCCCTGATGCGAGGGTAAGGAATCTCCCAATACGCAGAGCCAGGGGCCTCAGCCAGTCAGTTCTTGGGCGGATGGAGTTTTCGGCCAGCATAGGCGTGCCCACGGGCACAGGGAGGATGACGATGGTTGCAGAGCACGCTGATAGCCTGCGCATGACTGTCGAGCAGTATCACGCTGTGGAGCGGGCCAGCACAGACGCCAAGCATGAGTACTATGATGGCTATATCTACTTTATGGCCGGCGGCACGCGGCGGCACGCCATACTGGGTGGGAACACCTATAACGTTCTTGCAGAGGCCGTGGCTGGCGGCCCCTGTCGAGCCTATAACTCGGACATGCGCGTGCGCCTCTCCGCAGCGGTTGAGGTGTACCCCGACGTTACGGTCACCTGCGATGAGCGCGATAATGAGAACGATGAGGATGACGAGATAGCGTACCCACGCTTGGTCGTCGAGGTTCTGTCTCCGCACACCGAGCGCATCGATCGTGGCCGCAAGCTTCGCGATTACCAGTCCTGTCCGACCATCGAGGAATACGCATTGGTGAATAGCGACTACCAGGCCGTGGAGGTCTACCGCCGCGGCGGACGGGATTGGACCTACACTCGCTACGAGACTGGAGATGAGGTGGAGTTGGCCAGCATTAACACACACCTTCCTGTTTCGGTCTTCTACAGGCGGACGACTGTGCCCGCATCGCCTCCCAGTCCAGCCAGGACGCCAAGCGACGAGGCAGAGGATGTGTCAACAGGCTGAGGGGAGGGTTCCGTCAAGTTCCAGGGCACAGCCGACGAGGAGGCACGGAGCCTGCTATGCTCGGGCAATTACCGAAGTGAGGAGACGAGTCATGCCCTGTCCGCACTGCGATTCGTCCCGAAGTTACGAGCAGTCGAAGCAGACGAACTTGGGCTATCGGACCTTCCGCTGCGTGGCCTGCCGGCATCGCTTCAATGAGCGGAGCGGTACGCTTTTAGCGCGTCCATCGTACTACCCTCCTAGAGGTGGGATTCGGTGCGATCATGGTGCCGGGACACAGTGGCATGCTTGCTTTTGAGCAAAGCGAGCAGCTGCGGATCATCACGAATGAGATAACCTCCGTCGGGTGTGATGCGGCGCATGTCGGCGGGCGGGGTGGTTCCGCGGTAGACCTGGCGATACAGCCAGCCGGGGTCGGCCTCCAGCTCTTTGGCTAAGCCGGGGAGGGTCCAGTAGCCGTCGATCCGGTCCGCCTGGTAATACCGATGGTAGTGGCTCTCCCAGCCATGCCGCTGCCGGATCTTTCGTACCGCTTGTGCGTCGATACGTGGACCGCGCGCGGCAGAGAAACCCTCTTGCGTCACCTGGGCCGCAATAGCCGCATCAGTGTGCCCCTGCTGCCAGAGCGCCTCGACGCGCGCGACCAGTGCCGCATATCCCTGCACATCGGCCTGGCGATGCATGGGTGGGGTGACCTGCACCACCGTGAAATGGCCGCTCACCCAGACGATCTTGACCTCCACCCGGTCGGGCGCGATACGGGTCAGGATCACCCGCGCGATCAGGCTGCGAAGCAGCAGCTTCTTATGCTCATTGGTGAGGTGGTCCTCTCGCCACAGGGTAGGGAGGGTCTCGGCGATGTGCAACAGTTGCTCGCGTAGGTCCGGCGCCAGGGTCGGGTGCGGCAGCGCCTGCGCCGATCGGGCTGCAGCCTCATCGAGCGCACGCAGCGCCGCCAACTGTTCCTCCCAGGCCCGCTCAAGCGTCGCCGCCACAAGCCGGTTGTCGGGGTCGACCGCTTCGTAGCGCCTGCGTGCGAGGTGCGCTTCGTAGCTG
>JANWJO010000046.1 GCA_025449435.1 Chloroflexota bacterium | reverse complement strand
GAGTGCTCGTGGCCAGTTGGGTAGGAGATAGGCGCCCAACAAGTGCCGGTACGGTGATCGCAACACAGAGGAATACGACCTTTCCAGATCGCGAGCAGGCAGCAATACGCTGGTCCGCTCGGTACGCGCAACGCAGATCGCAAGCCAACAGTGGTCACGAAGCCAGCGAGGCTCTGTGCGATCTGCAGGCAAACGCAGCCCATCTGCGGCGTTTGCCCGATGCGGCGTGGGGACACACTCTCTGCGCGCGACGAGCAGGTCGCCAGAAAGCTAGTTCTTGCGGTGCGGGCAGACCACCAGATGAGTGATCAGAATGGTGCGCATGGGATAGCCGTTACGCTCTGTACGAGCGAACAGCGCCTCTAACGCTTAGTGCTAAACCTGCGCGCGTGAAGAGGGGTCCCGAGTGTGAGTGGTGTCATGCCGGTCTGTCCTTCCCCTCCCGCCCGGAGGCGTGTGCAGCGAAATACGTCAGGAGACGTGTAGAGTGTGCCTGCAAGAGTATGGCATGAGATGGTGGCCGGCGCAAGGCGCCGGAAGAGGGAAAGGTACGCTTCCCCTATAGTCCGCCCCTGACAGAAAGTCTTTGTCTGCCGCGTCATGACTCATGCGGAGTACAGTAAGGGAGCGTGGAAGAATGACCCTTGGTTTTGATCGCGCTGAATACTTGCGACTCATTGACACGTTTCCACCTGTCAAGGTGCGAAGCGTAGATCAGGCCGGGGAGGCGGAGACCCGGATCAAGATCATGGGACTCGCCCCACCGCGAGCACAGCCACCGCCCGGACGTAGAAGTCAGGCCGCGCTACACGGGTTGTTGGCCTCGCGCCACATCATGAACAGGAACGCTTATCAAGTTGGGATCGTATACCACCCACTTCCAGTCCGTACAGCATCGAAGACTTCCTGGTAGCGCCACCCGTCGTAGAAGGTGAGATACGGTTCGTGCGGCTCGCTGCGGACATCCGCGATGAACTCGCGAGCCAAGGCGGCCCATTTGTTCTGAACGGACGTGCCCACCCGTGGCAGCGCGTCGATCAGTCGCTGCGGGATGGGCAGTGACTCCGGCGCAGCCTTGGGACCGCGTAGGAGAGACACGGCGTACTCGCCATAGCCTTCTGCGATGAGCGTTCCCGCCGTACCGTGCAGCCGCAACCCGTGCGGCGGCCAGGGTGCGGGTGTTCCAATGTTGGCGCTGAGGCTGACCGTAACCTCGCGTCCGGACGCATCGAGTGGACCAAAACACATGATGGCTGCTAAGGTCCTCTCGGTGTCCACCTCTCGCCACTCTAGGAGCGCGGCCTCCTCGGCAGTTGGTGCCTTGGAGATGGCGTCACGAAAGTCGTGGATGCCGGGCACCACTGGTGCCCGATTGGACCGTCCGTCACGCCTCGCTACGCCAGCGACGCGTACGACGTCGGCGCTAAGAATGCGCCTGAGGATGCCCAGGATATGCGGGAACTGGCCAGCAAAGCCGCCACCGGTCGCGACGGTCGTATACCAGCCCCAGGGCAATATTCTGCCCGGCGGCATATTGAGGCGTAAGGAATACTCGGCGTCTACGAGCGTGCCGATTTCTCCCTCACGCAGCAACTCCTCCAGCCAGGCAACACTAGGGTCGTACCGGTGCGTGGCTGCAAGGGCGTGTTTGATTCCCGCACTGTGAACCAGCCTATACAGCCGCTGGGCCTCAGCGGCGCTAGCTGCCAGCGGTTTGTCGCTGTAAACGTGCGCTCCGAGCGCTACCGCTTCCTCGATAACTTCGCCCCGCAGCGACGCGGGCGTGGCAAGACTCACAATATCTGGTTGCACTCGCCGCAGTGTGTCGCGCCAGTCGATGGAGGCTTCGGGAGCCCCGAGCCGGTCCGCCACCGCACGCACCGCGTCCGGCTGCCGGGCGCAGATGGCGGCCACTTCGACGCCGCACCATTGCAGTGCCTTGGTGTGCCCTTCGCCGGCAAACCCAGCCCCGATGACAACTGCGCGCAGCGGATGCTGCACAGCTACCTCCAGCTACAGGTGCTGCCGGCGTCCCCACACCGCCCACATGGGCGTCGACGGATACGCGAACGCGGGATCGCTGAGGGTAGCGAGGTCGTCAGCGAACTCTTGCTCCGTAATATTCCCGGTGGCCAGGATAGCGTCGTGCAGTTGTTCCATATTGGCGCGAGTGACCCGGGAGCCAGGGGAGCCTCCAGTGACTCTGAAGATGCGCCCCTCGGCGCCGATATCGCTGAGGCCGAGCGCTCCAAATCGCTCTGGCAGCCGCCACCCGTAGTGGAGGTCGACACCACGCGCGGCCTTCACCTGCCGGGTGACGTCGAGTGACTTGAACGGGCGCCCGGCCAGGTTGAACGGCAGGTTACCGCCCCGTTCTGGCGGCACATATTCCTCTACGACTAACCAGCCCCCGTGCTTCAGAGCGGCTGCCATCTTAGCCAGGCGGCGTCACGCTCGGGGACGTGCTGGAGCACAGGCCGCGCATGCACCATGTCGAATGCCGCCTCTGGGAGCGGATCAGCGACGATGTCATGCCGCCGGACTTCCAGATTTCGGCCTTGCAAACCACTGAGGAAGCGCGTGTCGATATCGGTGGCCAGCACGAAGCTGGTATCACCTACTTGTGCAGCCATCCAAGTGGCAATCGAGCCGCCGCCTGCCCAAACCTCCAAACACCGCCAGCCAGGGCAGATACCGCGCTCTGTCAGGTGCCGGATCGTGCCTGGATCCTGCAGCAGGGCCAAGCCGTCAAAATGCGTCGCTGCCTGCTGGCCGGGCATTGGCAAAGACATACGTTGAACTGGCGGATGGGATGCTCTCGCTTGGCAGCTGCGCTGCTATGGGACCTTCTTCCGGGCGTTGCCGGCGTGAGTCACCAACCTGAGCGTGGAAAGATGATAGAGGCTCACCAAGGTATCGTCAACCTCTATCAGGTCGTCCTCGCAAGCGACACGTGCGCGGACGTTAACCGTCATACTCAAAATGCATGGGATCGGGTGTGGGGAAGCACGCTCCCCAAGTAAAGCGCAAGGCTTCCATCAGGGCCACGACGCGCCAATCCATGTCGCCGGAGGTCCCCTGCGGCGCCTCCACCGAGTTGAAGTCAACCGCTACGCCGAGTCCATGGGTTGTCATTTTCCGCGCGGCATGCAGTTGGGTTTGTACATCGGTGACTGTTGGGGGCACTTTTTCACCCCGAAAGCACGCTGCGCCACTGGACTGAAAGACGAGGTCGTTCCACCCAAGCTCGAACAGTGCCGTCAGCACGGCGGCAAAGGTATCAACAAGGGCACTGTTGACCGTCAAGTCGAGCACTCTCGATGCGCCGACTAACGCCGGGAAGTCGTAGGCAATTTGCAGGCCGCCCACTGACACCGTCTGGTAGAACGTGTCTGGCATTGGTGTCGGGTCACAGGTTGTGAGGCTCGCCACCTGCGCGGCAAGGTCGTCCGGCAGTTGTTGCTGCGTATCCACAACCCGTTGCTGCCAGATTGGGTCGGCCAGTAGTTTCGACTTGGTGAGGTCAACGGATGGGAGCGGTGTCACGACTTGTTCCATGGGGAGGATAAGCGTGCCGGCGAATTGCGGTGCTTGTCCCACTTCTAGCTGCCACATCTTGCCAGGACGGCCGGTCTGCCACTGGGCGAACTGGGCGTCAGTGGCCGCTGAGCCACTTGTGAGCAGGAGGCCCGGCACAGCCTGCACCAGCGGATGCAGTAGTGGAGTGAGCCCAGGGTCGTTTACCGCTATGGGAGCGACATACGGCGGCGGCGGCGGCACCCACCAGCGCTTCCCGGTGGCGGTTTCGACGCGGTCGCGCAAGATCGCGACGAGTAGCCAGCCGAGCGACTCGAGTACGAAGGCCTGACGGGCGCTTAACGTTCGCCGCGAAAGCTCACGGAAGTACCCGGGCACAGCGATCAAGAGTCGTGGCGCGACGAACATCACCGTGTCCACGATGCCAAGCTGGGCCACCGCCACCGCGTCAGACTCGTAGGTGTGAGGCGGACTCAAGTAGTCAGGTGGGGCATAGGGCAAGCGAGCCAGCAACTGCCGGAACATTGGCTGGCCAAAGACCTCGGCGAATGGCGTGAGGCCGGGGATGCCGTTGCCGCGCGAGAATGTTTGGAGGTCGGTAGGCGAGAGCCCCACCTGGGTGAGCACGTCTTGCACCACGTTGCCTGCCGCTGGCAGGGGAACCGGGTAGAGGTCAGCCAGGGGACGTGACAGCGTGTTAGGAACGCAACGAAATGCTCCTGGTGACGTCACCTTGATACGTTCTTGCCCACCAACCGGTTGAAACGGTGAGGCTGCGGGCGGGGTGATCGCCGCCGAAGTCGTGATCGTGTCTGTGGTCAAAGTATCGGTCGTTGAACTCAGTGCACTAGCAGACGATGCCGTTGAGGTACTGACAGACGAAGATGATGAGGTTCCGATAGCTTGCGTGTAAATCGCCGTTATGAGCGCGCTGGTACCCGTTGTTGGGGTGACCTGAACATCGGGAGGGGAACCCGACCGTGCGGCGCATGCCACCAGCAGGCCCGTGGTAGCAGTGCCCAGCGTTCGCGCAGCGGCGACGGCGAGAAAATGGCGACGGGAACATGGCGAGTTTAAGCGTGTCGCGCACTTGGCCGGTGGCGCCATCGAGCGTCTCTCCACGCCGCCAGTTGGACGCTTGATGCTCCGCTAGCGACCAATACCTCCGAAACATACGCATCACTCCTTTGAACTTCCTGAGTGTGGGGAAACGTTTCGATCAGGCGCGGGCGCGGGCGCGATTGTCTCAAGCAGAGCGATGGTGATGTTAGGTCGATCCCTCAGGGTGTACCACGGGACCTATCCGGTGGCGACCAGATTCTCAAGGGGTAGGTGAGCGGGACTCAGTGCTCCGCGATTGCGATGGCGCGGTCCATGGCCTGCCCGGGCTGCAACAGCACCCGGCCGTGCCCGACGGCCAGAAGCGATGGTTCCACCTCACGCAGGGTGCGGGCGCTGCGCACGGCGGTGGGCTTGTGCCAGGTGGCGAATGCTGGGAAGGGAAACAGCGGGCGAACGACACCCGACACTGCAATGCCGGCGCGGGTCTGGAAGGCGTCACCGGCAATGAGTGCGCGCGTACGCCGGTCGATGTAAGCCACATGACCCGGCGTGTGACCGGGGGAATCGATGGCCTCCAGCGAGCCAATAACGTCGCCAGCGTGAATGAGCCGGGTGGGTTGCGTGCTGCAAGTGTGCCAGCCACCACGTAACTTCCCCACTGTTTCGCTGACGTCGAGTGTGAGATCACCGGCCAGGAACCGCGCCTCACGCTCGGGCACGAGGACCTCGGCGGTGGGCAACGCCGCATGCAAGGCGTCGAGCGAGCCCACGTGGTCATAGTGGGCATGGGTAAGCACAATGCGCACGATGGGGAGTCCCCGGGCACGCGCAGCCGCCAGGATCGATGTTGTCGATCCAGGAATTGCCGTGTCGATCAACGTGAAGCCGTCGTCTTCTTTCACGAGGTAACAGTTCACCGGGAACGCGCGCGGCAGGCGCGTGAGTTGTATCAATGAATCGTTGAACGACGTGACACGCATAGTTGCGCTCCTTCGCTGGTCGCAGGGTTGCTGGGATACCGACGATCCACGCGGTATTCCACAAGCCCCGACAACACAGTACTCGCGCGCACCGTCCGTGGCAACTAGACCAGATATCGAACTTGCTCGATCCAAACCGGTATGCGTATCCACCGGCACCTCAAGCAAAGCCACGCCTTACGTGTCAGCAAGCACGTGGACGTCGATGCCCTGGGCGCCGCGTAGCACGCGACGCACCACGGAACCTAGCAAGAGCGCCTTGAGCCAGCCCGTCGTGGAGTGGCCGATCACCAGTTGGTCAACGTTATGGGCGCGTGCATAGCCGAGGATAGTGGTCGCCACGTCGGTGCCTTGAAGCACCACGACTTCGGCTCCCAGTTCCGCTGCCAGCCGCTTGTGCGCATCCAGGCTCTTGCGTCGCTCTGGGTTGGCTTGCCGATCTTCAGGGCTCTCCACGGTCACGGCTACCAGCGGGGCGTGCGTCGCGGTGGCGAGCCGCCATCCGCGCCGGAGTAGGCGCTGAGAAATTGGCCGGTCGTCGATGCATACCATCACGCGTTCGCTCGCCGGCCAGGGGCCCAGGATGCTGTGGCCCTGCATGTAGCGCTCGAGTTGCTGGTCCACCTCCTGCGCCGTGCGACGGAGCGCGAGTTCGCGCAAGGCGATAAGATTGCCCTCGCGAAAAAAGCCGCCGAGCGCCCGCAGCGCCCGATCCGGCGGGTACACATTGCCGTGCAACAGACGTTGGCGCAAAGCGTGAGGCGCCATGTCGATGAGCTCGACCTCGTCGGCATCGTCAAGCACCTTGTCGGGGATGGTCTCCCGCACGGCCACGCCTGTGATTTGCTCTACCAGGTCCTTGAGGCTTTCCAGGTGCTGAATGTTGACCGTCGAAAGCACGGTGATACCGGCCGCGAGCAGTTCCTCGACATCCTGCCAGCGCTTTTCGTTCCTCGACCCGGGCACGTTGCTGTGGGCGAGCTCATCCACGAGCACCACGTCGGGTGCGCGGCGGATGATGGCAGCGGTGTCCATCTCCTCCACCACGGTCTCGAAGTAGGGCACCTCCATGCGCGGGATGCACTCCAAATCGCCAATGGCGCGCTCGGTCTCCGCCCTGCCGTGCGTTTCGACGTAGCCAATCACCACATCCGTGCCACGAGCCTTGCGCCGGTGCGCTTCGTGTAGCATCGCCCAGGTTTTGCCGACGCCAGGCGCCATCCCTAGGTAGACGCGCAGCCTGCCTCGAGCGCCGCCACCAGCTTGAAGGCGGCAGCGGTCGAGGGCTTGGTCCGGCGACAAGCGGCCTGCATCCCGCTTAGCCGTGTTGAGTCGCTTGTCAAACTCATCGGAGGGCTGATTCACGGAATCTGCGTTCATCTGGCACCCTCATTTCGTCGCGTCGAGCGCAAGGTTGAGTAGCAACACATTGACGCGAGGTTCGCCTAAGATGCCCAAGGTGCGTCCGGACGTGTGCTGTTCGATCAGCGCCATCACGGTGGCAACCGGCACGCCTCTTGCTTGCGCCACCCGCGCCGCCTGCAGCGAAGCGTTGGCCGGGCTGATGTCAGGGTCCAAACCGCTACCAGATGCCGTTACTGCATCGGCAGGCACCGGCATGTCGGCGGGCAAGTTGTTATCCACCCGGTACTGGGTAGCGCGCTGCTGCACGAGTTGCAGATAATCGTGGTTCGTCGGACCAAGGTTGGAGGCACCGGAATTGGCAGCGTTGTACGGCGCTGGCACCGGCGTTGGGTCTGTAGAGAGAGTCGCTGATGGTCGTGGGTGAAAGTACTTGGTCGATGTAAATTGCTGGCCAATCAGCGCGGACCCCTCCACGCTGCCATCGGCCCGCGTGAGCACGCTGCCATTCGCTTGATCGGCAAAGAGCACCTGACCGAGACCCAGTGTCGCGAGTGGATACAACAAGCCCGTGATTGCCGTGAGCACCAGCAATAGCGTGAGCGCGGGGCGTAACTGCGCGCGAATAATGGTCATTCGCTTCCCTCAGCCTTCCAGCTACACCAAGTGAAAGAACTGGACGAGGACATCGATACCTTTGATGCCAGCGAACGGCAGGATGATCCCGCCGGCACCGTAGATCAGCAGGTTGCGCCACAGCAGTTGCGCGGTCGACAGCGTCTGATACGCCACGCCCCGCAAGGCTAGTGGAATCAAAGCGATGATGACCAGCGCGTTGAAGATGACGGCGGAAAGAATGGCGCTCTCAGGAGTGGCCAGGCGCATGGCATTCAGCGCGTTGAGCGCTGGATATAGCGCCGCGAACATGGCGGGAATGATGGCAAAGTACTTGGCTACGTCATTGGCTACCGAGAAGGTAGTGATGGCGCCCCGCGTCATCAGGAGCTGCTTGCCGATCAGCACCACTTCGATCAGCTTGGTGGGGTCCGAGTCGAGGTCCACCATGTTGCCGGCCTCACGGGCCGCCTGCGTACCAGAGTTCATCGCCATGCCCACGTCCGCTTGCGCCAGCGCGGGGGCGTCGTTGGTGCCGTCGCCGGTCATCGCCACCAGTTTGCCCTCTGCCTGTTCTGCGCGAATGAGCTTGAGCTTGTCTTCCGGCTTGACTTCGGCCACAAAGCTGTCGACGCCAGCTTCCTGAGCGATGGTTGCGGCAGTCAGCGCGTTGTCCCCCGTCACCATGATGGTGTGAATGCCTAGGCGGCGTAGCTCGTCGAAGCGTTCGCGCAGGCGCGGCTTCACCGTATCCTTGAGATAGATCAGCCCAGCGATCCGGGTTCCGTCGGTCACCGCTAGCGGAGTCCCACCTTCGCGGGCGATGCGCTCCGCTTGGCTCCGCACTTCGTCGGGCAAGCCACCGTTCAGCGTGCGAATGGCATCGACTGCGCCTTTCATCACCGTGCTGCCGTTGAAGCGCACGCCGCTCATACGCGTCTGAGCGCTAAATGGCACCCATTCCGCATCTGGCGGGCGGGAAGGCAACGCAACAGGCGTTTCTGACCGTGCCAGGGCCACGATGCTCTTGCCCTCTGGCGTATCGTCGTCCAGTGACGACAGGACAGCTGCATTCACGAGTTCACTGCGTGGTACCCCTGGGGCCGGGATAAACTCGTTCGCCAGCCGGTTGCCAAAGGTGATCGTGCCAGTCTTGTCCAGCAACAGCGTGTCGATGTCCCCAGCTGCCTCTACGGCCCGCCCGGACATGGCTAGGACATTGAAGCGCGTCACACGATCCATGCCGGCGATGCCGATGGCGGACAGTAATCCGCCGATCGTGGTCGGGATCAGGCACACCAACAGTGCCACCAAGATGGTCAACGAGATCGTCCCGCCTGCGTAGGCGGCGAACGGCTCAAGCGTCACGACGGCCAGCAGGAAGATGATGGTCAGCCCGGCCAGCAAGATGGCCAGGGCAATCTCGTTGGGCGTCCGCTGCCGTTTGGCGCCCTCCACCAACGCGATCATGCGGTCGAGGAAGGTTTCCCCAGGGTTCGCGGTGATCCGTATGCGCAGCCAATCGGAGATAACCTGGGTGCCGCCCGTGACGCTGGAGCGGATGTCGGTGCCCGGCT
>JANWJO010000045.1 GCA_025449435.1 Chloroflexota bacterium | reverse complement strand
GGGGTGAAGCATTAATGGACCCCTCATTAAGATTCCCCAAGAGGACGCCGAGTTGCTGAAAAGTTAGTGCTTTCGCCTGACCCGACCCGCATTTCCACCACGGTCTAGCCCGATGGTTACGGTGGCCACGCATATGTCTTGCCTTACACTGGGGCAAAGACGGCGAATGCACATAGCGAGCGACTGATTGGGCATATGGCCATGGACAGCGCGCCGCTCCACGTTGAATCGGTGCTTGCGCTGGCACCAGATGTCCCGGCGGCGAAGGTGGCGCGAACCCTGGCCCGCGTACCATCCTGGCAACTCCTGGGGATGAACGCGCACGCCGTGTGGGGAGAATTTAAAGGGAGCACCCTGTACCAGGTGCGAGCGTCCATCCACGACCTGGGCTTCAAGTGCACCTGTCCGAGCCACAAACAGCCGTGTAAACATGCGCTCGCGCTGTTATTGCTGGCCGCACAACAAGGCGGCGACCTGCCACAGGCCGACCCTCCCGGCTGGGTGACCGACTGGCTCAGTCAGCGCGAAAAACGCGCGGCGGCGCGCCAAGAACGGGCGCAAGCTTCCAGCGGGCCCGACGTCAAGGCACAAGCCAGGCGCGCAGAGCGCCGCAAGGAACAGGTAGATGTCGGGCTCGATAGCTTAGAATTGTGGAGCCAGGACATCATCCGCCAGGGACTTGCGGCGCTCGGAAGCCAGCGTAAGGCGTTCTGGGATGCGCAAGCAGCCCGGCTGGTGGATGCGCAGGCACCGGCGCTCGCCGCGAGGGTGCGGCGGATTGGTGAACTCGTACATACATCTGCCAACTGGCCCGAGCGCGTGCTCGCTGAGCTGGGCAAGCTGACGTTGCTCGTGCAGGCTTACCGGAGCATCGACACCCTTGACCCGCCGTTGCAGGCCGATGTGCGCCACTCCATCGGTTGGACCCTGACCAAAGAGGCTGTGCTCACTCAAGGGGACCATGTCAACGACCACTGGTTGGTCGTCTCTCAGCGCACGTATGTCGAGGATCGGCTCCGCGTGCGGCGCACCTGGCTTCAGGGCGTAAATACGAGGCGGGATGCGTTGGAACTCAGTTACGCGGCTAACGGGGCCACGTTTGATAAGATCGGCAAACCCGGGCAGCTCGTGTGGGGCACGATGGCCTTTTGGCCAAGCGCGTGTCCCCAGCGGGCGTTGTTGTGCGATGGGGCCATTGTATCGTCGAGCCAGCCTGTCGGGCTGGGCGGCGCGGTGAGCGTAGGCCGATTCCTGGATCAGGTGTCGCTAAAACTGAGCCATCAACCCTGGTTAGACCTTTTTCCCTGTACGCTCCACAGTGTCACACCGGTGCGGCTAGGCGCAGATCGATGGGTCATTGCCGAAACCAGCAACCAGGCACTGCCGCTGAGCAAAGGCGAGCATTGGCGTTTACTTGCCGTTTCCGGCGGGCAGCCGCTGGATCTCGCCGGTGAGTGGGACGGGACATCGCTGGCACCACACGCTGCGTTGATCGACGGTGCGTTGTACAGGCTGATCGAGGACTCGTGATGCCATCACTGCTCGACGTAGCGATACAGGGGACGGCGCAAGCGGGAGTTGAGCATTTGGAGGTGCCAGCGCCGCTGAGCGAACTGTTTGCTCCTGCAGCAATGCTCACGGTAGAACAGCGCATGCTCATTGCCGCCGGTGCGCAGGCCGTCATCCAGCTTGCCGGTGGGCAGTCCATCCACTGCACCCAACGAATGCCCATTGCTCCACCCGATATCCTGCCTGAATGTTCGCCTGTGGTCGCCCAGCATCTGCACCGTGTGCTGCTCCTGGTTGGACACGGCCCATGGGTAACGGAGTGCATTCTTTCACCCGACGCGTCCCATCCCTGGCTCAGCTGCAAGGTCCTGGCTGAGGCATTGGGATGGGTCAGTGACCGAAGTCAACGATTGCCGAACTGGCTCTTGCCATTGGCGCTGGCGAGCAAGCCACCACAGCTCCGGCGCTGCCTGCGACCGGTGCTCGGTGAGCGAGGCCGCTGGCTGGCGTCCTTCAACCTTGAGTGGACGTGGGCAGCACCAGTGGGTACGGGCGCGACCGGGATAGACGTGCTTGCCGCCGTCTGGAACACCGGCACGACGGCCGAGCGGATCGCTGCCCTCGAGGCAGGACGGTCGATCGACGCCGGTCAGGCGCGCGGCTGGCTAGAGTCCACCTGGCACACTGACCCTGCCGCCCTGCGAGCCAAGTCGGTAGCAGCGCTTGCCACCGGCTTGACACTAGCCGACGAGGACTTCTTAGAGCGAGCGCTCGACGACCGTTCTCTGGAAGTACGGGTGGAAAGTGCAAGCCTCCTGCGTACCCTGGTAGGGTCTCGCTTCTCACTGCGCATGCGCGAGCGCGCCAGGCTGCTCGTGTCGGGAAGCCACAAGCGCGGCAAGCTTGTTCTCCACTTCCACCTTGACCCCGACGTGCTACACATGGACAGCGCGGCGCGTGACTTCGTGCGAACCTCGAACTCCCTGACCGGGTCGAGTCCAGCTGGGTGGATACAGGACGTGCTGGCGGCTACGCCGCTTGCACAATGGGAGCAGCAACTGGAAGCAACGCCAGAAGCTATTACGCAAGCGGCGTGCGACACGGACTGGGCAGATGCGCTTTTTGCCGGCTGGTCGCTATCGGCGCACGTCTTCGGCGACGGTTCCTGGGCCGATCTGTTGTTACCTTACTGGTGGAGCCAGGCAGCTGGCCCCCCACGGACCGATATCTTGGGCCCTGAGGTTGCCTTCATACCGGCGCTCGTCAGGCTGTTGCCCAGCAACGCAGCGGAGCGCCTCGCGCTCTCACTGCTGGACGCTCAAGAGGAAGCTGAGAAACGGCACCTCCGGCAACTCCTGGAATCTATGCCACAACCCTGGTCGGAGACCTTTGGTCGAACCTACGTTGGAATGTTGCGCGCGTATGCCAGATCGTTCGTCAACAATCCGCCAACCATCGGCAGCACGGAGCTACCGCCCAACACGCACATCGCAGCGGTTGCGCTGCCGCCGTCGTGCTTCGCCGCAGCGCTCCAACCTTGGATGCTTCCAGAGGCCAAAACTATGGCCTCCATAGCCTGGCGGGTCGGGGTGGATGCGCTGGTGCGCATTGTCTCAATCCGGCAATCCATCTGGGAAGGACTGCCATGAGCAGCTATCAACGCGAAGTATCGTCTGGCGCTGCCGGGCTGCTGCGCGAGCACGTCGAGCAGCAGTTTGCGCAAGAGCTGACCGAACTGCAGCGGGAAGACACCAAGCAGCGTCCGCCCAACTGGCGCATGTCGCCGTGGGCCGTGCGTACCTATCTGCTAGGTGGCACGCTGTCCAACGGCTTTGAGGTAACGGCGAAATACATCGGCAACGCGCGGCTGATGGAGATTGCCATCTCCACGCTGGCAACCGATCGCGCGCTCCTACTGTACGGCCTACCTGGCACTGCGAAGTCGTGGGTGAGCGAACATCTGGCCGCAGCGATTTCTGGCGACTCGACGCTGTTGATCCAAGGCACCGCCGGTACCGACGAAAGCGCCATCCGCTACGGCTGGAACTACGCGCGCCTAATAGCCGAGGGCCCGTCGGAGCAGGCGTTAGTTATCGGACCAGTGCTGAGGGCCATGCGCGACGGCAAGATTGTTCGCGTCGAGGAGCTCACGCGTATGCCGGCCGAGGTGCAGGATACCCTCATCACCGTGCTCTCCGAAAAAACGCTGCCGGTTCCGGAACTTACTACGGAAGTCCAAGCTCGTAAGGGATTTAACCTCATTGCCACAGCCAACAACCGTGACAAGGGTGTGAACGAGCTGTCGAGCGCGTTGATGCGCCGGTTCAACACGGTGGTGCTGCCGGTTCCGGCGACGCTGGACGAAGAAGTGACGATTGTGGATCAGCGAGTGGCCTCATTGGGCAAAGCACTGGAGTTGCCCGTTGAGCAACCGGTTCTGGAAGAGATCCGCCGTGTGGTCACCGTGTTCCGTGAGTTGCGCGATGGCAAGACGCTTGATGGCAAGGCCAAAGTAAAGTCGCCCAGTGGCACACTCTCCACCGCCGAAGCTATCTCGGTGGTCACCGGCGGCCTGGCGAGCGCGGCATTCTTTGGCGAAGGCCGGATGGGCGCCAACGACCTGGCGTCCGGCATCACCGGCGCCATCGTACGCGACCCGGTGCAAGACCGCGTGGTGTGGCTGGAGTACCTGCAAACGGTAGCCAGAGAACGCGAAGGCTGGCAAGACCTGTTTCGAGCGTGCCAGGAAGTGCTGTAGTGCCCGGCCAGGTTGCGGTGTATGGGATCCGGCATCACGGACCTGGATGCGCCCGCAGCCTCGTGGCGGCGCTGGAGTCGCTTGCTCCAGATATCGTGCTGGTTGAGGGCCCGCCCGACGCCCAAGCCATCGTGCCGCTGGCTGCGGATCCGGCGATGCAGACACCTGTAGCGCTGTTGGTGTATGCGGCCGACGTGCCCAAGTTGGCGGCCTTTTATCCGTTTGCCACCTACTCTCCCGAGTGGCAGGCGATTCAGTACGCAATGCGCTGCGCCATACCTGTCCGCCTCATAGACTTGCCCGCCGCGGCACTGCTCGCGGAACAACGACAGCAAACCGACCGGTTGCCAGGTGACATGTCGCCGGACCTGGATGCTGAACGGCATACAGCCAGCCCTAGTGACGACCCGGTGGGGGCGCTGGCTGCCGCGGCGGGGTTCACAGATCGCGAGCTATGGTGGGAACGGCAGATTGAGCAGCGTCGTGACAGTGCCGGCCTCTTTGACGGCATCTTGCAGGCGATGACGGCTCTGCGCGCCGAGTCACCCGCTCCAGATGGCGTGGAAGCCAGGCGCGAGGCGTCGATGCGTCAAGCTATCCGCGCGGCTCAGCGCGAGGGGTATCAACGCGTCGCCGTGGTGTGTGGCGCCTGGCACGCGCCAGCGGTCTCGACCCTTGGCCCCGCCGCCCAGGATGCCGCATTGCTCGCCAATCTGGGGCGACTTAGAGTGCTTGCCACCTGGGTACCATGGACCAATGGCAGGCTGGCCAGTCGCAGCGGGTACGGCGCGGGTGTTGCGTCCCCTGGCTGGTATGAGCAGTTGTGGGCCGGTGGCTCGTCGTCAAGCAGCACCTGGCTAGTGAGAGCAGCTCGCTTACTTCGGGCGGAAGACCTCCCGGTGTCTTCAGCGTCGGTCATCGAGTCCGAACGTCTGGCCCAAACGCTCGCGGCATTGCGAGGGAGCCCTGTTCCAGGTCTGGACGAACTCAACGACGCCATGTTCGCGGTCATGTGCAACGGCAACCAGGCGCCACTTGCTCTCATACGCCATAAGCTTGAGGTCGGTGACCGCATGGGTGCGGTCCCGGACAGCGTGCCCGCTGTGCCGCTCCAAGCGGACCTTGCCGCGTTGCAGCGCCGGCTCCGAATGTCGCCTACGGCGGATACGCGTCACTTGAACCTCGACCTGCGCACCGAATTTGACCTGGAACGAAGCGCTGTCTTGCACCGGCTCGTAGCCCTCGGCATTAGTTGGGGCAAGAAGCTACAGCGCTCGTCAACGACCAGCACCTTCCGCGAGGAGTGGGAACTTGCTTGGGCGCCGGAGCTGACGATTGCGGTGATCGAGGCTAGTGTGTGGGGCGCGACCGTGGAAGAGGCCGCGAGCGCACGAATGGCACATACCGCCGCTGGCGCCGGACTACCCCGCCTGACCGAATTGCTCGATTTGGCGACGCTAGCTCGTCTGCCATTTGCAGTGGAGGCGCTACTCGACGCGGTCCAGCAGAGTGCGGCGCTGGCGTCAGACACCCTGCACCTCATGGCTGCCATTTCGCCACTGGCCAGGTTGGCGCGTTACAGCGATGTGCGGCAGACCAACGCTCAACACATACTTCCGATCATTGGCGGCTTGCTCAAGCGAGCGTGCGTCGGCTTGCCGCTCGCTTGCCAGTTCGTTGATGACCTGCAGGCAGACAAGCTGGCCACCGCGATGGAGCACGTGCATGGAAGTATCGCGCTGCTCGAGCACGATGATTGGCGTGTGACCTGGCAGCAGGCGCTGCGAGCGGTCATGGAACGAGAGACCGACCACGCGCTCGTGCGTGGTTGGTCGGCACGTTTGTTGTTCGATGATGGGGTACTCGGCGCCGCTGACCTGTCTCAGCAAGCTGGGTTGGCGCTGTCGCCGGCCGTTCCAGCTGATCAAGCCGGTGCGTGGCTGCAAGGAGCCCTGCGCGGCAGCGGCATGCGACTCCTCCAAGCGCGCGCATTGTGGCAAATTCTGGACGAGTGGCTCAACACGCTTCCGGCCGGCACCTTCGTCCAATTGTTACCCGTGTTGCGCCGCGCCTTCGCTGGATTTCACGCACCCGAGCGCCAGGCCATGGCGGAAATTGTAGCCAACTTGGGATCAGCCGGGATCTCCAACACATCCAGCAGCCGGGAAATGACTTGGGGAGATGGCCTGGACATGCAGCGTGCTCGTATAGTGTTGCCTGTTTTGCAACGCATCCTCGGCGTGCAGCGCAATGCCTCCTAATCCACCACTTCTGCCGGCAGAAACCGAGCGCATGCGCCGATGGCGGCTCGTGCTCGGACCCGACGCACAACTGGAAATTGGCCTCTCGGCTACCGATCAGGGCATGGACAATTCCTTGTCGGCGCTGTACAGCAACGCCGTTCAAGAGGAGCCGCCGGACGGCCCTCGCCGGGCAGGTCTGGAGCGCTCGTCTCCGAATGTGGCGCGCTGGCTGGGCGACATCCGCACCTACTTTCCGATGTCCGCGGTCACCGTGATGCAGCAGGATGCGCTGTCCAGATTCGGACTTCGCCAGATGCTTCTAGAACCGGAGTTACTGGCTGCCACCACACGAGACGTGCAGCTCGTAGCAACGCTACTGGCATTGCGTGCCGTTATCCCCAGCCAGACTAGGGACACGGCTCGCCAAGTCGTCCGCGCCGTGGTGGACAATGTGGAACGGCGGCTCAAAACCTCGCTGATCCAAGCGGTACACGGCAGCCTGAACCGCGCTACCAGGCGGCAACGCCCACGTGCTCACGAGATCGACTGGGACCGCACCATCCGCGCCAACCTCAAGCACTATCAAGTCGATCGCCGCACCATCATTCCTGAGCGGTTGATCGGACATGGGCGCAAACAAACGTCGTTACGCGACGTCATCCTGTGCATCGATCAGAGCGGCTCCATGGCCACATCCGCAGTGTATGCGGGCATCTTCGGCTGTGTCCTCGCCTCAATCCGCGCACTGAGCACGCGCGTAGTGGTGTTCGATACAGCAGTGGTAGACCTTACCGAGGATCTGCAGGACCCCGTTGACTTGCTATTCGGTGTGCATCTGGGCGGCGGCACGGACATTAACCGGGCGCTGGCCTACTGCCAGGGACTCATCCGGCGACCCGCGCAGACCATCTTTGTGCTGTTGAGTGACTTGTATGAGGGTGGCAATGCGCTGGACATGCGCCGCCGCGTGGCGTGGATGGTGAACAGCGGCGTCCAGTGCATTTGCCTGCTGGCCCTCAGCGACCGCGGTGTACCGGCTTACCACCGTCAAGAAGCGGCTTCGATGGCAGCCAGCGGCGTTCCCACCTTTGGTTGTACGCCCGAACTGTTTCCTGACATGCTCGCCACTGCACTGCAAGGACAGGACCTGAGCAAGTGGGCAAGCCGCCAGGACATCGTAACCGTGCAGGCAGACCAAACGCAGCGTTAGCTGCTGCTGCTCTTCTCGGCCCGGCTCTTTTCGATCATCTCCCGGGCGTTACTGGCGATACCCAACGCGTCGCAGTCCACATAGGTGGAGTACATCGCCTTATTGAGCATCTCCAAGAGATATTTCTCCGTGTGGGGCATGCTGGCGTACTGCCGCTGCAAGCGGAGGAGACGGTTGAGGCGCAGGAGGAACAGCATTTGCAGCGGAGAGTATCCATGCACAGGGTTGGTTCCCCGAACGCTCTGCCAATTCATGGCCAACTCCCTGATGCCCTTTCCACGGGTACTAGTGTATCAGAAACGCCAATTTGCGCTCGCGGGTGACGCAACAAGGGAACCTACTGGGTATGCGCGATTCCCCAAAATGGGGGCAAGGTACGACCATACCTATGCCTCATTGGCGCAGGAGCAAGTCCTCGTAAACTGCGCACTGGCGGATCCGCTGCTCGCGCAACGAATCCGCCAGTGGATTGTGGCCGGAAAGCTCGGCTTAATACTCCGGCATCGGCGCCTGAGCGGCCGCCGGCTTCTCAGGAATGTCAGTGATGAGGGCTTCGGTGGTCAGGATCATCGCGCCGATGGACGCGGCGTTCTCGACGGCCGAGCGCGTGACCTTGGCTGGGTCGATGATGCCCTTCTCGAGCATGTCGCCATACGTCTCGGAGACCACGTCATACCCGTAGTTGGTATTCTTGTGCTCCCTGGCGTGGCGGCGGACCGCCTCAATGACGACCGAGCCCTCCATGCCGGCGTTAGCGGCGATCTGGCGGATGGGCTCTTCGAGCGCGCGCTTCAAGATGGCAGCGCCAACAGCCTCATCGCCGTGGAGCTGCAGCTTGTCGATGGCTGGCG
>JANWJO010000044.1 GCA_025449435.1 Chloroflexota bacterium | reverse complement strand
GGGCTGATGCCGCAGCGGGTAGAACGTACCTCGAGTAGGGCCGCATCGTCACGCCAGGGGAGCGTGAGCACACTCCACGGTCTGCAGTGCACGTCAATCAACGGCGTTTGACGTGTGGCGATCGCTTGCTCATCGCATGCCTGGATGGCGCACGTAGTGGCGTTGTTCGTCCGCTGATCGCATCCATGCCGCTTCTCGAGCTGTGGGGAGACGTGCGCCTGGCGTTCTCGTCCACGTTGTTGTAAGGCACGTTGGCACTTGGTATTCGCGAATTTGGGGGAAAGTACGCTTCGATGTCTGTAGCTATATCGCCAAAAGTAGACCGTTTACCACTAAGGAAAAAGATCCATTTGCTGTCAGATCGTGGTTTGTGGCCACAGCTTGAGCGGCTTGTAAAGGCCTACGGCTGGGAAGGTGAACAAACCATGTTGTTCATCGACTCGAATCTGCCCAAAGCGTGTTGCGCGAACGATGACTGCACCGAACAGTTCTACATGTACTCCAAGCGCGTCAAGTACTGTTCTGACAAGTGCCGCCGCCAAGCCGCGGCCAAGCCCAAGGGTGGTGTCGAACGCCCCACAGCACCGCAACTGGAGCAGCCGATCATCACATCGGTCCAGGTGGGTGAGTTGTGCATCAAACTGGTGCGGTCCGGCGCCGAGGGCAAGACGACACGCTTCTATACGCTCATGGTGGTGCAGGACTTGTTTGGCAACGTGACGTTGAACCGCCGCTGGGGTCGCGACGAGCAAGACCAGGCGCAACGCCGTTCCGAGGCATGTGTGTCGCTGGCAGAGGCGGTTGAACACTTCAATCGCTTGAAAGAGTCGTGCTTGAAGCGCGGCTACACCATCGTCGACGAGGGCGCCTAGCGCCTTTATCTCGACCGATTCCACGCGCCGGTACACTGGATCCAGATCGATGAGGAAGTGGTTGGCGCGTGGATAACCGGCCAGTTGGCGTGTTCGACTCGGGGCTGGGCGGTTTGACCGTTGTCAAGCAGATCTTTCGCCATCTGCCAGAAGAAAGCATCGTGTATCTAGGCGATACCGCCCGAGTACCGTACGGTCCGCGTAGCCCCGCCATCGTGCAAAAGTTTGCCCGCCAGGATGCCTATTTCCTGGCGGGCAAGAACGTCAAATACATTGTCATCGCCTGCAACACGGCCTCGGCGCATGCGTATGCCGATCTCGCACATCACCTCGCCATCCCCGTGCTGGACGTGATCCAACCGGGCGCTGCAGCGGCGGCCCACGGCAGTACCGGTGTGATCGGCGTGATAGGCACGCAAGGCACGGTCTCGAGCGGCGCCTACGAAATCGCTATCAAGAAACGATTGCCCGACGCGAAAGTGCTGTCGAAGGCCTGCCCGCTGTTCGTCCCCATCGTCGAGGAAGGGGCACACACGTCTCCAGCGGCACGGCTGATCGCCGAGGAGTATTTGAGCACGCTGTTACCAGCGGGTATCGACACACTGGTCCTGGGCTGTACGCACTATCCCATCCTCAAGGACCTGTTGCGCAGCATCGCGGGCGAGGATATCCGGCTGATCGATCCAGGCATCGCGACAGCGCTGCGACTGCGGAAGCAACTGGCGCTTCGTGGCCTCAATGCGCCACCGGACGCCACACCGAGTCATCAGTTCTTCGTGACCGACCGGCCAAGCAAATTCCAGGAAGTTGCGGAGCGCTTCCTGGGAGCTCCCATCTGCGGTAAGGTCAACGACGTTGAGCTTGACTAACCTGGAGTCCCCGGCCGTCATCATCGAAGTGATCCTGGCAGCCTATCTCGTCGCACATACCTGGCGAGGCTACAGGCTCGGGTTCCTGTTCCAGGCGGCGGAGCTGATCCGTGTCGCCATCGCGTTCGTCATCGCCGTGCGCTTCTTTCCAAACGCCAGTGCGCTCTTGCAGACTTTCTTCGGGTGGTCACAGCCGTTGCTCACCATCGGCGGCTTCGCCGCAGCGTTCGTGGCGGCTTGGATTATGCTCGCGATCGTGTTTGCGTTCACGGTGAATCCAGCGATCCGGCTCATCGATCGGGTTCCTGGTGCGGGCTTCTTGGATAGCATGAGCGGCGCTGCGCTGGCGCTGGTCAAGACGTTGCTGTGGCTGGCGATAGTGCTCAATGTCATTGTGGCCATTCCTAGCAGCGGTGGATTACGTACAGCGGTGCTCGAGACACACATTGGCAGCGCAATTCTTAGCGCCTCCGCTGCGTATGTGCCACGCGCGCAATCGTTGCTAGGCACGACCGGTGTCCAATCGCTCCTGACACTACTGCCAGAAGCTGCCGGGACGCAGGGTCAGCCCTTGTTGCGCATCCCGCCGGGCGTTCCAGTACAGCCGGACCTCGGGGCCGAGCAGGCAATGTTTACCTATGTCAACCGCGAACGCCAGATCGTCGGGGCGCCCGCTCTCCAACTTGACGCTGAACTGTCGGCCGTGGCACGCATGCATTCCCTGGATATGTTCAACCACGGTTACTTTTCGCACAACACGCCGGATGGCCGGACACCGTTCAACCGGATGCACGATGCCGGCATCCAGTACAGCGCTGCCGGCGAGAACATCGCCTATGCTCCGGATGTGGCGCTGGCCGATGCCGGCTTGATGAACAGTCCTGAGCACAAGGCGAACATCCTGGATCCGCGTTTTACACGCATCGGCATCGGGGTGGTGAACGGCGGCCTATTCGAGGAGATGTTCACGCAAGACTTCGCGGGGTAAGAGGGAGGTCGCAACCCCTCCCCCGCTCCCCTTGTTGTTACCCACAAATCCATCGAGCGGTGACGAAACCACGACCCCCCTTAATGTCCCCCCTGGTGGGGGGACCGAGCCGCTGGAAGGGCCGTGGTCTTCGTGCCGGTGCCACGCAGGCCGCGCCCGGGTGCCCCCTGGGCGAGCACCCGTCCCCGGTTCCTGGGGCAGGGAGCAGGTACGAAAGGTACGCACGACCTTACCAGGGGAGGTTGAAGGTGAACGGCCCGATGCGCGTGCCACGCGGACCCAATCTGCTGGCGATAGCGACGAATTGATCCGATGTCAACAGCGGCTGGTCGATCCATCCACTCGACGGGCGGTCGTCCACGCGACTGGGCACTTGTTCAGAAAAGATGGCCCACAGGTTGGGCGTGATATGCCAATCGACAGTACGTTCGCCCGGTTGGTGAAACATCCGGCCCTTGTGGCCCTGCACATCCACAGGCTGAGTCATGATTTCCTCTAGGGGAGAGTCGCCCGCCGGGTACTCGCTGCTGATTTGCGTGACCGTGAGCCAGGTATCGCGTGGGGTGTAATACACCTGAAACACGATGACGGTCATGCCGAACGCCCCTTGAAATTGCTTCCCCCAATAGCCAAGTATCTGGCCGTTGTCGAGCAGCTTGGTGCTCTCCAACAATGGCGAACCCAGAAGTTTTTCGGCGGTACCAGCCGGCAGCTTGTCAGGATAGATTTGCGAGTCGGCGATGGGTCCCGGTAGTGGGTCGGTGCTGGCGAGCAACTGCACCATGCCGGGTGATGAGGCTGGCCCCAGCATCTGATAGCCAGCAATCAGCGCGGCGCCCCAGCCGGTTGCTTTGGTGATCGCCCGGCGCCGACCCGTGCGCAGCCACAGCCACGATCCCGAAGGTTCGTGATGCACGTTCTGCCTGCCCCTCGCAGCGCACGTCGAAACGGTGCCGCGCCGTTAGTGTGCCATGATGCGCTATCCGTGTTACGCGCGCCTAACCGAACGCCAGCCGGCGGTCACTCATCGCCGCTCGGAAATGGCTCCTCGAGCGCAGGTGGCCCTGCCGGTGCGGTTGGCTCCAGATTGATGCTGCGCGTCCGTGCCGGCCCGCGTGGAGCGCTCACCAGACCCCGGTCGAACAACTCATCGAGCAGCAAATTGGCACGAGCCTGTCCCACGCGCAGCCGGCGCTGGATGAGTGACACGGTGACTTCGGGTGCGCGGCCTTGCTCCACGGCGGCATTGGCGATGCCTTGTAACAGCACGGCCGCGTCGTCGATAAGGCGGTCCTCGGGTGCGGGTTCGGCCGGGCTTGCCCAACTATCCAGCAGAGCGTGTTGCTCTTGCGGCGATTGCCAGCGTTCGCCCTGCGCCTCACGCTGTTTGCGCCAGAAGTTTACGAGCGTCTCGATCTCTTGATCACTCACCCACGTTCCCTGAACCCGGATAGGGCGCAACGCGTCCGACGGCGTGTACAACATGTCGCCGCGACCGAGCAAGCGCTCGGCACCCGGACTGTCCAAGATGGTTTTCGAGTCTACGCCGGAGCTCACGGCGAAGGCGATCCGGCTGGGGAAGTTGGCTTTAATGAGGCCGGTGATGACATCGACCGATGGCCGTTGTGTGGCTAAGACTAAGTGAATGCCCGTGGCGCGCGCCTTCTGAGCTAGGCGGCAGATCTGCTGCTCTACCTGGTCAGGAGCCGTCATCATCAGGTCGGCGAGCTCGTCGATAATGACGACGATGTAGGCAAGCGTCGCCTCGTTGCTGGCGCGTGCTGTCTCGTTAAAGCGAACAATGTCGCGGAACGATCCTTGAGCGAAGAGCGAATACCGCCGCTCCATCTCTTTGATACACCAGTCCAGGGCTCCCACCACCTTATCCACGTCAACGATGACCGGCGCTTTGAGGTGTGGGATGCCGTTGTAGCCGGTGAGTTCCACCTGCTTGGGGTCCACCATAATCAACTGCACGTCTTCAGGCGAACAGTGGACGAGCACGCAACTGACGAGCGCGTTAATGAACACGCTCTTACCGGCGCCGGTTGCGCCAGCGATCAGCAGGTGTGGCATCCGCGTGAGGTCGCCGAACACGGGATCGCCGGCCACGTCACTGCCCACCGCCACCGGCAAGCGCGCACCTTTAGCGCGAAACTTCGCAAACTCCTGGCTCTCAATGAGTTCGCGCATGGTGACCGGCGTCGCCACCGGGTTGGGCACTTCGATGCCCACATAGGGCTTGCCGGGCACCGGCGCTTCTACGCGAATGGTGTGCGCTTCCAGCGCCAGCGCAAGATCGTTTTGCAGACCGACGATCTTGGCCACCTTGACGCCAGCATCGGGGCGCACGCCAAACTGGGTCACGGTTGGGCCTGGCCGGATCTCTTGCACACGAGCGGCGATGCCGAATTCTGCTAGCGTTTTCACGATCTTGCCGGCGCGCTGGTACATCGACTCCTGACTCGCTTCGATGCGCGTGCCATAGGCAAACATACTCGACTCGGGCAGGCGCCAGTCGATGCCCGTCAGTGTCTCCGCCGCACGCGTCTTCGGAGCGGCCAGCGCCGTGGCACCGCGCGTCTCTGCGCGCAATGGCGCCGGCGTGCGGATCACCGGAAGACTCGCTGGTACTGCTGCAACCGGCGGGCTACTTGAGGCGGCCATCTGCTCTATGGGCTCCACTTTCAGCCGGAGCCGCTTAGCAGGACTGCTCGCCAGGGGAGCTGGCACGCTCACGACGGGTAACGCCTGTCGAGCTGCCTGGCTCACCGGCACCGCCTGGGCAACGGCGCGTGTGCGAAACAGTGGACGCACAGAACCAGCGACCGCGGTGGCCGCCAGCGCGACTGACCGCACCAACCAGCGCACGCCGCTGACCAGATGAGGAATGGATAGACCAAAGAGTAAGATGCCCCCACTTGCCAGGAGCGCGAGCCACAACGCCCAACCAGTCACTCCAATGTGGCTGGCTACGGAGGTGCGCAGCATTGCCCCGATCGCTCCGCCGGAACCAGCAGCACTGGCGTCAGCAACCGATGCCCACGCCAGCAGGAGCAGGCCGGCACCGAGATAGCGCGCAAGCGCTACCGGCGGTCCGCTCATGCGCACGAAACGCACCAATTCGAATAGTAGCGACGCGACCAGTGCGGGCACGACAAATGCCCCGCCCCCGAGCGCGCTATCCTCCGTGGCGGCGATAACGCGGAGCCAGGAGGGCCCGGCGTGCGTAAACCCCAGAGGCAACCCAGCGATGACCAGTGCCAGCAACACGGCGGTCACGGCTACGATCGCGAGGTCAAACCGCAATTCTGGTGACAATCTGAATTCGGCCCAGATGTCACGCCGCTGTGCGACCGGCATCGCCTTGCCTGCCTTGACCGCCGGACGCCGCGTGGTGCGCGTCGCTACCGTTGTGCCGCTGGCTCGCTTGGACGCCACCATGACCAACTCCTTCAACCGTGAGCCGTGCACGGCCCGACCTAATTTGGCGGCGGGCATTGAGCCAGAGCGCCCCGCGTCAATTGTGACGCGTGCGTTGGCGCAAGCGTGGGCCGGACGACGTCCAATGGGACCATAGTCCAGCGCGTCTCGTACAGTGTTGGCGGTTGCTCTGGAGAGGTGTTTGTCTTCTGGTCACACGCGACATCATTCTTGCTTCGGCGTCGTCTCGACGCCTAGACTTGCTCCGTGCACAAGGGCTCACGTTTCAAGTCATGCCCAGTAACATCGACGAGACGGCATTTGATGGGATCGCAAGTCTTCCTGAGCGCGTCGTACAGCTAGCCACTGCCAAGGCGGCCCTGGTAGCGGGCGCACATCCTGAGGCGGTGATCATCGGCGCGGATACGCTGGTCGACCTGAACGGCTCGGCGCTGGGCAAGCCGGGAAATGGTGTCGAGGCGCTGGCCATGTTGCAGCGCCTGTCGGGCACAACGCATCACGTACACACGGGCGTCGCCCTTATGGTGCCACAGGCTCACCCGCCGGTGCGCGTGTACACGGCGATTTCGACAACCAGCGTACGTTTCCGGAAGCTGACCGATGAACAATACCAGCAATACATCAGGACCGGAGAGCCAATGGGGAAAGCCGGCGCCTACGGCATTCAAGGTCTCGGCGGCGCGCTAATAGAAGCATACGCTGGCTGCTTCACCAATGTGGTTGGGCTGCCGGTGTGCCAGGTTATGTCAATGCTTCACGATGCTGGCGTGTGGACCGAACCGTTTCGTGCCGAGATGCGGTGCAGACCGCCGCGATCGCCCATCTGCGAGGCGGCTTCTGCTCCCGGCCTCTAGTGGTGATGGTGGACGTGTTCGTCCGGTGATTCGATGTGCGCTGCGTGGCCGGCTGGCATGGTGTGGCCAGCAGGCATCTGATGCGGGCTGGTTGTCGCCGTTAGCGGCTGTTCCATAGCGCGCAGCATACGAACGCCGCCGGTCGTGAGAAACCGCACCCCTAACACGACGATCAATGCCAGGAAGATCACATCGAGCAGCGAGGTAGCGCCCCATTGGATGTGCGATTCCAGGATCGAAATGCTGATGCCTTCCGGTGTCCAACCTGCCGCCCCGAAGACCAGCGACACGATGAGTCCGGCCAGTACCATGGTGATGTAGGACAGGATCAGGATATACAGCATAGCCTGGCGGCCGTAATAGCGGCGGTGAATGTTAAGAATCGGGATGATAATCAAGTCGGCGAAGATAAAGCTGATCACGCCGCCAAAGCTGATACCACCATTCCACAACACCGCCGCTAGCGGCACGTTGCCCACCGAGCACACAAAGCTCACCACCGCCAGTAATGGCCCGATGATCGGCCCCCACAATGCAGCCAGTAGCGGATGGCCGGTCAAGAATAGCCCGGACCAGAAGCTTTCGGGCACCCACGCACCCAGTGCGCCCGCGATGAGAAAGCCCAGGGCAAGGTCTGTGGCGATGCTCCATATATCCATAAAGAAGTAGTGGCTTATCGTCGTGAAGGCTTGCGGCGACAACAGTCGACGCGCGAGCGGGCCCTCCGTGAGCGACATGTCCATACCGGCGTGACCTTCCATCCGGCCGAGAAGGCCACGTTGTGCCTGCTCCCGCGCAGCATGGGCTAGGGTGGGGCGGAAGGTCAGGCGAAACAGCACCGCCAGGAGCAAAACCATGAGCACGCCACCGGCCAGTTCGGCGGCTAAAAACTGCCAGCCCAGCAAGACGAGTAAAGCCAGGCCGAGCTCGAACACCAAGTTGGTGGAGGCGAACTCGAAGATGATAGCGTTGCGCAAGGTCGCGCCTTTTTGGAAGAGTGAGCGCGCAATGGCTACCGCCGCATACGAGCAAGAGGAGGATGCGGCTCCCAGTAACGTAGCCAGCGCCATCGCTCTGGCCGAATCGGCTCCCAGGGCCCGGCTGATCACCCGCTGCGACACGAAGGTTTGCACGAGTGCAGACAGCAAGAATCCAAGTGCGAGCGGCCAGAATACTTCCCACAGCATGGTGACCGCGAGGACCACGGCGTCGCCGGCAGCGTGCATCAGCTTGATGACGATGTCCAAAGTCAATCGCTCCAAGCGCTGGCGCAGGTTCGCCCTCGATGCGCAAGTGGACTGCGCTAGTATAGGGCGCGGGTCTGGCGGGACGAGGGTACGGACCCCTGCTCCCCACGCCAATCGCGTCCTCTGGCGTATGGTCTCCAGAGGCCTGGCAAGGAGCGTTGGGAGTGGCAGTGACAGCAGGTGAGGAGCACCTTAGGCCAATCGTAGCCATGCACCGGCTTGCCCGCGCTGCGCTCGAACGGTATACGTTGCCGCTTGCTCGGCTGTCGCTATTACGTCACGCATCGTGGGGTACTACGTTTCGTGTCGATTGCGCGTTAACTGGCCAGCGATTCCTGTTGCGTATACACAGCTCTAGCGTGACCTCGCCGGTGGAAGCGAGTTTTGAATTGCAGTGGCTCCTGGCACTACACTGCGACACTGATCTTCCGGTACCGGTTCCCGTGCTCGCAAAGAATGGTGCGCTCACTGTTCAAGCAGAAGCAAGCGGTGTCGATGGCATACGACACTGTGCGTTGTTGCGCTGGTTGCCGGGCCGGCGGATGTTGCGCCATCCGTCTCAGCGAGCCGTGCGCGATGTAGGTGCGTTCGTGGCGCGGCTTCACCTGCACGCCGAGCGCTATCAGCCGCCGGCTGGCACCTGGCGCAAGCAACTCGACCCCACGGGCGTCGCGCGACAGTGGCTAGTACCCGCCACACCCATCGACCTGCCAAAGCGTGACCAGGACGCTGTGCGTTCCGCGGCAGGAAAAATGTTGGATGACGCATCTGCACTCACGGCTCGCGGACCCAATAGCGGCATCATCCATGCTGACTTTCACCCCTGGAACGTGTTGCTCCACCAGGGCCAAGTGCGAGCCATCGACTTTGCCGATTGTGGATTCGGTCCGTTTGCCTACGACCTGGGCGTGTGGATCACCCAGGTTGACATTGATAAGGAGCATGGGCTCGACGAACACTACCTTGCAGGATACCGGTCGGTGCGTGCATTGCCCCCCGACCAACTCGCTCAGGTGGATGCGTGCGTGGTATGGCGGTTGCTCGAGGACCTCGACTGGCTGCTCGAGCATGCGTACGACACAGGGACCAGCGCGTGGATTGCCAACCGGCTACCCAAGGTGCTCCGCGTATTGCGCCGCTTCGCCGCGGGGTCTTCGCTTACAACCTTTACCCATTCCTAACGTTGGGTCGCACACCATGTTCACCAAGTGAGTGTAGGCTGTACGGAGTGCGCAGTAGCGGCGCGAGCACTTCGTGGCAGCCAAGCACACCGAAACCGCCGGCCGGCTCGCTCTACTGACCGTCCGGCCATCTGGTTTGGAGCACACCTTGGATGATCAGTTGCACCCGGAAGCTAGCTCGCCAGAGGTTCGAGTCACGCCTGGCACCCCCGATTTGACCCCGCAACCAGATGTACCGGCGGTGAGCCACACCAGTGAACCCACGATAGGGCGCCGGACTGCCCTTGGTACGGCATCGGTGTTGGGTGTCGGCGTCCTCCTGGCAGTCTTGTACAAGGCTGAGCCAGCGTCTAATCAGGCGGCCATTCCAGCGGATGTGCGCCTGAACCACTTGCTGCGGCGCGCCGGCTTCGGCGCCACGCCAAGCGAACTTCAGACATACCAGCAGCACGGTCTAGCCGGCACGACCAACCAGTTGCTCAACTACGAGACCATCCCCAACACTCAGGTGGATGGGCTCCAGCAACAATTCAACCTCGACTTTGCCAAGGGGAACGACCTGCAGCGCTGGTGGATGTTGCGCATGTTGTACACCACGCACCCGCTGGAAGAACGCATGGTGCTGTTCTGGCACTCGCTACTCACCTCGGCGCTTTCCAAAGTGCAATCCGACATGATGTACGTGCAGAACGACTTTTTCCGCGAGAACGCCTTTGCCAGTTTCGATACCCTGCTCAAGGGCGTGTCCAAAGACCCGGCGATGATGGTGTGGCTCGATCTCCAGACCAATCGCAAGGGGCACGCCAACGAGAACTTCGCCCGCGAGCTCATGGAACTGTTCTCCATGGGCGTGGGCAATTACACCGAACAAGATGTAAGGGAAAGTTCCCGCGCCTTCACCGGCTATGGGTTGGGCTACCACGGCAAGTACGTCGCCGGGGTATTCAACCCACCCTTTTACTCCTTTGCTATCGGCGCCCACGACAACGGGCCCAAGACGTTTTTGGGGCAAACGGGCAACTTCACCGGCGACGACATCATCGACATCATCGTGAAGCAGCCCATCACGGCAGAATACTTCTGCAAGCGCCTGTTTTCCTTTTTCGCCTACGACGACCCGGAACCAGCGGTGCTCGCAAGCCTCACGAAGACCTACTTTGCGTCCAACTACTCGACCAAGGCGATTGTGCAGCAGATCCTCACGTCGGAGGCGTTCTATTCGGCCAGGGCCTATCGGGCCATCGTGAAGAGTCCAGTGGACTATGTGATCGGCAGCGCCCGCGCGTTTGACATGGTGACCGATGGCAAAACGCTGCCCGGTCCGATGCCGGCTATGGGTCAAACATTGCTCAACCCGCCGAACGTGGCCGGCTGGCCAGGTGGTACATCCTGGCTCAACAGCGGTACTTGGCTGGCGCGTCTGAACGTTGCCAATGCGATGGTGGCCGCGCCCAAAGGCTCCTTCCGCGACGCCGGCTCGTTCGAGCAGTGGTTAAAAAACCAGGCTGGCAGCACCGTAGCTGGTGCCGCGGACTTCTTGGTGACGCACCTGATGGATGGGCAGATTGGTAGTGCCCAACACCAGGCGTTACTCGACTTTGGCAACACGGCCACCGGCCCAGAGCCGGAACGCCTGCGCGGTATGGCCTACCTGGCCCTGGCCATGCCCGAACATCACTTGAGTTGAGTGTTGCTCCATTGGCTGCGTGAATATCGCCGCCCACCAGAAGCCTAGGAAAGGATGAATCGCATGATTTCTCGCCGGGAGCTGCTCCAAACCAGTGGCGCTGTGATTCCCATTGGCACATTCATGCCGTCGGTGTTTAGCCGCGCGCTGGACCAGCTATCGCTCGACCGCCCCTACGGCGCGGCGCCGTCTACCAACAACAAGACGCTCATCATCATCCAGATGGCTGGCGGGAATGATGGACTGAACACCGTGGTCCCCTACGCCCAAGGCAAGTACCACGACTACCGGCCGGTGATTGGCGTACCCGAGGCGAACGTGCTGCCGCTAAGCGATCAGGTGGGCCTCAACGATCAGCTTGCCGACATCAAGAAGTTGTACGACGCCGGCCACGTCGCAGTTATGCAGAACGTCGGCTACGACAACCCCAGTCTGTCGCACTTCCAAGCGATGGACATTTGGGAGTCGGCCGACCCCATGCTCAAGTCAACTAACGGTTGGCTGTCCACCCTGGTGGAAGGCCAGGTGGACAGCAACGGGCACCCCATCGGGTCGCTCAGCCTGGGTCCGCAACTGGCGCCAGCGCTGTGCTGCACGCCAACGCCACCGCCAGCGTTTAGCAATGTCAACGCCTACCGGCTGCTTCCCGATCCGCACTTTCCAAAGGACGTTGCAGCTCGGGAAGATGCGCTGGTGAAGCTGTATCAATCGTATAACGCGCCAGCGCCTTACGCGGCCCTCATGGAATCGACTGCCGATTCTGCTCGCACGAGTAGCGCTGAGATGCAGCGGATCGCCGTGCAATATCAAAGTTCGGTGCCTTATCCCAACACGCCACTGGCGCAAGGACTCAAGCTGTTCGCGGCGTCGATGAAGCAAGGGTCCGGCTTGCGCATCGGCTACGTGGTGCTCGGTGGCTTTGATACCCATTCCCAGCAACTTAATCAGCAGCCGAAGTTGCTCAAGCAGTTGAACGACGCGGTCTACGCGTTCTACACCGACCTCGCCGCGCAGCAACTCGACAACGACGTTGTGGTGATGACGTGGTCCGAGTTTGGGCGGCGTGTGCAGGAGAACGCCAGCCACGGCACCGATCATGGCACCGCAGCGCCACTGTTTATGATCGGCTCGCCTGTGCGCGGTGGGTTGTACGGCGACGTGGCTGACCTGACGAACCTGGTGGAGGCCAACCTGAAGTTTAGTATTGACTTCCGCTCGGTGTACTCCACCGTGATCGAGCGCTGGTTCCAGGCGGACTCCAAGCCGATCCTGGGCGCTGCGTATCCCACGATTGACGTTGTGGGGTAAGGGAGTAGATCGCAACCCCACCCCCCGCCCCGCCCCGTTCTCCCGGGGCGGGGAGCAGGTACGAACCCCACGCCAAGGGGGGACTACAGGGGGGTTGACCTTCAACTCCCCGCCCCTCCACCTGCGCCGGTGTGTGGAAGCGCGTTGGGCATGCGTGAGGTACCGCTGGTTGACTTTGTGGCTGTAACGGCCGTTGCGGTTGCTGTGGTTTGCGAGCTGGGCGTCTGGGCCTGACCGTGGCCAGAATCCGCAGGACGTGGCGTCAGGGTCATGGATACGATACAGAAGGTAGCCAGTGTGTCGTCAAGGAACAGTGTCCCCGAGTCTTCGCTGGCCTCGCCGGTCACCACCGCACCACTGGCCACCTCCGCCGCAACCGTGTAATCGCCGTCTGGAAGGTCTAGCTCGGTGGAATCGCCCAGAGGGCTGCAGCCCACATAGGTCACCACGTAGCTCGTTCCCTTCTTGGTGATGGTGGCCGGATTGGCTGCGATGGCTGCCCGCGTACTCGTGGCAGTGGACGTCGTCGATGCCGTCACGGTAATGCCCGTGGCATGAACAGTCGAGGCTGGCTGGTTGGCAAGCGCGACCGGCACACCGGTTACTAGCACGAGCGTCGCTAGCACGAACACCCGCTGCACGAGGCTGCTTGACCGCAGAACATGCCTCGCCGTAATAGCTAGATACCGACTTGATAGGGCTCGCACGGCGCGTTCTCCTTTTTGCTGCGGTACTCTCCCGGATCGGCTGCTGGCCGTCAACGTGGCGAGCACCGCTCGCCGCATTATCGGCGTCACGGCCGGGGCCGCCACCTGCCCCTAAGTGGGCTGCCCGCTAGACGTACCCATTGGTGAGCCAGCCACCATCGACGGCTAAGGTGTGCCCGGTGATATACGCAGCCTCATCGGACGCCAGAAAGATGGCAGGTCCCACGATGTCCTCGACCTCGGCGAGGCGGCCGATCGGTGTGCGCGCCAGCATCTTGCTGGGGTCTAGCTTGCCACTTTCGGCCAGGGCGCGGTGCAGTTCGGTCCGCACGATGCCCGGCGCGATGCCATTCACGCGGATGCCGCGCGGTCCCCACTCCAGTGCTAGCGTTGTGGTGATTTGGTGCAACCCGGCCTTGGCGGCGGAGTACGATAGGCGCATGGGAAACGAGGTAAAGGTCAGCAGCGACTCCATATTAATGATACAGCCAGACCCACGTTCGAGCATGTCCTGAGCAGCCGCGCGGCAGCAGTAGAACGCACCGTCCAGGTGCGTGGCGATGGTGGTGTGCCACTGGTCGTCGGTGAGGCTCTCCGACGGCGCCACCATGGAATTGCCAGCGTTGTTGACCAGGATGTCGATACGTCCAAAGCGCTCTTCGGTCGCGTGGACGGCGGCATCGACCTGTTGTCGATCGCGCACGTCCACCGCCAGCGGGAGGCTCACGCCGCCTGCTCGGGCAATCTCCCCGGCAACAAGGCGAGCCCGCTCAATGTCGCGGCTGGTGAGGGCGACGGTCGCGCCTTCACGCGCATAGCCCAGGGCAATCCCCTTACCAATGCCGCTGCTTCCACCGGTGATCAAGGCCACTTTGCCGGTGAGCCGTCCCATCTGCCATCCTCTGTATGTGCTACCGCTTTCACCGGCGAGCGGCGCTCGTAGCTGGGCACCGTGCGGGTATGGTACAGGCAGTTGTCCTGTTCCGCCAGGACCCAGATGAGCACAGCAAGGGGAACGCCGCATGACGGCCGCAGCCAAAATCGAGCCGGTGGAACACGTCACAGAAAACTGGTTGGGCCAGCAAGCGTTTCAACTGCAACGGCCAGGGCAGGTGACCATCGCTGGCGTGCTCGTGCGCGACCTGACCGTTCACCTGGACGGGCGGGGCAGCCTGACCGAGCTGTGGAGTTCGACCTGGGCCGGTGATGGCATCATCCGCGCCGAGCACGCGTACCAGAGCGTTACTGACGTGGGTGTCGTGAAGTGCTGGCACTTGCACGCAGTGCATACAGACCAGTTCGTCATCACGCGAGGCAAGGCACAAGTTTCACTGGTCGATTTGCGTCCAGATTCCCCCAGCTATTTGCATGCCAACGCGCTGTTCGCCAGCACCGACCGCCCCCGCCTCATCCAGATACCACCAGGCATTATGCACGGCTGGAAAGCGCTGCACGCGCCGGAGTTGATCGTCGTCAACTTCCAGTCGCATCCGTATGACGCGCGCGATGAGTTCAAGTTGCGTTGGGATAGCGCGCTGGTGCACATGTGGGAGCCGCGCAACGGCTAGGGCGACGCCGCCGGATCGACTCGCGGTAAGGACGGCAACCTATGGTGGCGGATGAGCGTCACGAGCTCCAGCAGCGCGGTGCAGTGCAGTGGGGCGGCGAGCACCAGATACACGGCCCACAGCAAGATCAGGCGCCACAGCGGCGGCAAGTCAGCAGCCGGCCAGATGCACACTACCCCGGCACCGCATGCCGCCGCGAGCGCATAGCCGTAACTGCGCACCACGTCGCCCATAGCGCCGATATATGGCACGGCCGCATGGAACGCCACGATAAAGCCGGCGACGACACCAGCGTCGACCGCCAACGCCGTACCAGGCCCGCCAAAACGAGGTAAGAGCACGGCAAGCGCGACGGCAAAGGCGGCGAGTTGCGCGACCTTCGCACGCGCCACAGCGGCTGGGTTTCCCTGGGATTGCAGCAGTTGCACGACGTGATCGAACAGTGGGATGACCGCCACATACACAGCGAGCGCACGCGCGATGGGAACGGCAGGCAGCCACTTCGGCCCAAACAGCACGCTAATTGCTGCATCGGGCACGAACGCCAGCATCGCAGCAGCCGGGGCGAGTGCCAACCAGCCACGCGCCTGCACCCGGTAGAACACGGAGCGAAGGCGAGCAGGGTCGGCTCGCAGGCGAGCATAGGCCGGCAGCGCCACCTGTGACAGCGCTGGCCTACTCGCTCTGCGCACCACATCGGCGAGCTTGAACGTCTCGGCGTAATAGCCCAGCGGCGTCGCGCCCCACGTGAAGCCCAATGCCATGTTGTCGAGCCGGTTGGAGGCAAGCTCACCGCCCTGACCCACGAGAACCGCCCGGCCAAACGTCCACAACTCGCGCCATACGCCGCGATCCCACGCCAGCCGGAAAGGCACGCCGCTGACCAGTACTGCGCCCACCAACGAGATCAAAGCGTCGAGCAGGTCGCGCAGCATAAGGGCCCACGGACCACCGCCGGCCAGTGCCACCACCACGGCGACGATGTGCACCACCATGCCGCTCACCACCTGAATGATGGCTAGGATGCCAAAGCGAAAGGTGCGTTGCAGCATGGCGGCATAGCACCAACCGACGAGGAAGCACGCGCGTTGAATGGCCAGCACCGGCAGGAAGTTGGCAACCAGCCGGTTGTGCTGGCCGATGAGGAAGTAGGCAGACAGTCCACAGGACAGCAAGAAGAAGGCCACGCTGAGCAAGATGCTCAACGACAGCGCCGTACCAAAGCGCTTGGCTTGCATGCTGGGAGCTTGCACAATGTAGATCTCGACGCCCCAGCCCACCAGCAGTGCAAACAGGTCGCTGGTTGCCAACGCCAGCGCGTTCTGGCCGCTCGCCTCCGGGCCCAGCGTACGAGCGAGAAATACCCCAACACCCGCGCCCACCATGCCGTTGATGACCGTGGCGAGCGTCAGCCACGCGGCGCCGGTCAGCGCACGCGAACCGAACCGGGGGACGCCAACCGGGGAACCGGCAACCTCTGCAGTGGACGGTTCCGGCAATCGCGCTACGGCGTCAGGAATTGCCGGCGAACAGGGTGAGCGGCGACACCGCGCCGCTGTGTTCGTCGATACTCCCGGCT
>JANWJO010000043.1 GCA_025449435.1 Chloroflexota bacterium | reverse complement strand
GGCCACCGTAACCATCGGGCTAGACCGTGGTGGAAATGCGGGTCGGGTCAGGCGAAAGCACTAACTTTTCAGCAACTCGGCGTCCTCTTGGGGAATCTTAATGAGGGGTCCATTAATGCTTCACCCCACCAGCTGACCTTACACCCTCTGTCCAACCGAAAGCTGTCGCGCTCGCGCTGCTATCGCGTTGGTCGCTTCGTCCGGTGACCAGCGAAGCCAGGTAGCAAATGCCTGTAATCCCGCCGGCCTGAATTCTGGTTCCAGGCGCAGTTCTTCTTCGTTCCAGGAGGTCAGTTCTGAGTATTTGAGGCCGTTACGGTCGCACGTCAAGATGCCGATACCGGCGAGCCGGCGTTCAACGGTGGGATCGTGCCGGTCAACGAAGTAGCCCTTGACTTCACCCCTGGTCACCCGCATGAGCCCTACGATGGCCGCGCAGCGTTCCGGCAATGAAGTCAGGCCGAACTCGTCACGCAATTCGATGGCGGCGTCCGCCACCGTCGGCGCGTGCAACGTGCCGATCACCCGCCGGTCGGCGTTGATGAGCGACATGATCCGGCGTGCTGGCTCGCCCGCTACATACATCGGCGGCGGATGGTCGCTGAACTCACTCACGAGTACATAGAGTGGTGAGGTGTCCGTGGGCAGGTTGAGTTCGTCGCTGTTCCCGGCCACCACGTAGATGCGCGCACCAGCCGGCAGGTGCGCCATCAACGCATTGGCCAGCGTGGTCTTGCCAGCCCCAGACGGACCACCTGCCGTGAACAAACTTGCGCCGTGTTCCACCGCCAGGCACATGAGAGCCGCCTGCTCCGCGGACAGCGTTCCCACGTTCACCAAGTGTTGAATAGAGAGCTCGCCGTTGACCCCCCGTGTCCACGGCGACGGATCATTGACAAACTGCACGGTTACCCCCAAAGCCAGCCTTCGCCCCACGGCAACGCACAGGTTGCTGGGGACGTTAACTATACTTTAAGGGAGCTGGAGTTGCCGCGTACGCTGCGTCAGAACGTCAATTCGCGTTGTTGCTCGACTTTGGCTGGATCGAGTTCCATTCCCATTCCGGGCACATCCGGTGGCACGACGATGCCGTTCACCGGTCGCAAGGGATTCTTGAAGAAGCACTGGTGCACCTCATTCCACTTGATGAGGTATTCAATGTACGGGCAGAGTTGCTCTGGCTGGGCAAACAACACGTGCGCAGTTGCAGGGGTGGAGTGCCCGTGCGGCACGATTTGCACATCGTAGGTCGAGGCGAGGGCCAGGATTTTTAGGAGCTCCGAGATCCCACCCGCCCAATAGATGTCTGGTTGGAGCACGTTGCCGGCGCCGGCATCCATGAGCTGCTTCATACCCCAGCGCGTGTACTCGTGTTCGCCACCGGAGACGGGGAACGGCAACTGCTGCGTCAACGTCGCATAGCTGTCGATGCGATCCGGTAGTACTGGCTCCTCCAACCAGCGCGGCCGCATCTGGGCGAGGTCGGGGGCGATGTTGAGGGTATAGGGCACATCCCAACTCATCCAGGCATCCAACATCACCTCAACGTCGTCACCAACGGCCTCACGCAAGGTGTGCGCCAGTTCGATGTTGGCCTTGATGCCAGCCGCACCGGAGCCGGGGCCATGCCGGAAGAACCACTTGGTGGCCTTAAAACCTTGTGCCACGATCTCGCTGGCCCGCTGTGCCGCGTCACGCGGGTGGACCGAGTACCCAAGGGCACTAGCGTAGGCGGTGAGTGATTCCCGCATCGGGCCACCGAGCAAGCGATAGACCGGGGCTCCCGCCCACTTCGCCTTGAGGTCCCACAAGGCGCAATCCACTGCGCTGATCGCTTGCATCACGACGCCTTTGCGCCCATGCACCGCTAGGCGATACATACGGTCCCAAATGCGCTCGATGGCGAGTGGGTCCTCACCGAGGATGACACTCTTGAGCGAGCGATCGATCTGGTACGCCTGCTCGTGCGAAATGGGCCCGCCCAGCCCGGTCACGCCGGCGTCCGTTAACACCTCCACGAAATGTGAGGTCACGGCGTACTCGTCGGGACCAATCTCCGCCATGTGTTCGGGGCCCTTGACGCGCTGATCGGGATACACGTCGATGGGACGGACAAGGCGTTCCTCCCAAAACCTGCCTTGGTGAGTCAGGCGCCCCTTGACCTCAGTCAGGCGCAGTCCGGTGATTTTCATGCGTTGCCTTTCTAGAGAGGTGCCTTACTTACACCTACATGTTGTTGGGTGGCCTGCGGGGTGACGAGGTTACGGCGCACCATCCGAATCCGTCAGTCTCCTGCCTATGGGGAACGTCGCTGTACCGCCAGGCGTTCAGGGTGCGCCAGCCAGTACTGGCGGGCTCGGTCGCGCAACACACTTGGGAAGGCATTAAACTCGCCACCATCCACGGTGATGCTCGTTCCCGTGATCCAACTCGCCAGTTCCGAGACCAGGAACAGGGCCGCGTTGGCGATGTCGCGCGGACGCCCAGCCCGCTTGATAGGCGTACCCATCAGATACTCGTCCAGGAAATGCGGGTCTGCTTGGTTGGCAGCTACCCATTCCGGCAGCGGAATCGCTCCCGGACAGATAGCGTTACACCTGATGTTGTCCGGTCCGAAGTCGTGCGCGACCTGTCGCGTGAAGTGCAGCAGGCCGGCCTTGGCCGCTTCGTAGGTGACGTAGCGATCGCTGACGTGAAAAGCGTGGACCGAAGAGATATTGACGATCGCGCCGCCGCCCACTTTTCGCATCTCGGGTATGGCGTACTTGCAGCCAAGAAAGGCGGCCTTGAGCAGCACGTCAAAACTGCGGTCCCACTCCTCCTCGCTGAGCTCCACCACCGTGCCGTGCGCTTCCCAGTGAGCGTTGTTCACGAGGATATCCAGCCGGCCGAAGTGCCTCACTGACCCCTCGACCAGCGCTCGAATATCGGCGTTCTTGCTGACGTCGGCGTGGACATAGGTGGCCGTCCCGCCAGCCGTCCGGATGGTAGCGGCCGCGGCCTCGCCTTTCTCATCCTGGATATCGGACACCACCACCCGAGCGCCGTGCTCGGCGAGCGTGATCGCGATTTCCCGCCCGATCCGCTGCGCCGAGCCGGTCACGATCGCGACTTTGCCCTGCAGCGACAGTTCGTCAGCTGGCAATCTATCCTCTTCCCACGAGCCTGCGCAGGCAGGCATGCCTTACGCCACGTATCCAATGTCCAGGCGCACGGTGTACACTCACCTCATAGCAGGCACAGAAAGGGATTCTAGACTACGATGGGCGAGTTGGTTGAATTTGCGAGCAACGGTGGCACCGATCAGGGCTGGCTTGCCTTACCTCCTTCTGGAAGAGGACCAGGGGTTATCGTTATTCAGGAGTGGTGGGGGCTGGTCCCGCACATCAAGGACGTAGCTGAGCGCCTAGCCAGCGAGGGCTTCGTGGCGCTGGCCCCAGATTTCTACCACGGCCAGTCCACAACTGAGCCAGACCAAGCCCAAAAGCTCGCCATGGAACTCCAGTTCCAGCAGGTAACTAAGGACTTTGCTGGAGCGGTCCACTACTTGCTCGCGCAGCCCGCCGTCACCAGTGAGGGTGTCGGCGTCATCGGCTTTTGCATGGGCGGCGGCCTGACGCTGGCGCTTGCGGCGAGTGAGGCAGCGACCGTGCGTGCGGCTGTGCCGTTCTATGGCGGACTACCCGGTCCCGCTGGCTCAACCGATTTCTCCCGCTCCCAAGCGGCCTTTCAAGGGCATTACGCCGAGCACGACGACTGGGTTGGGGCGGACGGGGCACAGCGCATCGAAAGGGAGCTGCGCGCGGCCGGACGTGAGGCGGAGTTCTTCACCTACCCGGGCACGTCGCACGCGTTCTTCAACGATTCCCGGCCGTCGGTGTATAACGCCGCCGCCGCGGCGCTCGCCTGGTCGCGGACCACGGCTTTCTTGCACGCCAAGCTGGGATGAGCAGGAAGCGCAGCGTCGCTAGGCACCCGGCTCACTCGCCAGCACGCGCTGGATGGCTTTGAGCACGATCCGATCCTCACCGGGTTCAAGGGTTTGGGGGTTGAGCGCAACGGCGTTCCCGGACAAGTGCACCACGATACGTGGATTCTGTTCCCACAGCGCATCAATCACCGCGTCACGTGTCCAGCGGCTCGGTTCGTGGATGGTGAACACGGCACGAGGGTAGGGCTGGCCGGCTTCGCTCGGGAAGCTCCGTTCGGCCTTAATACCCGGCAACTTATTGAGTTCGTCCACCCACATGCGCACCGATGCCTCGTAGCCGTCAATGGTTCCAGCTTCGTCTTGTTGGAGTGACCACTCCACGGCGGCCAGGCATCCCATGAGTTCCTCTTTGCCCACCTTCATCGGGCGGCCAATGGCATGATTGGGCGCGCCGTTAGCCCGGCAGCCTTCGATGAGGTCTCGCCGGCCCAGCACCAGCCCGCTCGACTGAGGTCCGCGCAAGCCCTTGCCGCCGCTAAAGATGACGATGTCGGCTTTCTCATCACGGGTGAAGTGCCACAAGTTGCTGATCGGCGGGATCTGCGCGGCAGCATCCACCAGCACCGGCACGTCCTTGGCATGGGCAATACGCACCGTGTCCGCCAGCGTGACGTCGCCCACGGCGTAGCGAGCGTTGGCGAACCAGAGGACACAGCAGGTTTCGTGGTCGATGGCAGCATCGAGTTCCTGCGCACTGGGCCCTACCTCGCGCAGCCGGGCGCCGGTTTGGCGGGCGGCAAAATCGTAGGCGTTGCGCTGAGCCTTGAATACCACCACGTTGCGCGGTGTGCCGTCGAGGTACGGCAAGGCTTCCATCTTGTGATGATCAGTACCGGCGATGCACGCGGTCACGGCTAGTGTGATCCCAGCCGCTGCACCCGAGGAGACGTAACACGCTTCGTTGTGGGTGAGTTCGGCGATGCGCTCACCCACCTTGCGCTGCAACTCGAACAGATCGATGAAGTGGCGCGAGGCGAGCGTCATGGCATCCACCACGCTCGCGGGCATGATGGAGCCACCGACCTTCGTCCAAGTTGCCGCTGCGTTGATGGCCGTCTTGACACCCAGCTCGCTGTAACTCGTCATCGCGTCAAATCCTTCCTTTGTTCAGGGTTCCGCAGCCAGTTGCTGCGCCGTCCAGCTATCGATGTAGCGGTGATCCACGGCACCACGATGCGTGACCTCGTAAGTGCTGACAGGCCCTCGCAGGGCCGTGGACAAGGGCGCCAGCCAGTCGCTACCGGTGGTCGTCCCAGCAGCACCCACCGGCAGTAAAGTGTGCGCGTTCACGCCGGAAGCCTGATGGACTGGGTCGAACAACTGCGCCGTGCGCGCAACCGCCTCACGTGACGCCGGGTGTAAACGGAGCCAGTCGTTGATCTCCTCCAAGGGGTAGGCGGTCGTGCGCGCGCACGTCTCCAAGAGGCGGTAGTGGAGGAAGCCCGATGCGACCAGTGCCTTGAACACGGGACGTCGGGCCGCCGTGAACACCGCCAGATCGCCGCCAGTGACTGCCATGCGACGAGTGTCGACTGACGGGTGGCTCGCCAGAAACTCCGCCCCGCGCAAGCAATCGGCAACGATGCCGCGGAACACGTACTGCTGTGGGTCTTCGATGCCCAGCGTGAACAGGCCAGGGTAGCTCGCCGCGAACGGCTCGTCGGCCAGCCGTTGCCCACGGTGCATGAGCACCAACACGGTATAGCGCTGGCGGTCCGCGTAGGGAGGTACGTGGTTAACGCTGCCGTAGCGTGGCGTGATGAACAGCCCAGGATGCGGGCCGGGCGCCGCCGGCACACTGAGATAGCCAAAGATGCGCGCGGGCCCAACGCTGGTCAGGCGTAGTGCGTAAACCGTACAGAACTCCGTACTGCGCAGCGGCAGATGGTCCAGCGTGGGTGCAACCGGTAGTTGTGCGAGTTCGCGGTCAACGTCGTCCCAGTAAGCAGCAATGTCAGTCGCGTGTGCCGTTGTTGTCACCATGCTCACCTCCCATCCATCGCTGCCGCGGAGCCGGGGTGCAGGTGCTCGGCCAGGAACGCTTCGACTTTGCTCAGTTGCCAGTAGGCACCGGCGTCGTGCGCGCATCCTTCGGCCGTGTCCAGATGCTTGGGGCACGTCATGGCGTCAAACACCGCGAATCCGGTCTCCGGTGGGCACACGTCGTCTTCCAGGCCAATGTACACCAGCATCGGGCAGCGAATGTTGGGCGCGAAATTGATGCCATCGTAGTAGTTAAGTGTGGACCGCATGGCTGCAGCGCGTTCCGGGTACACCCTCAGATAGTCGTTGATCTCCTCATAGGGGTACGAATGTGTCAACGAGGCCGCGTCCATCATGCCGCACAGGTAGGGCGCTCCGGCCGCTCCACAGGTGATGAGGTCGGGACGCAGTGCTGACACGATGATCGTGAGGGCGCCCCCCTGGCTGCTGCCGTGAACACCAATGCGCGTGTGGTCAATCTCCGGACGGCTCAGGGCGAAATCCACAGCTCGCGCCGCGTCAATGTAAAAACCGCGATACGCATACGTGTTGCGGTCGACCACGTTGTGGACCAGGAGGTTGGGATAGCCAGGATTAAAGTGCCGGTTGGACCGCAGCTTGCCGCGTGGCGCTACGCCAATGGCGGCATAACCCAGTTGGGCCCAGTTCTTGGGCAACGATGGTTCGGCAATGTAGCCGGGCACTAGTAACAGCGCCGGGTACGGCGGTGGCCGGAACGACTCTCGAGGGCGGCAATACCAGCCAGCTATGCGCAAGTGGTCGAGGCTGGTATAGGCGATCTCGAACACTTCGACCTGTGGCGTGCTGCGCAACGCATCTGGTCGCAGCGTTGCATCCAGCGGTATGCCGTCTGCTTCGGCTAGAAGATCGGACCAGAACGTATCAAAGTCCTGCGGCCGGATGACACTGTGCTGAAAGCCGGTGTTCACCATGTTCCATCCCCGTGTCGCGAGGTGTGAGGTGCCTCCGCGTGGGGATGTAGTGTAGACAACGCCTCGCCCATGCAACAGGGCTAGATGTCGAGGATCATCCCATCGTAGGCAAAGCGCACCGGCGAACCCTCGGCCTGCAGGCGGACCTCCAGCGCGATCAGGTCGTCGAAGCTCTGCTGGTCGAGCTCTTCGATGTGCGCCATCACCACGTGCTGGCAGTCCAGCCGCCTGACGATCTCGAGCGTTTGGTCCATGGTGGCCTCTGATTTGAGGACAGGATGGTCCGCCGGAATGAGTCGGGCGCGCATTAGCGGGTCGAACTCATCGATGCCCTTAGGGATGATGGCGAGGTCTAGCTTGCCAAGCTCGTCGGGTGGCTGCCACCCGTGCAACTCGTCCATCGCAATGAAGATGCGCTTGCCGTTGTCCTCAATGAGAAAGGCATACACATACATTTCGTGCAGCGGAACGGGCAGGATCGTGGCGCTGCCAAGGTGAAACGCCTCACCCTCGTCCAGCACGTGTATGGCGACGATGCCACGACCTTGCAAGTACTTTAACTGTTCCCACAGCCTGCCGCGCTCCTTAAAATCCAGAGCAACACGCGCCGGCAAGTACACCTGCGTGGTGCGCGACCGCGGCGGCCACTCGCGCAGATCCCAGTTGAGCGATTCCCAGATGCGCAATCCAGCCGTGTGGTCTGGATGCCAGTGCGAATACGTAGCGGCACCGATGGTGCTGACCGACGACCGATTGAGCGCGTCGCGCACGTCTTCCGACGTATCGATGAGCAGATCGGGACCGTGCACGAAGATGCCGGGGCCGTTGCGAGCATATGGCCTACCGCGCTGGCGCGCTTCCACGCAGACTCGGCAGCGGCATCCCGCGCGCGGCATCGGAATGGCGCCGCCCGTGCCGAGAAACTCAACTCTCATGTGCGTGTCAACCGGTGCAGTGCGTGTCTACCGTGCCGTCGCGACCGGTGCGCGCTCCAAGAGGGCCACGATCTGCTGATCGTTCCGCTGGCGGGCCACTTGTAACGGGGTCTGGCCATTACGTGGCACATCTGCCGTTGCTCCGTGGTCCAGCAACCATTGCACCATGTCCGCCTTGCCAAACTGCACAGCACCATGCAACGGTGCGCCATCGCCCGCGTTGACATCGGCGCCATAGTGGTGCAGGAGCCCCGCGACCTCACACGACCCGGCAATCGCCGCGTAAAACATGGTTGGCAGCTGATGTGCGCCACGCTGACGGGCCATCGACGGATCAGCACGCAATATCGACGCGATGTGGGCTGCACGGCTGAGGGAAGCTGCCGTACAAATATCGAGCGGAGCACCAGCAACCAGCAAGAACTCAGCGATCTCGCCCTGTGCGGTGTGCGCTGCTGCTCCAAGCGCCGTTTCATCCCAACTGGCACGCCCGCACAAAAGCGCCGATTCGCTCGCCAGCATGTGCCGCACAAGCTGGAGGTTGCCGTGTGCCGCCGCCACAAACTCATCGACCATGGCTTGAGATACTGCGTGCTGCATGACCATCCACCGTTTCCACTGCCCACCCGCGCTGTGGCGACGTACCATCCATCGTCTGCAGGCGCTGCACTCGGCAGCATAGGCCAGCCAGCCCTAGTGGCCAATACGGCGGGGAACTTTGGAGATGCTTGAGGGACACAGAACACCTACTCCACCCTTACTTTGGGGTGGGTAACACTTGCGCTTGTAGCGTGCCGTCGATACTTTCCACTACGTACCAGGTCCGTCCAGGGAACGCGGTGAGCATCGCAGCGCTCGGTGGCGCATCCGGTCCAACGATGAACACGGTGTCGCAGTTCAACTCAGGGCAGTCTAGCACCGCGAAGTTCGTGACGAACACCCACCAATCCGGCACGATGACGGCGGCTTCGTGCAAGGTCACCGTCCGGCCGGTGACACCCTCCTGCACAAACGTCCCGAGGGCAGGGCCGCCACGGCCAGGCATGCCGGAGTAGTTCTGGTATACCGCCGCCACGTGTGGCAGGAAGAACGTCAGGTTACACGCAGTGAGCAACGCAAGCAGTAGCACCACGGCGGAATTCGCGCCACCGGTCGCATGCGGGCCGCGCCAGGCTGCAGCATCGTCGCCGGCCCGACCTGCGAGGACGGCCATGCCACGAGCCGTGAGCAGGACGAACGCCGGCAACGCTTCGAAGTAGTAGCGCGGACCCAACGCGATGCCGTGGTAAAAGTAGGCGATGTACGTGCCGACGAACATGGCAGCGATGGCCAGATACAGCACGTCCCAGGATGTTGCTCGCTTGAACACAAACGGCAGTGGTATGAACGCGAGCGTGAACAGCACCGGCCAGCCGTAGAGGTCAAAGCCCAATGAGGTCAGCAACTCATCAGTGTTGACCAGTCCTGCGGCGATGGTATGGCGGCCGTAAAAGCCAATGTGATCGCCAAAACCCAGCCGGTCGCCCGGACTAAACAGCGCGCGCGGCGGTGTGGCGGGCGAGCCGGTCTGCAGCCAGTTATAGGCGAGGTAGGCCGCGACAAACAGCAGGCCCACCGCGATGGCGACGGTCACCCCACTGGCGAAATCGCGCGATTTGCCGTTTCGGGCAGTCCATAGCACATGACCCGCGATGGCGACGCCATAAATTACGGCCACGACCTCGCGGGTGAGGAATGCACAACCCAACATGATCGCTGCCGCCGCGGCCCAGCGCTTCTCCCAGTTTCCTTCGTAGCGTGTGGCCGCGTAGGTGGCGGCGACCGCGTAGAACAGTGCCGGCACATGGCTCAGGTACGAGCCACCCTGCAGCCAGAGAAAGGGCGACAGGGACACCAGCACCACGGTGATCGCTGCGACGCCCACAGCATAGTGGCGGCGTGCCAGCGCGACGATCAAAGCACCCGACCCTGCCGCGAGCAACGGCTCCGCCACCCACGGGATACCCGCCCGCATGAACGGTGCGAGCGTGGCGGCGGCACCCGGCGGGTATTGCGAGAACCATTTGCCCGCGTGAACCACCATGAACGGGATGGGCACGAGATTGGGGTCGGCCGGAGCGGGCGCTGACAGCTCTCCGGAGGCAAATACACGGGCTTGGAACACATACGACACGGCGTCCAGGATATGCGGGCTGCGCGCGAAGAGCGCGAATGAGGTCCAGAGCGCACCGGCGGCGCACACGATCGCGGCGAGCACCATCAGCCAGCCCGTCTGCTCGAACATCGCCAAGCGTGGCAGTGATGGCGCGAACAGCGCCAGCACACCAATAGCAATGGTGAGCACCAGGCCCAGCGCGATCGCTCGCAGCACCAAGAACAGCACTTCGGCCAGGGATGGCCCAACTTGCTCGGGGAAAAACCAGTGGGCGAGCTCGTTTGACGGCGTCCCCGCGACGTCCTCGACTATGGATACGTACTTATTGTTCCTATCGAGCGTCAGCGTGACTGTGCCGCCGGCTTCCAACAGTTGCAGCGAACGTGGCGTTTCTGGCCGGTAGAGGTCGATATCAATGCGATACGTGCTGGGGAGCGACAAACTGCTGGAGATGGCTGGGGCGGACACCGCCTGCACGATGCCGGTCTGCGTCTCGCGTACCGCAAGGTGCCTCCAGGTACTAAGGCTGGACTCGTCGCGCAACGCGGCTTGAAAGCGATAATACAGCGATCCCTCAATGGCTGCGATATCCGCTTGTTGGTAGGTGAAGTTGTTGGTGGAGTCGGACCCATCAGCCAAATACTCGTGTTTGAGTGGGTCGTAGGCCGGAAACACGATGGTCGTCACTGGCTGGGACAGTTGAAATGTTTGTTGATGACCATCGACGGCCACGATGAGCGTGCGGTTACTGCCGGTCATCACAAGGTGGACTGGATTGGCGGCCACCAGCGCGCTGGCGAGCAGCACCATCAGCGCACTCGCTGTCAACAGCCCGACGTGGAGGGCGACCGCGCGTTGGCGCGGCGTCAGCAGCGCGGCGTCAGCAGTTTTGGTGGCGGCGTCCATAGTCTCAATCCGGCTGCAACCGGTGCGCCACGCCGG
>JANWJO010000042.1 GCA_025449435.1 Chloroflexota bacterium | reverse complement strand
TGAAAGGCAAGGGCAAGGGGTGAGAGGGCGGGGCACATGACGCGGGAGCCGCGTGTAACCCCGCAGCAAGAGGGAAGTTTGTGAGCGCTCACACCGCACCTGCCCAACTGACTTACTCCGATTGCCCTACAACCGTTTCCCCTGTTGCCATTCCGTTAATCATGCCGCTGGCTGCTCCCACAGTGCTGGACCTGCTCGACGTGCAGTGCGCCGCATCACCGCAAGCCGTCGCTGTGGCGTGCGCGGGAGAGTCCATCACGTATGCCGAACTTCAGGAGCGTGCCCGGCAGTTGGCGGCATCGCTCCAGCAGGCTGGGGCACAGCGCGGAGCGGTGGTCGCCCTGTGGCTGCCACGTTCTCTACACAGTATCGTCGCGTCATATGCCGTCATGCTTACCGGCGCCGCCTACGCGCCGTTCGACACCGGCATGCCTGCCGGGCGCCTGCTGCCGATGCTGGAAGATGCCGCTGCCCAGGTCGTGCTGACCACGCCAGCATTGTTGCCCAGCGTGCCAGCCGGACCGTGGACTGCTACGACGGTTGACGCGGCGTTTGCTACTCCCGTCGCCCCGTTCATCCCCTCCCACGTGACTGGCAGCGACCTTGCCTATATTATCGTCACCTCCGGTTCCACCGGCCGCCCCAAAGGGGTAGAAATCGAGCACAGCGCCCTCTTAAACCTGTCGCGCTGGCATAGCGCCTTTTATGGCGTGCTGCCGGGTGTCCGAGCCACTCAGATCGCCAGCCCGGGATTTGATGCGGCTGTCGCTGAAATCTGGCCGTACCTCACCCGTGGCGCTACCCTGCTGATCCCCGATAACGATACGCGCCTGTCGCCAGAAGCGCTCGCCGCGTGGCTGGTGCAACAGCGCGTGAACGTGGCGTTTGTACCCACCCAAATCGGCGAGCAGTTGCTCGATGTGCCGTGGCCGCCCAACGCAGCACTGCGTTTCCTGCTCACCGCGGGCGATACCCTTCACCGTTTTCCGCCAGCGGGATTGCCCTTCCAGTTCGTCAATAACTATGGTCCTACCGAAAACACGGTCGCCACCACGGCTGGTGTGGTGCCCCCTGGCGGCGATGGCTACGCGCTGCCCGGCATCGGCTGGCCAGTCACCGGTGTGCAGTTGCACGTGCTCGATGCAGAGCGGCAGCCAGTCGCTCCCGGTCAACCAGGAGAACTGTATATCGGTGGCGCCAGCCTTGCCCGAGGGTATCGCAACCAGCCCGAGTTGACTGCGGAGCGATTCGTGCCCAACCCATTCCAGCCAGGGGAACGCCTGTACCGCACCGGCGACCTTGTGAGCCAGCGTCCCGACGGGTCCTACAGCTTCATCGGCCGCAACGACCTGCAAGTCAAGATACGCGGACAGCGCATCGAACTGGGAGAGATTGATGCCGCCGTCCAGGGGCACCCGGATATTGTCACCTGTGTGACGAGCGCGGTGGATGCTGGCCCCACGGGCATGCGCCTAGTGGCCTACGTCGTACTGCACGCTGGCGCAACCTGGGCGCCGGTTGACCTGCGCATGTATCTTGCGAGCAAGCTGCCGGACGCCATGGTGCCCACCACCTACGTGCGCCTCCAGCACGTGCCCCTGTCGTCCAATGGCAAGGTGGATCGCGCGGCGCTGCCGGACGCGTCGTCAGAAAGCCCGTTGCGTGTGGCGGCCTATCGGGCTCCCGAAACGCCGATCGAGCTGCATCTGGCAACACTGATGACGAGCTTACTCAACGTGCCCACGGTCAGTGTGGATGATGACTTCTTTTACCTGGGCGGACATTCGCTACTCGCCACCCAGCTCATCGCCCGCATCCAAGACGCCTATGACGTCAAGCTCAGTTTGCACACCGTCTTCGACACGTCCACCGTGGCTGGCCTTGCCGAGGCCATCGACGAGGCTTTGCTCGAAAAAGTGGGGGCGATGTCTGAGGCAGAAGCGGAACAGTTGCTCGTGTGAGCCCGCGTGTAACGCCAGCGCACCCATCCAACACGCGGCAACGCGAACTCAGCTTGTATCACCTGCTCGATCCGGCGGTATTGAGCAACCCCTACCCCTTGTATCGCCGTTTGCGCGAGGAAGACCCGGTCCATTGGGACCCATTCCTGCACGCCTGGGTGGTGACCCGCTACGCCGACGTCTTGACCGCGTTGCAGCACTGTTCGGTTAATCGCATCCCCTCCAGCGAGTACTTGCAGGCCATCGGCCTTGAAATGCTCATCCCGGTCACCGAACTCATGGCCAGCCAGATGCTGTTTTTGGATGCGCCAGCGCATACGCGCATTCGCCGCCTTGCTACCAAGGCCTTCACGCCGCGTCACGTTCATGGGTTGCGTGACCATATCACCACGCTGGTCGATGGCCTACTGGATGCAGCCCTGCCCACCGGCGGTATGGATATTGTGGCGGGCCTGGCCAGTCAGTTGCCTGCTATCGTCATCGCCGAGTTGCTGGGTTTGCCGCTTGGCGACGCCCCCCAACTCAAGGAGTGGTCGCAGGATTTCGCCATGGTGCTCGGCAACTTTCAGCACGAACCCGATCGTGTGCACAAAGTAGCTGCGAGCGTGCGCGCCATGGTCGCCTATTTCAGCAGGATCTTCGAGCAACAGCGCAGGCACCCGGCGGGTGGCCTCATCAGCGCCTTTTTGAGCACCGATATTGACGGCGACATCCTGAGCGATACTGAAGTCATGGCCAACACCATCCTCACCATGGTAGGCGGCCAGGAGACCACGACCAACCTCATCGGCAACGGCATCCTCACCTTGCTGCGTCACCCCGACCAACTCGCGCTGCTACGCTGCCAGCCCGACTTGATTGCGTCCGCCGTCGAGGAGGTGTTGCGCTTCGAGAGCCCCAGCCAGCAAACCATGCGTGTGGCACCCGAAGACATGGAGCTGGGCGGCAAGGTCATCAAGCATGGCCAAACGGTACTTGCCCTCACGGCTGCTGCGAATCGGGACCCCGAACGATTTCCTGATCCAGATGTCTTCGACATCCAACGCAGCGATAACCGCCATCTTGCGTTTGGCTGGGCCGCGCATTTCTGCTTTGGGTCGCCACTTGCGCGGCTGGAAGGGGAGATAGCCCTGGGCTCTGCCGTGGCCAGGCTACCCCACATGCGTCTGGCTGACGCACCCATCGAATTTCGCGCTAATCTTAGCCTACGTGGACTGAAGGAACTGCACGTCACGTTCGACGCATTGTCATCATAATTGGGTGCGCGAGGAAGGGGGGCAAACGCTGTGGCAGCCAGAGAGCTGACCCCGGCCAAGCGCGCCGTGCTTGAGCGCCTCCGCAACGGCGCGACCCCTCTGGAGCAACGGCCCCCGGTGCGCTACGCTCACCGCCCTGATGGTGCTGTTCCCTACGCCTCCGCTGGTCAGCGCCAGCTGTGGCTCCACAGCCAGTTCGCTCCCAACCCGCTGCTGTATAACGAGCCGGTCACGATCCACCGCGACGGGCCGTTCGACCTGCACGTGATGGAGCGCGTACTCGCCGAAATCGTTCGCCGCCACGAAGTGTGGCGCACCGGGATCGCCATGGTCAACGGTCAGCTCGTGCAGCACATCCAGGAACCCTACACCGTGACCTTGCCCTTTTCCGACCTCAGCCAGATGCCGCCAGCGCAGCAAGAAGCTGAAGCGGAGCGGCTCGCCACCGCCGACGCGCGCCGCCCGTTTGACCTCACGTGTGCGCCGTTGTGGCGGTGCCTGGTGCTGAGGATGGCGCCCGACCACCACCGCCTGTACTTCACCTTTCACCACATCATTTTCGACGGTCACGCCCTGTATGGCTTGTTTGCCCACGAAGTCGCTGCGCTGTACGCGGCCTTTGTGCAAGGATTACCCTCTCCCTTGTCGCCGCTGCCCGTGCAATACGCCGACTATGCGTGGTGGGAAGCGCAACAACAGTCCGAGGCCGCAATTGCGGAGGGGCTGGCATTCTGGCGCACGGAATTACCCCAGCCGCTCCCTGTGCTCGCCCTGCCGAGCGACAGGTCGCTGCCACAGACCCGCTCCAACGACGGTGCTGCACACAAGGTCGAACTCGGACGTGATCTGAGCAACGCATTACGCGAGTTCGCCCGCCGAGAAAGCGTCACGCTGTATACCGTTCTGCTCAGCTCGCTGTTCGCCGTGTTGCACCGGTACAGTGGCCAGGATGCGTTCCCTATTGGAAGTGTGTACGCGAAACGGAACGAGCCCGGGCTCAACCTCTTGCTCGGCTACTTTTTGCGCACCATTGTGGTATACGGCGACTTTACCGGCGACCCCACCGTCCGTGAACTCCTTCAACAACTGTGGCGCAAGTCACTGATCGCCGTGAGGCACGACGGTGTGCCATTCGACCGCATGGTGCAGACCTTCCAACCTGTACGCGAGCCAGGTCAGAGCCCCATGTTCAACGTGTCGTTCACATTGGAGCCGCCACAAGCGCCCCCTCCAGAAGACTGGGCGATTACCCAGATGGACGTCACAACAGGCAGTGCCAAGTTCGATCTCTACCTGGAGTTGGACGGCCGTGCCGAAGAGATCAGTGGCCGGTTTAGCTATGCCACTGACCTGTTTACCCCGCAACGTGTCGCCCAAATTGCGAAGCACTGGCAAACGCTGTTGATCAACATGCTTGCCCACCCCGAGCAGCGGGTTAGCCAGTTGGGCATGCTCACACCTGTCGAGTTGCAGCAGCAACTGCACGAATGGGTGGCCACTGAGCGCCCGTATCCCCCGGCGCTGATCCACGAGCTGGTGGAACAGCAGGCACGCCGCACGCCAGATGGCATTGCCCTGCGCGATGCCGGCAGCACCTTCACCTACAGTCAACTGGCGCAGCGCGTGGACCAGCTCGCGCGCCACCTTGCCCAGCGTGGCGCCGGCCCCGGCACACTGGTCGCCGTGTGCTTGGACCGCTCCGCCAGCGTGGTCATCGCCCTCCTGGCCCTGCTCAAGGCCGGCAGCGCTTACTTGCCGCTGGACATCACCTACCCCGCAGCGCGCCTAGCCTACATGCTTGCAGACGCTCACCCAGCGCTCGTCCTCACTCAGGCTGCGCTCGTGGACAAGGTACCGCCTACGGCAGCGCCCAAGGTCCTCCTGGAGGCTGTTCTGCGCGACCTCGACCGGGCGGTGCCCGAACTCCCGCACGCGCCAAGCAATCCGCTGTCGCCAGCCTACATCACCTACACGTCGGGCTCGACCGGCCAGCCCAAAGGAGTAGTCGTTCCCCACCGCGGCGTGGCCAACCTTCTGCAGTACGCAGCGCAGGAGTTCGGCTGTGGCCCGGGCGCTCGCGTGCTCCAGGGAGTGCCACTGGGCTTCGACGTATCGCTGTTCGAGATGTTTTATACGCTATCCACTGGCGCCGAGCTCACCGTACCGGCGGAGGACCTCACCCACAATCCCAACGCCATGGTGGCCCACATGCAGCGCGGCGCAGTGACCGACCTGCACACGTCTCCCGCGCTCCTGGGCTTGCTCATCGCCGAACCCGGTTACGCGCGTTGCTCCACGCTGCAGCGCGTGTTCGTGGGCGGTGAGGCGCTCCCGGCCGACCTTATGCAGCGCCACCTCCGCATGTTTCCCGACACGGCGCTCATCAACTGTTACGGCCCGACGGAAGCATCGGTGTGGACCTCGTTCTGGCGCTGTGACGCCGGCGATGTCGCCAGCGTGGCGCCACTTGGCACCCCTGTGGCCAATACGCAGCTGTATGTGCTCGACCGCCACCAGCAGCCCGTGCCGGTGGGCGTCGCCGGCGAGTTGTGCATCGGCGGGGATGGCCTGGCCATTGGCTATCTCCGCAGGCCCGAACTCACAGCAGAACGCTTCGTCCCCAACGCATGGAGCGCTGATCCGGCTGCCCGGCTATATCGCACCGGCGATCTCGCCTGCTTCCGGTCTGCAGGTATGGTGGATTTTCTCGGCCGCATCGACACGCAGGTGAAGATCCGCGGACACCGGGTCGAAACCGGCGAAGTGGAGCATGTGTTGCTGGGCCACCCTGACGTGCGCGAGGCGGTGGTGGTGGCACGCCAGGACGTGCCAGGCGACGAGAAGTTGGTGGCCTATCTCATTGCGCGCAACGGCCGGCGCCCGCCAACCGACGAGCTGCGCCGGTTTGCCGCGCACACGCTCCCCGATTTCATGCTGCCCAACGCGGTGGTGTGGCTCACCGCCTACCCCTTGACGCCGAGTAAAAAGGTGGATCGCAAGCTACTGCCCGCGCCACAGACCAGCCGGCCAGAACTGGCAACCGGCTACCTGGCTCCACGTACGCCCACGGAGCGAGCGCTTGCCAAGATCTGGGCCACTGTGCTGGATAGGGAGCGCGTGGGCGTACGCGACAACTTCTTCGATTTGGGTGGCCATTCCTTGCTGGCGGCACGCGCGTTCATGGAGATGGGCCAGCGCTTGGGTGTGACCCTGCCGCCCAGTGTGCTGTTTAGCGCACCCACGATCGCCGCACTCGCCGAGGTGGTGGAGCACCAGGCGACCGAGGCTGCCACGAGCACCATCGTGCCGGTGCAGCCTAACGGCTATCGCCAGCCGCTGTTCATCATCCCGGGGGCCGGCACGCACCACTTGTATTTGCGCCACCTGGTTCGGCACCTCGGGAACGACCAACCGGTGTATGCCCTGTTCCGCACATTGCTCGACAAGAGCGGTGTGCGCCTCAGCGTGGAGCAACTGGCCGGAGAGTACCTGCGCGACATACAGCGCGTGCAGCCCCACGGCCCCTACCTACTGGCCGGGCATTCCTTCGGTGGTACGGTCGCCTACGAGCTGGCTCAGCAGTTCTATGAACAGGGCGAGCAGGTTGGCATGCTGGCGATGTTCGATGTGGATGCTCCGGGTGGCCACGACTGGCTCCCCTGGTCACGCCTTGCCGCGCTGCCGCGACGCCTGGCCATGTCCCTGAAACTGCTGCCGTACATCGGCGTGCGGGATCTCCCGGAATATGTACGGACACGCCATGTGATAGCACAGGAGCGGGTGACCGAACGTGTCCATCGCCACCAGGCTCACTGGTTTGATTACCTCTGGCAGCGCATCTTTGGGAGAGGACTCGGCTGGGATATCACGAACGCCGCTGAAACAGACGCCGCGCGTGATCTGTGGTTACGCTACGTGCCACGCCCCTACCCGGGCAGCCTTGACCTGTTCTGGCCGAGCACCTCACCGGTTCCGCTGCATATCCTCGATTCGCGCAGCGGCTGGCCACGGCTGGTCAAGGGTGGGTTGCATGTCCACGCTGTTCCCGGCGACCACGTGATGCTCTTGCTCAATCCGTTGGTGTCCTACGTTGCTACCGAGCTCACCGCCACCATGCAGCGAGCGATGGAGACTACATCGTGACCCCCGTGCCGCCTGTTACCGTCTTTCACCTTCATTCGCTCAAACAGGTGCAGGAACCGCCCGGCATCCTGCCGGCGCTTGAGTCCGGTGCAGTCGTGCTGTTCGAGCACTCGCTGTGCGCCACGAACGCCGAAGTGGAGCGGATCGGCCAGTTCCTCAGCGCCAGCGAACGCCAGCGTGCCACGCGGTACCTCGACACTAAGTACGCACAGCGCTTCGTGGTGGGCCGCGCCACCCTGCGCCGCTTACTTGCTGCTTGCCTTGACCTCGAACCAGCAGAGATAACCTTCGAGTACGGTCCGCACGGCAAGCCCGAACTGCCCACCACACACAGCATGCTGCGGTTCAACGTGTCCCACAGTGGCGACATGTTGCTCTGTGCGCTCGCCGCTGGCCGTGAAGTGGGTGTAGACATCGAGGAGATGCGGGCGGGCATGCCCGTAGACCATCTCGCGCAGCGCTTCTTCTCCCCAGCCGAGGTACAAGCGCTCGAAGCATTGCCCTCAGGTGATCGCGTGCCGGCCTTCTACCAGATCTGGACGCGCAAGGAAGCCTACTTGAAAGCCCGTGGCGATGGCCTTACGGTGCCCCTGTCCGCTTTCAGCGTGCACCAGCCCGGCCCCGACGGCGTGGTGGCTGTGGCCGGGCCCGACCTCTCCACCAGCCCTGCCACCTGGCGCGTGTTTGACGTGCCCGTACGCCACGGCTGTGCCGCCGCGCTGGCTCTGGCGGCGTAAGGTTGTGGTTACTCCCTTCCCCGGGGACCAGGGAAGGGCTGGGGATG
>JANWJO010000041.1 GCA_025449435.1 Chloroflexota bacterium | reverse complement strand
TGCCGAGGGCGTGATGGAAGCCGCCGATGCCGGTTTGGGCCTGATCGTGTGCATCACCGATCGCATCCCCATCCTGGATAGCTTGCGCGCCTACCATTATGTCAAAGAGAAGGGCGTGCGCCTCATCGGACCGAACTGTCCGGGGTTGACCACCGTCGGCGTGGGCAAGGCTGGCATCATGCCCGCCACCATCTTTAAGCCGGGCCACGTCGGCCTGGTGTCGCGCAGTGGCACGCTTACTTATGAGGTCGTCAACTTGCTGTCTCAAGCTGGTTTGGGCCAGAGCACCTGCATTGGCATTGGTGGTGACCCTATCGTGGGCACCAGCTTTACCGACGTCGTGCAGTTGTTCAATTCCGACCCCGAAACACACGTCATCGTGCTATTGGGCGAGGTGGGCGGCGCGGCCGAGGAAGAGGCGGCGGCGTGGATCGCGGCGCACGGCAACAAACCCGTCGTCGCCTTCATCTCCGGCCGCACGGCGCCAGCCGGCAAGCGCATGGGGCATGCCGGCGCTATCATCTCGGGCAATCTCGGCACGCCGGAAGCCAAGCTCAAGGCCTTCGCTGCTGCCAATGTGCCAGTAGCCGACACCATCGAGCAGATTCCAGGTTTGGTACAAGCGCGCCTATAGCCGTTGTACTGGCCGTCGCCGTGAACTATTAGGTATCAATGTAGTTGAGAGGTTGACACATGGCCGTAGCACGCTGGGCCGCACCTGCGAGTGGCACGCCGATCACCGGACGCGAAGGCAAACTGGTGGTACCCAACGACCCGATCATCCCGTTCATCGAGGGCGATGGCACTGGGCCCGACATCTGGCGAGCCAGCGTGCGCGTGCTAGATGCCGCTGTTGACCACGTGTCCAAAGGCCAGCGGCGTCTCCACTGGTATGAGGTGTTCGCTGGCGAAAAGGCCAATAACACGTATGGGGAGTGGCTTCCTGACCAGACGCTCGAAGCGCTGGAAACCTACCTGGTATCGATTAAGGGCCCGCTCACTACGCCCGTCGGCGGCGGCATTCGCAGCCTCAACGTCACCCTCCGGCAACGCCTTGACCTGTATGCCTGTGTGCGGCCCGTGCGCTTCTATCCCGGAGTGCCCAGCCCGCTCAAGCACCCTGAGAAGACCGATATGGTCATCTTCCGCGAGAACACCGAGGATGTGTACGCCGGCATTGAGTGGAAAGAAGGCAGCCCGGAAGCTGCCAAAGTGATCGCCTGGCTCAAGGACGAGATGGGCGTCGAGGTTCGCGCCGACTCTGGCATTGGCATCAAGCCCATGTCCATCTTTGGCAGCAAGCGGCTGATCCGTAAGGCGATCCAGTACGCCATCGACAACCACCGCAAGAGCGTCACCATGATGCACAAGGGCAATATCCAAAAGTACACCGAGGGGGCCTTTCGCGAGTGGGGCTATGAGCTGGCGCGCGAAGAGTTTGCCGGCACCGTCATCGCCGAGCAAGAGGTGTGGGACAAGTACGACGGCAAAGCCCCCGAGGGCAAGATCGTGCTCAAGGACGTCATCGCCGACATCATGTTCCAGCGCATCCTCCTGCGCCCAGAAGACTACGACGTGATCGCTACGCCCAACCTCAACGGCGACTATATATCAGATGCGCTGGCAGCCCAGGTGGGCGGCATCGGCATTGCGCCCGGCGCCAACATCAGCGACTATGCCGCCTTGTTCGAGGCCACCCACGGCACGGCGCCCCGTTACGCCAACCTCGATCGCGTCAACCCGGGCTCGGTCATCCTTTCGGGCGTCATGCTGCTCGACTACATCGGCTGGAAAGACGCAGCAACGGCCATCGTGTCGGCCATGGAACGCACCATCGCCCAAAAGACGGTGACCTATGATCTGGCGCGCGGCATGGACGGCGCTCGCGAGGTGAAGTGTTCCGAGTTCGGTGACCTCATCATCAAGAACCTGGACTGAGGTAGCGCCATGGCTGATCGCATCGGCGTGGTGGTCAGCGGCGCTGGCGGCCGCATGGGCAGCGAAACCGTCCAGGCTATCCTGCGCGACCCCGGCATGCACCTCCTGGGAGTCCTGACGCGCTCGGGTGACAGCATGCTCAGCGCCGGCAGCACATCGGTGCCGGTTGCGCCTGACCTTACACAGTTGCTGGAGCGACTAGCGTCGCCGCCCCAGTGCGTGGTGGATTTCACCGTTGCTGAGGTGGGCGAACGGGTCGGCACCGACACACTGTCCCGAGGCATCGCGCTCGTCACCGGCACCACGGGCATGCCGGCCGAAGTGCTCGCGACGTTTCGCTCCCTCAGCCAGGCGCACGCGGTGGGCTGCGTGGTGGCGCCCAACTTCGCCATCGGCGCGGTGCTGGCTGGCCATTTCGCCACGATCGCTGCGCGCCACTTCAACTGGGCCGAGGTCATCGAGCTGCATCACGAGGGCAAAGCCGACGCACCATCGGGCACCGCGCTGGCCACCGCACGAGCGATGGCAGCGGCGCGCGGCCAGCCATTCAACGAAACCACGGTGACCAAGCAGCTGATCGAAGGTACCCGTGGCGGCAGCGTTGACGGTGTGCATCTGCACAGCATCCGGCTGCAAGGGTTGGTGGCCCATCAGGAAGTGCTGTTCGGCGGGCCGGGCGAGGTGCTTACGATCAAGCACGATTCCATGAACCGGGTGTCATTCATGCCCGGTGTGCTACTCGCGGTGAGGCACGCCGTATCGACCCCTGGCTACGTGTTTGGGTTGGGATCGCTGCTCGGACTCGGGTAGGACATTGTCCGGCAGACACCGGGGCAGGCACGGGGCCCGCCCCCTAGGGTAGGGGCGCGTGGTACACGCTCAATCCCGAGGAGCGGTGCTGGCTTCGCTGGTCGTATGCCTTCGAGTGTGGTGGTTCGTTGTCGCCATTTCTTACGCAAATGCGCATCTTATGCAGGGGGTCTTCCCCAGCTGCACAGACGGCCAGCTGTGTTTGGGCACAGGTGAGGAACGGCGGCACGCCAGCGCACAGCCGTGCATCACACGGCGGAGCTGCCTCAGGTGTGACTGCTCCGTCCCCGTCTACCCACTGTGATGAGCCGCACGGCCCACACACGCCAGGTGTGGGCACGCCCTCCCCTGCCGTCCCCTTCCCCCCTAGTGGGAGACAGCCTCGTGGCATGTCCAGTCTGTGGTTGTCGCAGCGTTCCTCTAGGGCAACATTGTCACCCACGAGGGGATGGCGGGGGAGATCCCTGCGTAACATGCCTATGTGCCTAAGAGATCGGTTTGGCGATGCGCTGGGTACGGGTAAATTGGGCAAGCATGTTCGCCGCCACCTTCCTGGCTTCCCGCACCTGGGGACCGGTGACCATGCGCTTGCTGCGCGATCCAATTGCCATGTAGCAGACCAAATTGCTACAACTGCCCACCATGCACCAGCGTTGGGGGAAATGACGGGCTGTGCGTGGGCGTGCAATGGCGATGACGCCTCGTAGGGGTAGGCTCCGTGCCTGCTCGGTAGTCGTGCGGCCACCGCGGTGCGGCGACGGTACGCGGCTTCGACCCCGCGCAACGGCACGCTCTTTACCAGATCCTAACAGCGCGCTCGCTACACTCTGGGATGATGACGCACACCATTCTTGTGGCGGAAGATGACCCTATCACGGCCGAACTCATCAGCCGGTATTTGCTGCACGATCACTATCGCGTGATTGTGGCGCGCGACGGGCGCGAGGCCATAGACCTGTCACGAGTGAACCGTCTGCACTTGGTCGTGCTGGATCTCATGCTGCCCAAGATCGACGGCTTGGATGTGTGCCGGGTGCTGCGCGCCGAATCGCGCATCCCCATCATTATGGTGACGGCCCGCGCCAGTGAGGAGGACAAACTGCTCGGCCTCGACCTGGGCGCCGACGACTACGTCGTCAAGCCATTCAGCCCGCGCGAGTTAGTGGCGCGCGTGCGCGTGGTGCTGCGCCGGGCCGGGCAGCCAGGCGACGATGATCCGCCGGTGCTGACTTACGGTGCGCTGACGGTGGACGCTGGACGGCACGAGGCGTGCATCAGCGGGGCGCCCCTGGCGCTCACGCCCACGGAGTTCCGGCTGCTCATGGTCCTGGCACAGTCTCCTGGCCGGGTGTTCAGCCGCGAACGGTTGCTGGATCGTGTCTTTAGCGCCACCTACGATGGCACGGAGCGCACCATAGACGTACACCTCATGAATCTGCGCCGGAAGCTCGACAAGGCCGGGGGGCCAGCCTATCTTCACACGGTGTTCGGCGTGGGCTACCGTTTTGAGGTACCGGGTGCGTAGGTCCAGCTTGCGTGTGCGCATCCTGGGCACCTTTGCCATTGTGCTCGTGGTTGCTATTGGCGCTGTGGCCTTCACCGCGCAGCAAACCACGGTGTCGGGCTTTCAACACTACGTCATCGGCGTTGATAAGCAAGATCAACTGGCCATGGGTAAGTTGCTGACGTTATACCGCCAGACTTCCGATCCCACTGCCGTACAGCAACTCGTCGATCAGCTCGCCGCGGCGAACAATCGCCGGGTGGTGTTCATCCAGGGTCAGACGGTGCTGGCCGACTCTGATCACCAGCTCATCGGGCAGCAGGTCAAGTGCGCGCAGCCGGGAGATCCATCGACGCCGTGCCAAGCTCCCAGCGCGCCGGACAGTGCCCGACCCCTCGCCCCGGCCATCGGCCCACCTGCAATCGTGGTGTTCGCTAACCCAGTGCCACAGCTAGACCCGAACATCAAAGCAGACTTTGTGTATAGCCCGGTGGGTGTGGTGCGTGTGGCGCTCAACACCGCCGGCAGCCCAGAGGACCAGTTCATCGGATCGCTGAGCAAAACCTTGCTGATCGCTACGCTGCTCGGCGGCGCGGTAGCTATCTTCCTCGCCTCCATCCTCTCGGCGCGCATTTTGCAGCCCGTGCAGGCGCTCACCCGAGCCGCCCTGCAGATGGAGCGCGGTCACCTCGATCAGCGCGTCACGGTCCGTACCACCGATGAGCTTGGCTCACTGGCGCACGCGTTCAACGCGATGGCTGACAGCGTGGCGCACGCCGAACGGTTGCGCCGCACCATGCTGGGCGATGTCGCCCACGATTTGCGCACGCCACTGACCAACATTCGAGGCTATCTAGAAGCCATCCAGGATGGCGTCGTGCGGCTGTCGCCACCAGTGCTGCGTGTGCTGCAGGACGAAACGCTGCTGCTCACCCGGCTCGTCGACGACCTACAAGACCTGGCTCAGGCTGAGGCGGGCCAGGTTGCGCTGGAATGCCTGCCTGTCGATGTGGTTCAAACGCTCGAACAGGCTGCCGCGATTGTAGCGCCACAAGCGCAGGCACGCGGCGTCTCCATCAACGTCGAGGCACCAAATGCCCTACCTCCCGCACTCGCAGATGCCGGCCGCGTGGGTCAGGTCCTCCGCAACCTACTCCAGAACGCCATCACCTATACCCCGGATGGCGGCCAGGTGACGTTACGGGCACGTGCCAGCGAATGCATCACCGTTGAGGTGGCCGACACCGGGGCGGGCATCCCTCCTGAGCACTTGCCCAGTGTGTTCGAGCGCTTCTATCGTGTTGATCCGTCACGCAGCCGGGCTACTGGTGGGAGTGGCTTAGGGTTAGCCATCGTACGCCAGCTGGTCGAGCAGCAAGGGGGCCACGTCTCAGTGGAGAGCATCGTGGGCGCTGGCAGCACCTTCCGGTTCACTTTGCCACTCGCTCAGGCCAGCACTGGACCACAACTCGCACGTCGCTAGTCGCAATCCTTCCACACCCAAAGCACATCACCTCTACATAGGTTCTTGACGCGCCAGCCCCGATCCTCATCCAGTGCGCCGAAAGCGTGGTGAGATCCATGGAGAGGGGAAGCGAGCGCGTGCTGGACGAGCAGCTGCTAGCCGAACGGCCATCCGCCCTTCCCTGGAAGGCTGGACTCGTTGCCGCCGTCGCCATAATCGTGTTGGGGGGCGGCGGATATCTCTACCACGTCCGCTCCCAGTCGCCATCTGGAGTGGTGTACACCGCGATCCCCGCGGTGCGCGGCAGCCTGTCGGCGACCGTCTCCGCCACAGGCCCCGTGAGCACGGCGGCGTCGATCCCGCTTACCTTCAAGAACTCCGGTCAGCTCACAGCGGTGTTGGTGAAAGCCGGCGATAACGTAACGGCCGGTCAGGTATTGGCGCGCGAATCCACGTCTGATCTGAAGCACGCCGTCGATGCGGCCCAAGCCACTGTCGATCAACAAACGGCCATCCTGCAGCAAGCACAAGCCGGCCCAACTGCTGGTGCGATCGCGGTAGCTCGGGCCGCTGTCGACACGGCAACGGCGGCCCGAGTGGATGCTGAGCACACCGTAGCGGAAGTCCAGCACACCAGCGCGGCTACCCTGGCAACTGCTCAACACAGCGTCGCGAATGCCAGCCTGGCTGTGACAGCCGCGCAACAGGCGCTGCACACCAATCAGGCGCAACAAGCCGCGTCGGCCAGGGCCGACGCAACGAACGTCGCCAATGCTCAGGCGGCTGTTACCGCTGCCCAAGCCGCCATCGCAGCACTGCAACAACAAGTGGCAGCCGATACCGCTTCCGACCAGGTGGCAGTGACCAATGCGTCGACTGCCCTTGATGACGCTCGTGCCAATCAGGTGCTCGCCGAACAGGCAGCCACCCAAGCGCTCACGCACGCCCAGCAGGCGGCGCCGGTCTCGGCAGCGATGCAGGCCCAACAACTGGCCGCGGCCCGTAATGCCCTCTTAACCGCTCAGGTCACTCGCGATGGTGCATGTGGCCAGAGTGCGACAAGCACCGCGTGCAAGGCGGGCGACGCGGCCGTCAACACCGCCCAAACCGGTGTGGATCAAGCGGCGGTAGCCGCCCAGCAAGCAGAGCAACAAGCCCAGCAGGCCATAACAGCAGCGCAGCAGCAAATTGCGTCGGCCAGTGCGTCAGCAACGGTTGATGCAGCAGCGGCTGCACTGGCCACAGCCAAGGCAGCACTGAAAGCCAACCAAGCCAAATATCAGGGCAGCATGAGCGCCGCGCAGGCCCAACTCGGGCAGGCGCAGGGAGCGCTGCGAGCCGCACAGGATGCCCAAACCACCAATGCAGCCAAAGCGCAGCAATCACTCGCTGCTAGCCAGCAGCAAATTGAACAAGCGACGGCAGCCTTGACGGCCGCTCACGACGCGTTCAGCAGCGCACAGGCGCAAGGCAGCGCCGCCATCCAGCAAGCGCAGCAACAACTCGACCAGGCCCAAGCACAGCAGCACGCCGCCGAGGCTAGTCTGGAGCAGGCGTCGGCTCCTCCCACACCGGCTGCCATCGCCGCTGCGCAGGCACAGCTCAACGGGGCCAAGGCGGCACTGGCGACCGCGCAGGGCAACCTCGCGGACGCCACGCTGGAGTCACCCATTGATGCCACCGTGGCCCAGGTGAACGACATCGCCGGCCAGTATGTGAGCGGCGGCGCCGATGGCACCAGCAGCAGTACGAACAGCAACGCGTCCACCACGGCGTTCATCGTGCTCACCGATTTGCACGCGTTGCAGGTAGTTGCGCAGGTGAACGAGGCCGATATGGCCCAGGTCGTCCCGGGACTGCCGGTTCGCTACACGCTCAACGCCTTTCCTGACCAGCAATTCACCGGCAGAGTCGCGGCGGTCCAGCCACTGGGGAGCACGAGCAATAACGTCGTGAGCTACGACGTCACCTGCACGATCGACACGACCACCGCGCGCCTGTTGCCAGGTATGACGGCAGTCGTGAGCATCATCACCGCTTCCCGGAACGATGTCATCGTCATCCCCAGCGTCGCGCTCACTTTTGCGCAAGCGAGCCCATCGAACGTCCCTGAGGTAACAGTCACACCTGCCAGTGGAAGTAGCACGTCAGTGCTCGTGTTACGCAACGGCACACCGGTACGAGTGAATGTGCAGACCGGGCTGAGTGATGGCACGCGCACAGAAATCGTCTCAGGTCTCCAATCGGGGGATCGGGTGATTACGGGCGTCACCGGACCATAACGAGCGCTGGAAAGGAAGGGGCAGAGCATGCAGCCAATGAGTCGTCGCTGTGGATAACCAGATGCGCATCCGTGTAGCGGGGTTGACTAGGGTGTATATGGCCAATGGTGGCCAGGTTCACGCCCTGCGCGGTGTAGACCTCGAAGTGCAGCGCGGGGAGCTTGTTGCCGTGATGGGGCCGTCGGGCTCTGGCAAGTCCACTTTCCTCAACCTGCTTGGTTGCCTCGACCGGCCCAATGCGGGCAACTACTGGCTTGACGGTGTGCTGGTGAGCAACCTCACGGTACGCCAGCTGGCTCGCGTGCGCAACCGCCTCATCGGCATGATTTTCCAGA
>JANWJO010000040.1 GCA_025449435.1 Chloroflexota bacterium | reverse complement strand
TACATGCAGGCGTCGCGCAAAAAGCAGAAGCTGTTTGACATGAATGTCTTTAATGGTTGCGCCCGCTGCATCGGTGGTTGGGCCGACCGGGAGTACGGCAGTGACTTCGGCGATCAGTATAGCCGGTACCACGGCGGTTGGATGCGTGGCGATGGCCGCATTATCTGGAATCATCCCAAAGGTTGGGACCCGCAGCTGTCTGACCTGCTGTTTGTTGAGCAGAATGAACGCAGCGCACTCCGGTCGCTAGAAAGAATGTCCGTGTCCGTCGTCACGGTCGAGCAGGCGGCACACGCATTGAGCAACTATCTGACCACCGGCAAGGCGGATTGGTCAGCCGTACTGGGCAGTTAAGTAAACGAACTAAGCGGGGAGACAGAAAGGCGGGCGTGTTGGGTGCTGGCCACAGCACTAGCGAATTGCTGGGCAGAGTGATCAACCGAGGAGACCTTTAACATGATTAACGACCTGTTGCATCGAGCGCGCTTCTGGCGCTTGCGTGCGGAGGAGTCCCGCACCATCGCTGACGGTTTGTGGGGCACCGACGCCAGACGAATCATGTACGGCTTGGCCGACGATTACGAACGCCTGGCGCAGGATCTGGAGCGCCAGGCCGATCACGAGCCACAGCCCGCGCTTCCCCTGTCTCGGCGCTGGAAGTAACATGCCGCTCAAGGGTTGGTGGACAGGGTGGCAACGGAGTCATTCGCATGCCGCGGACGATGGACTTCAGATTTAAGCCCGTTTACTGGCGCTTGCGGGCCGAAGAGATGCAGGCGCTGGCCGATAGCATGGGCTCCGTTCCCGAGTGCAAAGAGCGCATGCTGCGGGTGGTCGAGGAGTATGAGCAGATGGCCTTGTGCCTGGAGCGCATGCTGCACGACCTGCTCGAAGGCGGTCGCCGCGACGGGGGTTCCGCGAGCAACGTGACGTCCTTTCGACCGACCGGATGACGATTGATGCGGCTGCTGGTCAGCCAGGCTGGGGCGCTGGTGCGTTGCGGCATGTGCGCCGATACCGGATTCATGCCGGTGAAGCGGGCGCGGCTCTATACCAATCCGAAGCGGCGTGACTGCGACTTGAAGCCGTTCATCATCTACGTGCTGTGTCGCTACTGCGACATCTGGAGGCCGCATGCTGCGCATCGGGACGTTGATGGCGTTGTTGCTGCTGACTAGCGGCGGCTGCGCCCCCCTGGTGGTGGCAGGGGCGGGCGCCGCGGGCTACGCCGCTTGGGAATACGAGTACCGCGGCTGTGTGAGGGCGAGCGATGGTCACTACGTTTCGCGGCATTGGGCCAGCACCCACCCCCGATTTGCCCACTGCTTCCGCTAAGCAGGCCGCCATCGAGGCGCAGCTTGCGACGTTGGCGGAGCAGCTTCGCACGCGCACGACGCCCGAGGCCATTCGTCGGTTCCATGCCCTGCGTTTGCAGACGCTAGATCTGCCGGATTGGCGCGACGATCCAAGCTACCACTGGGCCGAGCAGACCAAAAAAGGCTTGCGGCCATGAGCGTCAAGCAGCAGAGTTGGAAATGGCGTAACCGGCCGCCGCGCTGCGATCAGTGCGGCGACACCGAGACCCGTCGCATGCGCATGGAGGTGGATTGGGCCGCGCAGGTCACCAAAACCACCTGGCGGTGTATGGCCTGCGGCAACCATGTGTTTGTCTATGCCCAAAAGAAGGCGGCCGCCTGAGGTGGCCACGAAAAAGAAAGTTGTGGAGAAAGTCGGCGCCAAGGTCGGCGCCGTGGAGGAAAAGAAGGTTGGCGCCAAGGTCGGCGCCAATATCGGCGGCGTCTACATCTGGACGCAACGCGACTACAACAGCCTGATGAATCAACTTGCCTCTATGCAGATGAACGTCAACGCGCTGATGGCGGGCGTCAACGCGCTATCAAATCGTACGGCGAGTATGGTAGCATTGCAAACCGCTCTACAAACGTCGATGCAGAGCGGGCAAGCGACCACCCAAGCAAGTCTCACCAAACTTTCAGCCCAGGAGGCTATGCAGATGTCCGCCCTTGACGACCTTACTGCCGCCGTACAGCAGACCCAGAACCTTGAACAGTCGGCCGTCACCCTGATTCAGGGGCTGGCCAAGCAGATCACCGACGCGGTCGCCAGCAACGACACGGCGGCGCTCACCGACCTCGCCTCCAAGCTCAATACGTCGGCCGCCGAGCTTGCCGCTGCCGTCACCGCCAACACCACGCAGACGCCTCCGACACCCGACCCGAACGCGCCGCAGGTCAATCCGCTCTAAGGGCTGCAGGGCAAACCTCTAGCCTTTGCTGTTAAATTGCACGAGCTGATTCGCCACTACCTGGAGCAGACCGGAGGTCGGTGTCCATTCCCTGACACCGACCCCGACGTTTGGATCGCTCCCGACGGGCGGGTCGGCCGCGTGGTGGTGCTGCAGGAACCCGACGTGGCCACTGAAACCGCGTTGGAGTGGGAGTTCATCCCCTTGGTGCTGCACTGATGGAGTTCTACGCCCGCACCGCTAAGCTTTACGTCGACGGCCAGGAGCATGCCGTGCAGGTGCTGGCTGCCAGCCACAAGGACTGGAGCTGTGAGGCCACCGGCCAGCCGCTAGGCTGGGACGCCCGCCTCAAGTTCCGTTGCCTGTGTCGCGCCTGCTGGGCGTGGCATCGGATGCGCGGACGCTGACATGACCAGCGTCCCGCGGCATTGGATCGTGGCGGGCTACGCCCCGCCGCTGGACCCGACTGACCCGCATGATCATGGGGTGCTCAGCGCGCCCACTACCATCGGTTACGGCGACAGCGACGCGCCCACGCATGGCGGCGGCACCGTGTTCTTCACCTTGGCCGATGCGCAGAACGCTGCGCGCACCCTGGCGGCGGCTAGCCCAGGCGCCATCTTCGTCGTCTACGAGGCGGAGTGGTGGGCGCAGACCGACATCACGCCGGTGCACCTGCTCCCGGTGACTTTCTCGTCGGTCATCTAGTGAATCAGCAGATCTTTATGGACCTCTTTGTGCTGATGGTCGGAGTGATTATTGGTATGTGCATCGCTTGTTCCGCGCGCGATAGGCCGCGGGATTGACGGGCGGGAGGTGGCGCTAAGCCGCCGTGTCCAGCGACCTACCGTATACGCCAGTGCGCAAGCGTTCGGTGGCATTCGCAGGGCGGCAAACCTCGGTCAGCCTGGAAGAGCCGTTTTGGCAGCGGCTCAAGCGCATCGCCGCCGATAGGCAGATTCCGGTGGCTGAGCTAATCCTGGAGATCGACCGCACCCGCGATCAGCCGAATCTGTCGTCGGCGCTGCGGCTCTACGTCCTGCGCCAAGCCACGGGAGAGTGAAGGGTATGACGGTGCTTTCCGAGCTTACCGAGCTGAAATTACGCAAACCCCCCGATATCGAGCCGTTCGACGGCCGCCCCAGTGTCTTCACCGCGCCGCTGCCGCCGTATAAGTGGCGCAACAGCGAAGGCGACAAGAGTATGGAGCGCCCGCCCTGGCGTCAGCGCGACCGCCTGTTGCAGGCGCTGCGCAAGCATCACGTCCGTCCGCGCGCTGATCTGGCGGTGTGAGCTGGACGACGTCATCTGCCTGACCATGGCCGACGGCAAGCCTTTGCTGGTGCGCGCCATCAACGTCATCGCCGCGCATGCGGTGATCCCAGGCGAGGCCGACCCCGACGCCAGGAGCCGCATCTACCTATCCAACGGCGCCAGCTTGTTCGTGCAGGAAATGCCGCACGACTGTGTGCTGGACGCCACCGAGGGAAACCAATGACCATCCAGTTGCCTGGCGGCGTCGAGATCGTGCCACGGCTGTGGATCGGCACCAACGCGAGCTGCGACCGCGCCCGCCGCAGCTTGGGATGCACCTGTATCAACGTCGGCGTACAAAGCCATACCGACGACCAACGTTGCACCTGGATTCCGGTGTGCACCGCCAGCAATGGTATGGTGTCGAATGACCAGCTGGTGAAGGTGGAGCGGATCATTATCAACGTTTGGCCGCAGTACAACGACGTGCTGATCCATTGCGCCACCGCGCTGACCTATTCGCCGCTGACCGCGGCGTTGTGGCTGACTTGGCGCTATCAGATCAGCCTGACTGAGGCGTATGCTTGGGTATGGGCGAAGCAGCCGCAGGCACAGGACCTGAGCAAGCTGGCGCCGCCGCTGCTGGCGCGGGTGGCGCCATGAGCGTAAAAGGGAGACCGACCATGCGACCATGTTTGATCTTATGTGCTGCGCTATTGACCGCGACGTGTGCATCGCTACCGCTGTCGCTGTCGTCATCGCCATCTTCCTCCTGGCCGCAACTGACGGTGAGCAAGGCTGAGGCGTTCGTCACCTATCGGCGCGCCAGAGTGGCCACCCGCCGCGCGGTTCGGCGCGATTACCGGCAGGTGCGCCGCGCGTATCGTTACGGCGCCTACCATGGCGCCCGTCCCTATCATCGTATCCCGTACGTGGCGGCGACGCGGCCCGCGTTCTATGGCTACCCGTACACCGCCCCGAACTACGCCTACCGCCACGTCTATGCGGCGCCCGCAGGCATCGGCTGGAATCGCTGGGGTCGCGGCGGTGGCTGGGGTTGGGGACATCGTTGGGGCCACGGCTTCGGCTGGGGCTGGCATCGCGGATGGAGGTGGTGACGGCTATGCTGACTTTGTCTAAGATTCACGCGCTGTCGGTGGGCGAGAAGATGGTCGCCTATGTCGGCAACTTCGACTACGACATCGCCCGTTGCGACAAGATGAGCCCGAACGACCGCGGCGCCAGCAAGTACCAGGCGCTGCTGGAGCTGTTGCGCGACGAGCTGCAGCGGATGCATCGTGACGGCTACATCGCGGTGCACAAGTTCGAGCGCCAGCATCACCGCACCAACAACAAGGGTAAGGCGGTGGAGTGGCGCGACTTCGCCTACGAGGTGACCAAGCTCAAATAACGGGAGCCGTGCGATGTTGGACGTCAGGGCCATTTGCCGTTTGCTCGACCGCCTGGACGAGACCGGCGTCGAGTTGGAGCGCAGCTCGACGCGGGCGAGCATCGAGGTCACGGTGGCGCGCACCGACATCGCCTATGTCAGAGATTTGGTGATGCGCGACTTGCAGACCAAGATGAAGCGCGCCAGCCAGGACCGTTAACCGAGAGGAGTAGAAGCCATGTGCGATTACAGCCTTAAGCATCTCGCTTCGCGGCCTGCCAAGGTCGGCGACAAGTTGGTGGTGAACCGGTTCACATCCAGCATCGGTTTCGTCGATGCCGCTGCCGAAGGCGACAAGCGGCAAGAGGTGGTGTGCGTGCTGCCAGGCACCGAGCTGGCGTTCGACGAGGTTATCACGCAGTCGGGCACCGGCCTGATGGCTTGGCGCGACAAGCCGACCGAGCACCGCACCGCCCGCTTCCGTCAGGTCGACATCGAGGTCGTGCACACGCATCACGACGCGCTGGAATTGCCTGACGGCCAGATCGTCAAGCTCACCAACTTGGCGACCGGGCAGACCGCCACCGTGCTGCAGCTTCCGGCGGCGCCGAAGACCGCCGAGGAAGCCAAGGCGCAGGAGCGCTTGGAGGTCACCGCGTGATCCGCGCGTTGAGCATCGTTGTGCTGCTGGCGCTGGGGATGTCCCCGGCGCTGGCCGCCAAGAAGCAGGTCTGCCGCGACGCCACGACCGGCCAGTACGTGTCGAGCAGCTACGCCAAGAAGTTTCCTGGGCTGACGGTGTGCACGGCGAAGAAGTGACCGATGACCAGCGCCAGCGCGGCGACGTGCCGATGACCACCCAAGATACACAAGTGTGAGTGGGTCTATCATGCACAATAACTATCCGATGCAGCCGCCGATGCTGCCAGAATATCCGATGCTGCCCGAGCATCCACCGATCCAGCCACCTGAGATAACGCCACCGCCAGTAACCGTGCTGGGCCGAGAGCTGCTGCTCAATCCGTCGTTCGAAGACGAGGTGCCGCCGCTCAATCCTGGGCAATTCGAGACCACGGTGCGTCCAGTCGGATGGATCAATGCGCCCGGTTCGGCGGCGGTCGAGATCGTGCAATCGCCGTATCCGTTCCCGACGCCGCCTACAGGTAGCCTTACCTCGATTGACGGTACGCACTGGATCGACTCGCAGGCGTCGCCTGGCTCGATTGACATTACGCAGCCGTTCATCGTGCCGCCGCGGCCTGAGCCGTTCTTTGGTTTATTTGGTTCGCATAACGGCAAGTCAACGCTGAGTGTGTCGGTTGATGCGGCGGTCGAGAACATCAATGGGCAGGTCACCAGCCCTAACGATCATCTGCTGATCAAGTTCGATGGCAAGACCATCGAGGACATCAGCACGGCTGACTTCACTACCAAGGGGCATTACGGTCATCCAGGGGTGGTTAACTACAATCAGTTCGAGACCTTCAATGTGCAGGTGCAGGCGTCGGCTGGTGTGCACACTATCGAGGTGCAGGACGTCGGCGCGCACCAGAATGTCGGCATCGCCGTCGACCTGGTCAGCGTCAAACAGGTATTGACACCACCTGAACCTGTTGGCCTGCTTGGCATCATCGCCGCTTTGCTGGAACATCATACTAGCTTGTAACCGCAGCAGAAGCCGCAATGACCGAACGCGACGAGGCGGTGCAGCGAGCGGCGCAGGAAGATCGCGTCCGCATCACCGTTATCGAGGCGCGGCTGGACAAAATTGTGGAGCTTGCGGGTATCCACACGGAGCTGCTGGAGCGCCTGCACAAAGAGCTGATCAAGCTCAGCCGCGGCCTGGGAGTGTACTGACGCGGTGCTCTACCCCGACGACTTCCCTAACCCAGCTCTCTACAAGTATCGCGACCACTACTACGCCATCCGCGACGAGACCTGGTATCGGCTGTGGGGTTGGGTGCCGTATGGCGGCCGTGAGGCGACGGTGGTCAGCGAGCCCGACTTGATCGCGCAATTGGATCAGGCGGCGGTCGAAGTGACCGGGCGTGGTTGAGGAGTTGATGATGCATCGACGCGAGTTCCTGGCGACCAGTGCGGCGGCGGTTGTGCTCACCTTGGTCCCGCGCGCGCTGCAGGCGCATACGCCTTCAGCCTGGACGCAGCATGCCTGGGATCTGGTCGCGCGCTACCCCGATATCAATTACATCTGGCCCAACCATATGCTGACCAAGGCTTGGGACATTACTGAAGGCAAAGCACCTGCTGATATGGCGCTGGCGTTGACCGAGCGCTTCGGGTCGTTCCCAATTTGGTTCATTGATGATCGGTCTGAGGTGGCGATCCTGGGGGTTGGTGACTACCCGGTCGAGTTTTTGGACAAGCATAAGCCTGACATCTTGAAGGGCTATTTGCTGAGTGACGTCCGCATCATTCGCGTGCTCGACCACGGTGTATGGCAGGAGCGCGACACGCTCGAACGACCACTGCGCGGTGGTGGCGGATACGTATGACCGTCCTGACCGGCGCGCCGCACCCGAATCAGGTCAACGGCACCTACCGCGAGCCGCCGCCTGCTAATAAGGACGTCACCATCAACCTGCTGTTTCTGGTGGCGCCTGGCATCGGCATGACCTACCAGGTCAAGAATGTCACCAACACGGTCTGGTACAAGCCGGGTGACTGGCTGACCGAGAGCGTGGTCGCCGAGATCTGTAAGATCCCGCGCTGGACCATCAACATCGAATCCTATGAGCTGATGAAGAAGATATTCGATATGGTCGGGCCGAAG
>JANWJO010000039.1 GCA_025449435.1 Chloroflexota bacterium | reverse complement strand
GGCAGGCCGGCCACCGGCCGCACCTTCTACATCTTGGATGAGCCCACCACAGGGTTGCACGTGGCCGACGTGTGCAACCTGCTCGACGTACTACAGCGCCTGGTCGATGCCGGCAACACGGTGGTGGTGATCGAGCATAACCCGGATGTGATCAACTCCTGCGACTGGCTGATTGACCTGGGTCCGGAGGGCGGCGCCGGTGGCGGTGAGATCGTGGCCGAAGGCACGCCGGAGCAGGTGGCGGCCATCCCCACCTCCTACACGGGCAAGATGCTGCAAGAACTGTATCCCCAGCACCGCCAGGCCGTGGACGGTGCTATCGACACGTCTTACCGGCAACACGCGGGGAACACCAACGGCAAAGTGGCATTGAACGGCGTGCTGCACGAGACGGTCGAGGATGCCTACCCAACCGATGGCCTGGTCATCCGTGGCGCGCGCAAACATAACCTGAAAAACATCGACGCCGTGATCCCGAAGGACAAGCTCACGGTGATCACTGGCCTGAGCGGATCGGGCAAATCCAGTTTGGCGCTCGACACCTTGTTCGCGGAAGGGCAGCGCCGGTTCGTCGAGTGCCTGTCCGCCTACGCTCGCCAGTTCCTTGGCCGGATGGATGCAGCTGATGTCACCAAGGTGGAGGGGCTAGCGCCAGCCATCGCCATCGATCAGGAAACCCGTTCGCAAAGTCCTCGGTCTACCGTGGCAACGCAAACTGAGGTGTTCGACTACTTCCGGCTCTTGTGGGCGCGCTGCGGGCAGCCCCATTGCCCTACCTGCGGCACAGAGTTGGCGGCGCTCACCTCCAGCCAGATGGTGGACACTGTTCTTGCCGCTGACACCGGCAACGTCACGGTGCTGGCACCGCTGGAACTAAGCGATGCCACGGAGTTCACACGAGCACTTGAACAACTGCGCCGCGAAGGCTTCCGGCGGTTGCGATCCGGCAAAGGCATCGCATCACTGGATGAGGCCGGTGCACTGGGCTTCGACGCTGGACCCTGGAGCCTGGTGGTCGATGCAACGGAGGCTGCCAGCGACAATCGTGGCCGTCTAGGCGATGCCATCGAACTTGCACTGGCCAAGGGCGGTGGCCAGCTCGTCGTCTTGCTCAGCAACGGCGAGGTGCGGCACTTCAGCCAGCAAATTTCCTGCCGCAAGTGCGGCTTCAGCTTGGACGATGAGATTACGCCACGTCACTTTTCGTTCAACAGCGCCACCGGAGCGTGCCCGGAATGTGCTGGACTCGGCGTCAAGAAGTATCTGCAGCCGTCGCTCCTCATCGCGCGGCCCAATTTTGGCCTATTCTCCGGTGCTATCCCGATGTTGCACATGCCAGGGTACGGCGGCGACCCAGTGCTATTTTCTAAGCTGGAAAGCCTGACCCGGTTTTTGGATGTGATGTCTGGTGCCCCGCTCAACGAGTGGTCGCCGGAGCAGATTGACGCGTTGATGTATGGCACAGGCGACAAGACGTTGCCTCAGGTGACATACACTGGATCCGGACGGCGACCAGCAAAGAAGGGCACCACCACCAAACCGACGCGTCTCACCTGGGAGGGGTTGATCCCCTACCTGATTCGTGTGCACGGTACGAGTAAGCAGACGAGCGGCTCCTGGTTCGACCAGTTCGTAGCGGAGAGTACCTGCCGCGCATGTAACGGGGCGCGCTTGCAACCAGTCCCGCGCAACGTGACGGTTGGTGGTTTGCGCATTGCGGACGCCACGGCCCTCACGGTGGAGCACGCCGATGAATTCTTCCGTACGCTCACGTTCGGACCCAGCCTCGCGCCCATCGCCGCGCAGCCGCTGAAGGAAGTGCGCGAGCGCCTCGGCTTCCTGCGTGACGTTGGGCTGGGCTATCTGACGCTTGACCGCCCCTCGTCGTCGCTATCCGGTGGCGAAGCGCAGCGTGTCCGCCTTGCCACCCAGATTGGCTCTAAGCTCGTCGGCGTGCTGTATGTGCTCGATGAGCCGTCGGTCGGCCTACACCCGCGCGACCTCGACCAATTGCTCAACAGCCTGCGCAAGCTTCGTGACCTCGGCAACACAGTGGTGGTGGTGGAGCACGATGCGGCTGCTATGGAGGCTGCCGATCACTTGATCGATATGGGTCCCGGCGCTGGCCGCGAAGGTGGCTATATCGTCGTCGATGGCACGCTCGACGAGCTCAAACGGCACCCAACTTCGCTCACCGGCAAGTACTTGCGGGGCGACTATGTGTCGGTCAACCGGCGCGACCGGCCGCTCCAGTTACAGACCCTCACCGTGCTCGATGCTCATCTGCACAATCTGAAACACATCGATGTATCGTTCCCTATCGGCCGGTTGACCGTCGTCACCGGCGTGTCCGGGTCGGGCAAATCCACGCTGGTCGGCAGCGTGCTGGGACCTGCCCTGGACGCCTTGGTGACCCGCAACCCCCGTGCGACCAGCGCAACAGCTGCGCTCACGGGCTTCGAGCCGTTCACTAACGTCGTGACAGTTGACCAAAAATCAGTCGGGCGCTCGTCACGCTCCAATGCAGCTACCTACACCGGCATTTTCGATACTATCCGCGACTATTTCGCCGAACTGCCGGAAGCGCGCGTGCGTGGGTATTCCAAGGGCCGGTTCAGCTTCAACGACGCTGCAGGGATGTGCCGCACCTGCGGCGGAGCGGGTGAGCTGGAGGTGCCGATGCACTTTCTCGCCGATGTCACAGTGCCGTGCGAAGACTGCAAGGGCAGGCGGTATAACCCACAAACGCTGCAGGTGTTGTACCGTGGCAAATCCATTGCCGACGTCCTCGACATGACGGTGCGTGATGCCTTGCCGTTCTTCTCCCACCTCAGCACGGTCAACGACACACTGCAAGTCCTCATGGACGTGGGGCTGGATTACTTGCAGCTCGGGCAGCCGGTACCCACGCTGTCGCGCGGGGAAGCGCAACGCCTCAAACTGGCCTCTGAGTTATGCAAGCGTGACGCCGGCACGACCTTATATATCTTGGATGAGCCCACCACCGGACTCCACGCGTTTGACGTGCAACGGCTGCTAGCCATCTTGCATCGCCTGGTGGACCGTGGCAACACCGTCATCATGATCGAGCACAATTTGGATGTCATCGGCGTCGCCGACCACGTGATAGACCTTGGTCCAGAAGGTGGCGACGCGGGCGGCTACCTGGTCGTTGCCGGCACCCCAACCATCGTGGCCAGCCATCGCTCATCGTATACCGGCGCCTTCTTGCGGCGAACGGCTGCGTTCCACCCAGAGCTATTGCCCATGGGCACGGCGATCCAGCAACCGCTCGTGCGCTAACATGGCCACAGCCAGCGCGCGCCTGGCGATGCGCACAGAGAACGGGAGTCGGCGATGGCCGCTGGCATCAAGGCTTTTGTATTGGTGGAGGCAGAACAGGCCCGCCTTAAGGACCTGATGGAAGAGCTCGATCAGATGGAGCTCGCTGATTCTAAGATCACGGCGGTCCACGCCTGTACCGGCCCCTACGACCTGATCGTGGAGGTAGAGAGCCCCGACTTGGAGTCGCTCGCCACTTGACTCACCGAGGGAATCGCGACCGCCGTGGGCGTTCGCCGCTTGGTCTCGTGTTTAGAGGTATTCCGCAAGTAGGGTCGGCCCCGACATACGTGTTCCCCTCTCCACTGGCGAGTGCCCTTGGGGCGTAGGGTTAAGGGAGGGGTAGGGGTGAGATCGTTCCCTTCCCGCCCCTTGTTCGTTAGGAATTTCGTCCGGGTCGCAACGCGGATGTGGCCAGGCCAATACAATTTATATACTCGTGGGTAATAGTGGTAGCCTAATACTGCTACGATGAGGCGGGCTCGGAGGTGGCCGGGTTCACGTTATGGGTAGAACCGCTGGATGATGGCAGGTCATCAGGTGCGTACACGCACTCATGCCAGCTTAAGGCTGGTAGTCAACGATTGGAGCGTACCCGTATGTTGCGGCGCGAAGCACTGAAGGTCCTGGCTGGGTTGCCAGTTGCCCTCGCCGGTGCCGCCATGGCTGCGCCGGCTTGGGCCGATACTTCCATCGTTCAAAACAATTCCGGCTACACGAGCACGTACACGGCGGGCAGCAACCAGCCGTGGACCGGCTGGATCTCGTCCGGCGGTGTTGGCTACGCTTACGCGTACCTGTTTGGTGCGCCAACATCCGAGATCGCGGTGCAAGCCAGTATCCCGGTGAACACGCCGGTGTCGGTGGTGGGCTATTCCCCAGGTGAGGAACTCGCGCCAAATAACCCGCTCTGGTACAACATCAGTTCGCCCCAAGGTTGGGGTTGGGTGTATTCCGGCCTGGTCACGTTTGTGCAACCGGTGTTGCAACCGGCGTCGGCTGTGGCGCTGCCACCGGGTCCCATCCCCGGGCCAACGGGCTCAGGTAAGTCAATTAGCATCTCGTTGAGCCGCCAGCATCTCTGGGCGTACGAAGGCGCGAAGTCGGTGCTCGACGTGGATATTACAACCGGAGCGCCGGATAAGCCGACGCCTCCCGGCTCGTACTCGGTTTTTAGCAAGATCCCAAACTTTAAGTTCATTTCACCGTGGCCGGCCGGGTCACCGTTTTGGTATCCCGATTCTCCCACGCACTACGCCATGGAGTTTCTGTGGGGCGGCTATTACATCCACGATGCGCCGTGGCGGCCATACTACGGGCCAGGTACCAACTTGCCGCACCTGGATCCTGATGGCACCGTGCGTGCAGGCTCGCACGGTTGTGTGAATACGCAACTGGCGACGATCAATTTCCTGTCGGCATGGACGCCGCTCGGTACGCCGGTTTTGATCATCAACTAAGTGCTGCCACCAGTCCGGAGCATGTCACTTTCACCGCGTTGTAGCGATGTGTTAGCCAGGTATGTCCGCCCCTTGGGTTCCGGTAAGGTTGGCATCGGGTGATGCGCTATACTCTTGGTGGAGGCGCGATAGCCAGCGTTTGTCTCACGGCGCGCACAATTTTCCGGCGTTCGTGGGGTCCGCGTGCCTTTCCGGAGGGGATACATGGACGCCAAGTGGCTCCGCAATAGCTTTGTCTATCTCATCATCCTCGTCGCCGTCATGGCCATCCTCTTTGGCCTGTTCCAGACGAACTCGCAATCGACCACCAAGCCGATCAGCGAAGTGCTCGGCTACGTCCAAAAGGATGTAAAGAGCGGCATCACCTCCGATCGCATGGTGACGAGCGGCAACAAGATCGTCGTGCAGACCAACGAAGGCACCTTCACCACGTATAAGGCCGACAACGATAACCTGATGCGCTTGCTGATGGATCGTGGCATCACCGACGCGCAGGTTTCGGTGGAAGAGCAGCCACCATCTGAGTTGGTG